>DATCCR010000089.1:0-22976 GCA_036511155.1 Acidimicrobiales bacterium
CCTCGCCGTAGAAGAAGCCCCACCACCACCAGATCCCGGCCCCGTCGATGCGGTCGCCGGCGGCCAGCGCCCGGGTGAGCGCCACGGTGGCCGTGGTGATGTTCTCGACCGGCGGCCGGTGCCACGGGTTGGACCGGTACGAGGGGAGGATGGGGACGATGCGGGCGGTCGACGCGGTCGACGCGCTGTAGGCGGCCAGGCCGTCCACCACCCACTGCTCGTAGCCGGCGACTTTGTGGATCCCACTGTCGTAGAAGGTGGGGTCGACCTCGTCCACCCGTGACGACACCGACGCCAGGTACGTCGGTCCCCACGTGGACGCGTTCGTCGGGGCCACGACGGACAGCTGCACCGGTGTCGGGGCTCCGGCGAACGCGGCCCGGAGTTGGTCGAGCAGGGCCAGGAAGCCCGGCGTGGTGGGGAACGGCTCGAGGTCGAGCTGGATGCTGGACACGCCGAGCCCGACCACGTGCAGCGCGCCGGCCGTGATGGCGGACCGCGTGGGGGCGTCGTCCAGGTTGAGGCCCTTGTCGAGCCTGCCGTTGAGCACGGCGGTGACGGCCATCGACCGGCCGTTGGCCGCGTCGAAGGCAGCGGTGCGCGACACCCACAGCGGCAGCATGGCCGTGGTGGTCGACGACAGCGTCAGGGTGCCGGTCGGGCGGAGACCCGCCAGGTTCTGCAGGGCCCGGTTGACCCCGAACCGGTCGAGGTCGGCCAGCTCGGCGTCGACCTGGGCGGCCGTCTGGGTGTTGTCGATGAATCCGGCCGGCAGGTAGGTCGGGACCACCGGCGCACCGGTGGTCAGGATGGGAGCGGCGGCGGCGGCCGGCGTGTCCGGCGCCGTGGTGGCGAAGAAAGCGCCGAGGCCGACGACGAGAGCGCAGCAGATGGAGCGAGGCCCGGAGCGGAGGAGGGGTCCCATGGAGGGGAGCCTAGCGACCGGCACCATCCGGAGACGGGGTCAGGCGGGGGCGATCGGCGCATCACCGGCTTCCGCTACCAGCGCCTGTCACTCGCTGTATCGGCACGTTCGATCCCCGACTTGAGCGAATTTCCGAGAAATTCGTGGAATTTCTCGAATTGAGGTCTGACCTGGGGTTTCATCTGGGAACATCCTGGCGGTCGGCCGGCCGGGGCCCCCGTGCGGGGTCAGCCCCCGAGGAACGCGGCCAGTTCCGGCGGCACGAAGTTGTGCTCCTCGGTGGCCTCGGCCTCTGTCAGTTCCACCAGCTTGTCGACCACCTCGACGGGGTCCCGCTGGTCGTTCTTCACGAAGTCCCGCATCATCTCGAACAGGGGGGTCGCCCCGGCGTTGACGGCGTCCGACCCGAACCACTCCCACATCGAGTCGGCCATGCGGTCGTTGAACCCGGTCAGGTAGGGGCCCGGATTGATCAGGCAGACGTCGACACCCTGGTCGGCCAGCTCGGTGCGCATGGCCTTGCCCATGGCCTCGAGTGCGTGCTTGGTCATCGAGTACGGCCCGAAGGCCGGCGCCGACAGCACCCCGGAAATGGACGACATGATGATGATGCGCCCCGAGCCCTTGGCCACCATGCGGGGCAGGACGGCCTGGGTGACGGCCAGTGTGCCGAAGACGTTGACGTCGAAGAGACGCCTCACCCGGTCGATCGGCACGTCGGCCATGGGCCCGGTCTGCCCGGCGCCGGCGTTGTTGATGAGCACGTCGAGGTCCCACGCGGCGGCCTCCGCCACGTCGTCGGTGGTGATGTCGAGCTTCACTGCCCTGAGCTGCGGCGCTTCGGCCGCCAGCGCCTCGGCCTGGGCCTCGGTCTCGGTAGTGGCGATGACGGTGTGGCCACGGGCGGCCAGGGCCAGGGCGGCGCCCTTCCCGAATCCCGATCCTGCTCCGGTGATCATCACGGTCTTGCTCATGGCGGGGCGCTCCTTCGACGGGTGAGTGCCCGCACTCTAGACACCCCTGGCGTGGCGGCGGCCCGGGTCGGCCGGTCCCGCGCCCGGTCAGGCCCCGGCGTCGAGCGTGATCCCCCGCATGAGGAGATCGGTCACGTCGTCGGCGTGCCGGTGGGGGTCGAGCGGGCCGTCGAGGACGTCGAACGCTCCCGACAGGGCGGTCAGCGTGTACGGCGCCTCGGCCCCGTGGGCCACGAGGAAGAAGAGCGACCGGGTCGTGACCGGACGTACCCGCCCGGCCATACGGAGCCGCTCGATCTGCCCGCCGAGGCTGCTGAACAGGGGCACCATCACATGGTCGACGATGTACTGGAGCCGGGCGGTCGGGTAGAGGCCCTCCTGGTTCATGAGCCGCCCGAGCTCGGGGCGGAGCAGCGCGGCGCCGAGGAAGGCCCGGATGGTGGCGCGCAGGTCGGCCAAGTCGTCCGGGGGGTCGATGGCGGCCAGGGCCACCCGGCGCCGCTCCTCGATGTCGGACAGGAACGAGGCGAACCCGTGGTCCACAGCGGCGAAGTAGAGGCGCTCCTTGGTGCCGAACCGCTGGCTGATGGTGCCGTGGCTGAGGCCCAGTTGCGCGTTGAGCGACCGCAGCGACATGGCGTCGAAGCCCTGGGCGGCGAACGCCTGCAGCGCGGCGTCGAGGATCTCGTCGTCCTGGCGGATCCGGGGGCGGCCCCGCGTCTCGGTGTTCCTCGTCGGGTCCTGCGGGGTCGTGGCCATACTCACTCCGAAATCTCCCGCCAGAGCTACGTTCGTGGAGCAACTGTACCCACCTTCGACCGGCACCATTGCTTGTTGACGCACGACAAGAAAATGTCCACTCTGCCTCTGGTCACGGGGAGGTACGCCATGGCGCTGCACGATCTACCGGACCTCGAACTCACCGTCCCGGAACCCGACGCACTGATGGCGCTCGGGGAGGGCCTCGGCATGGTCCGCGGTGTCGGGCATCGGCGACTCGGGTGCGATCCTGGTGCGGCCCGACCAGCATGTGGCCTGGCGGAGCCCCGGCCCGGCCGACGACCCCGACGCCGCCCTGCGTGCCGCGGTCACCGAACTGTCCGGCCGGTCCGTCGTGGCCTGACGCAGGCGTGCCCGGCGCCGGTGGTCAGTCCCGCCGGTCGGCCTCCTCGGCCAGGGTCAGCCACTGCTCCTCGACGCGCCCGAGTTCGTCCTGCACGTCCTGCAACTCCGCACCGAGGCGGGTGAGCTCGACGTGGTCGGCGGTGGCCACCAGCGCCTCGTGCAGCTTGTCCCGCTGACGGCCGAGCCGCGCCATCTGCTTCTCGGTCTCGCGGAGCAGCCGCCCGACGGGTGGCCCGTCCGACGGGGTCCTGGCCGGGGCCGGGGCCTTGGTCTTCGCCGGGGCCTCGGCCGGCGTCGTCGGGGCGAGCAGTGACGCGATCCAGGCGTCCAGCCCGCCGGCCACCGGGGCCACCCCGTCGGACCCGACGGCCACCACCGTCTCGATGGTCCGGTCGAGGAAGGCGCGGTCGTGGCTGACCACGACGAGCGTGCCGGGCCAGTCGTCGAGGAAGTCCTCGAGGATGCGCAGGGTGTCGAGGTCGAGGTCGTTGGTGGGCTCGTCGAGGAGGAGCACGTTGGGCTGGCGGGCCAGCACGGCCAGCAGCTGGAGTCGCCGCCGCTCGCCGCCCGACAGGCTCCCGACCCGGGTGTAGGGGAGGTTCCCGGTGAACCAGAACCGCTTCATGAGAGCGATGTCGGACAGCGACCCGGGCGTGCGCAGCGGACCGGCCACCACCTCCTGCACGCGGGCCTCGGGATCGAGTTGGGTGCCGTGCTGGTCGTAGTAGCCGACCACCACGGTGGGCCCGACCTCGACGGTCCCGGTGGTGGGCGCCAGTTCGCCGGCCAGCACGTCGAGGAGGGTCGACTTGCCGGTCCCGTTGGCCCCGACGACGCCGATGCGGTCGCCCGGGCCGATCACCAGGTCGACGTTGGCCAAGACGGGCGCCCCGGTGCCGTAGGTGACGTCCACCCCGCGGCACTCGATGACCTTGTCGCCCAGTCGCTTCATGGAGACCTCGAGCTCGAGGTCGCCGGGCCGGGCCGCCTCGGCCGCCCGTTGGCCGATGAGCGCCCTGGCCGCGTTGACCCGGGCCTGGGGCTTCCGGCTGCGAGCCTTGGCGCCACGGCGCAGCCAGGCCAGCTCGCTGCGGGCCAGGTTGCGCCGCCTGTCCTCGGCCGAGGCGGCCTGCTCCTCGCGCTCGGCTCGGGCCTCGAGGTAGGAGCCGTAGCCGCCCTCGTGGAGGAAGTTGGCGCCGCGGTCGAGTTCGAGCATGCGGGTGGTGACGCGGTCGAGCAGGTAGCGGTCGTGGGAGACGATGACCAGACCGCCCGGATAGGCGGCCAGCCAGTCCTCGAGCCAGGCCACGGCGGCCAGGTCGAGGTGGTTGGTGGGCTCGTCGAGGATGAGCAGCTCGCACGGGGCGGCCAGCACCCGGGCCAGCGCCACCCGCTTGGCCTGTCCGCCGGACAGCTCGGACACGTCGCGGTCGACGTGGTCGGCCATGCCCAGGCGGTCGAGAGCGGCCGCCGCCTCCCATCCGGTCCCGACGGCGTCGCGCACCGTGCCCGGGGGCAGCGTGGGGTCCTGGTCGAGGAAGCCGGTGCGGACGCCACGCCCTTGGCGGACCACCCCGGCATCGGGGTCGAGTCGACCGGCCAACACCCGCAGCAGGGTGGACTTGCCGGTGCCGTTGATGCCGACCACGCCCAGCCGGTCGCCGGTGTGCAGGGTCACGGACAGGTCGCCGAAGAGGGTGCGGTCGGCCATGGTGACGCTCACGCCCTGGAGATCGACGAGCACGCTCACCGGCCACACGGTACTGCGGGCCTGCCGGTGCCCTCACCGACGGAGGCGTCGGTGCCCCGGCCGGCCGACGGGTCCGCCGGTGCCTACGCCCGGCCCGCCGCGGCCGGCATCAGGATGGCCAGCAGCCGCTCGGTGTGGGCGTCGGACTCCGACCGACCGTTCTCGCCGTGGATCCCCAGGAGGGAGAGCATCGGGGCGTTGGCGAAGTGGAGGGCCCCGAAGCCGGTCAGGACCTCCCACACCTCGGCCGCCGTCAGGTCGGCGCCGCCGCCGGCGGCCCGCAGCCCGGTCCACCCGTCGGACACCGCGTCGAAGCGGGGTCGGAGATGGGTGGCGACCAGCCACTCGAGCCTGGGGGAGGGGGCGGTCGCCTCGAGATTGATGATCCGGTCCAGCTCGGGATGCTCGGCGGAGAACCGCATGAAGCTGCGCAGGACCGCCTCGAACGCCGCCTCGGGCGAGGGTCCGCCGTCGAAGCCGGGCAGTGTGGCGTCCATGAGGGAGAACAGGTGGTCGACGGTGGCCCGCCAGAGCTGCTCCTTCGAGGTGAAGTGGTAGTTGATCTGGGGCTGGTGGGCGCCGGCCCGCTCGGCGATCCGTCGGGTCGACGCACCGGCGAACCCGTGGTCGGCGAACTCGACCGCGGCCGCGTCGAGGAGGTCCCTGGTGACGTGTTCGGACGGCCGGCGGGTCCGGGCCCCGGCCGACTCGGTGGCGGTTGCACGCGTCATATCGATCGATAATACTGTGTTATCGATCGATAACAAGGAGAGCCGATGTTCCGACTGCTGAACGTGTCCGGACGGGCCGCCCTCGAGGTGGACGGCGAGTGGTACGACCTGGCCCGACTGTCCGGTGACGACTCGCTGGCCGACCCGATGGCCGCCGTCGCCCGGTCCGCCGAGCTCCACCCCCTGTCCGACCGCTGCGCCGGCGCCTCGTCCGACGGCGACGTGGCCGACGCCGCACTCGGCGCCCCGGTGCCCCGACCCCGCCAGGTGTTCGCCATCGGTGTCAACTATGCCGACCACGCCGCCGAGAGCGGGATGACGCCTCCGCCGGCTCCGCTGACCTTCACCAAGTTCCCCAGCTCGATCGCCGGCCCGACAGCCGACGTGCCCCTGACGGGCGAGATGGTGGACTGGGAGGTCGAGATCGTGGTGGTGATCGGCCGCACCTGTGCGTACGTGCCGGTCGACGGGGCGTGGGACGTGGTGGCCGGGCTGACCCTGGGCCAGGACATCTCGGACCGCCTCGTCCAGATGACCGGGACCCCGCCCCAGTTCTCGCTCGGCAAGAGCTTCCCGGCCTTCGCCCCCATCGGCCCGGCCGTGGTGTCGGTCGACTCCTTCGCCGACCCCATGGACATCGCCCTGTGGTGCGACGTGTCGGGGCAGCGGATGCAGGACAGCCGGTCGTCCCACCTCATCTTCGCCATCCCCACCCTCGTCGCGTACCTTTCGTCGGTCTGCACGCTGGAGCCGGGCGACCTCATCTTCACCGGGACGCCCGACGGCGTGGGCATGGCGCGGGGCCGCTTCCTGGCGGCCGGCGACGTGGTCACGTCCGGGGCCGAGGGCATCGGCGAGCTGCGCAACACCTGCGTGGCCGGCACGGGGGCGTTGGCACTGTGAGCCTCCACCGCCTGCTCGGGATCCACGCCGCGGTCCCGGACCCGGATGCCCTGTCCGCCTTCTACGCCGAGTTTGGCCTGTCGGGTGATGCCACCGCCGGGTTCGTCGGCACCGACGGCGGAGCCTCGGTGACGCTGAGTGAGGGCCCGTTCCGCCGCCTCGACTCGGTGGCCGTCGGCTGCCACGACGAGTCCGAACTGGCCGCCACCGCCGGACGCCTGCGGGCCGGCGGTGCCGCCGTCAGCCTCGACGGTGACGTGCTCACGGTGGTCGATCCCGCCAGCCGGGTGCGCTTCGAGGTGCGGATCGCCGGTCCCGCCCCGACCCAGGAGCCGCCGGACCTGGTGGTGCCCAACGCCCCGGGCGCCGTGGTGCGCCGCGATCGGCGGGCCCCGACGGTGTCCGGGGGACCCCGGCCGCCGCGGCGCCTGGGCCACCTGGTCCTCGGCACCCCCGACCTGGTCGGCACGGTGTCGCTCCTGACCGAGGGGCTGGGCTTCAAGGTGAGCGACTCGGTAGACGGGATCATCGCCTTCCTCCGGTGTTCCACCGACCACCACAACCTCGCCGTGGTCGAGTCGCCGGTCCCACTACTGCAGCACTACTCGTGGGAGTGCGACGACGTCGACCACGTCGGCCACACCGCCACGTCCCTCTACCGCCTCGATCCCGAACGCCAGGTGTGGGGGATGGGCCGCCACTTCGCCGGCTCCAACTTCTACTGGTACCTGCGTGACCCGTCGGGTTCGTTCATCGAGCTCTACTCCGACCTGGACCAGATCCTCGACGACGAGGCATGGGAGGCCACCGGGCGGACCGAGTTCACCTTCGAGCACGTGGCCAACTCGTGGGGCCCCAACCTGCCCCTCGAATTCATCGTGCCCGACGACCTCGATGTCCTCCAGGACGGGTGGGAGCACTGGCCGGCATGAGCCCCACCGGCCGCTCCGGCGACAGGGTCGTCGACCTGGTGGTGATCGGATTCGGGCCGACGGGCGCCGCGCTGGCCGGTCTGTGCGCCCGCCGGGGGCTCGACGTCGTGGTGATCGAACGGGACACCGAGGTGTTCCCGCTGCCCCGCGCCGTCCAGATCGACCATGAGGGCCTGCGGGTCCTCCAGGAGCTCGGGTGCGCCGACGAGGTGCTGTCGGACTCGATCCTCAACGACGGGCTGGCCTTCGTGACGGCGGACCGGCGCACCCTGCTGTCGGCCACCGTGCCACCGCTGGCCCCGACGGGCTGGCCGTCGTCGGTCTTCTTCCACCAGCCGACGTTCGAGTCCATCCTGCGGCGCACCGTCCTGGGCATGGGGGTCGACGTCCGGTTGGGTGCCGAAGTGCAGGGCCTCGACCAGGACGACCAGGGCGTCGACGTGTCCCTCGGGGGCGGGGGGAGCCTGCGGGCCCGCTACGTGGTGGGGTGCGACGGGGCCCGGTCCATGACCCGCAAGGCCATCGGCACCGCGCTGTCCGACACGGGCTTCGAGGAGTCGTGGCTGGTGGTCGACCTGCTGCTGGCCGGTGACGTTCCCGACCTGCCCACCCGGTGCCTCCAGGTCTGCGACCCGGCCCGGCCCCACACCCTGGTGCCGATGCCGGCGCCCCGGTTCCGATTCGAGTTCATGCTGCTCCCGGGGGAGGCGGAGGAGGACGTCCGTCGGGCCGAGGTCATCGACGACCTGATGTCGGTGTGGATCGACCCGGCCCTGGCCGAGGTCGAGCGGTCGGCCGTGTACACGTTCCACGGCCTGGTGGCCTCGACGTGGCGTGACCGCCGGGTCCTGCTGGCCGGCGATGCCGCCCACCAGACGCCCCCGTTCCTCGGCCAGGGGATGTGCGCCGGGATGCGGGACGCCGCCAACCTGGCCTGGAAGTTGGCCGGCGTCCTGGGCGGTGCGTCGCCCGATGGGCTCCTCGACACCTACCAGGCCGAGCGGGAGCCCCACGCCCAGTTGGTCATCGATGCCGCCGTCGGCTTCGGCCAGTTGATCTGCATGACCGACCCCGAGGCGTCGCGCCGGCGCGACGAGGCGATGCTGGCCGACTTCTCGGGGGAGGCGACAGCGCCCGATTTCATCCCGCCGCTGGCCGGGGGGCCGGCCATCGGGCCCGGTGGCGGCCGGCTCAGCTGCCAGCCCCGGATCCTCGGCGAGCTGCTCGACGACCGCGTCGGACCGACGTTCCTGCTGTGCACGGCCGATCGGATCGACCCCGACTCCAGGAATGCGAGGTGGTGGGTGGACCGGGCGGTGGTGCTCGACGTGGCGTCGACGCCGGCCATTGCCGAGCTGCTCGACGGCAGCGACGCCTGCGTCGTGCGGCCGGACCGCTATGTGATGATCCGGGGGACGGTCGACGAGGTGACGGCGTTCGCGGCCTCGGCGCTCGGGTCGGCCCTGCCGGTCTGACCCCGGCGGGTCAGGACCCCGGCGGCCAATTGTCCATGATGTCGGACGTGAAGGCCACGAGCAGCACGAACACGACCGTGTAGAGGCCGATCACCAGCGCGATCAACGACAACGTGCTGTAGATGACCACGGCGAACAACACGAGGAAGACGTACAGGAACGTGGCGGCCCGCCCTTGCCACGTCAGCGGCCCGAACCCGATCCCGCCGTCCTTCCGGCCGAACCAGCGCGGCCTCCGGTGTTCGCTCATCGACCGGATCGACGTCCGGGCCCGACACCGGCTTCCGGGGCGCCATGCCTGACCGGCGGAGTGACCATGTGGTCACGGTACCGGACCACGCCAACCGACGACGGTGGCTACCGTCCAATCGTCGGACCGAGAGGAACGGAGCGTGCGATGACGGAACCGGTCAGGGGACCTGCCTCCTACTTCCCGTCGATCGAGAAGAAGTACGGGCAGCCGATCGACCACTGGTTCGCCGTGCTCGACGACCACCCGTCGATGAAGCACATGGAGATGGTCGCCCTGCTGAAGGGCGAGAACGGCATGGGCCACGGGCACGCCAACGCCATCGTGGGTCAGTACCGGGCCGACCACGGGCTCTGACGGCGACCCTGGCCGCGATGGCCGGCCACAGCTCGGCGAACCCGTCGCTGCAGGTGATGCGCACGCCCACGAGATCGAGGCGCCGTGCGCTCGGACTCCACCGACGGGCGGTTGGCCGAGGGCCGGAGGGCGTACATGGACAGCACGGAGGCGTTCCCCCGCTGGTGGGCCGTGCGGGTCTCGATCCCGCCGCTTTGGGATCAAAAGTGTCAACTGAGCTGGCCATACGGTCCACGGAGTAGCAAACGTGCTGGTCAGGTCCGGGGCAAATTCCCGGGGGGTCCATCCAGTGGGCCACCGTCCGCTGATTTGTGTAGCAGGGGAGCAGCGAGGTCTGCGGTTGAGATGCGCCCAGGGACAACCGCTGAACTCGAATCGTTAGTGCGCGGGGGCGCTTCCCCGGAGTGGGCATCTCCCGAGGGCACCACACACCGGTAGTCGGCGACGACCGCTGATCCGCCGTGTTCTTCGAGTCATGGCGACACCGGATCACCGCCCCGGCGATCGACGTTCGTGAGCACCTAGCTGCCGTACCCTGACTTGTGGCCACTTTCCCCCACCCGGCTGCGACCGGCCTTCCGGTCGAAGAGGTCATCGACGAACTCCGCGCCGCGCTCGCCGAGGTCGGCGCTGCGGTCCTCCAGGCTGAGCCGGGCGCAGGCAAGACGACGGTCGTTCCGCTCCGCCTCTTGGGCGAGCCGTGGATGGATGGTGGCCGCGTGCTCCTGCTCGAACCCCGCCGAGTCGCGGCCCGCGCTGCTGCCGCGCGGATGGCGGCACTCCTTGGCGAGCGGGTTGGGGAGACCGTCGGCATCTCGACGCGTGACGAACGCCGGGTCTCGAGGGTGACCCGGATCGAGGTCGTCACCGACGGCATTCTCACCCGACGCCTTCAGCGAGACCCCACCCTCGATGGCGTCGCGCTCGTCATCTTCGACGAGTTCCATGAGCGCCACCTCCAGGCGGATCTCGGCCTGGCGCTCACGCTCGACGCCCGTGAGGGCCTCCGGCCGGAGCTTCGCGTCCTCGTCATGTCTGCGACTCTCGACTCGGGCGCGGTCTCGGTCCTCCTCGGGGATGCGCCATTCGTGTCGAGCCGGGGACGGTCGTTCCCGATCGATCTGGCTTGGATGCCGCGGCGACCCAACGCCCGTCTGGAACACGGTGTCGTCGCAGCGGTGCATCATGCGCTCGAGCGTGACCCTGGGGATGTCCTCGTCTTTCTCCCCGGGACCAGGGAGATCGGAACCGTGATCCGCGCACTCGGCGGTCTCGGTGGCGTCGACGTTCTCCCGCTTCACGGCTCGCTGCCGGCCGCGGAGCAGGACCGGGCGTTGCGCGCGGGTGCGCGTCGCCGGGTCGTCGTCGCGACCGATATAGCGGAGTCGAGTGTGACCGTGGAGGGCGTTTCGATCGTCATCGACAGCGGTTTGGCCCGGCGACCAGCGTTCGACCCCGCGAGCGGCCTCAGTCGGGTGCGGACGATCACGACCTCCCGCGCGTCAGCCGATCAACGTGCCGGTCGCGCCGGTCGCACCGCACCCGGCGTCGCCTACCGGTTGTGGCCCGAATCCGAACACCTCGGACGGCGGGCGTGGCCCGATCCCGAGATCGCCGGTGCGGACCTCGCGCCTCTCGCGCTCGAACTCGCCGCCTGGGGCGCACCTGCCGAGGCGCTCCGGTGGCTCGACCCGCCGCCGCCAGGCGCACTTGCCGTTGCGGCCTCCCTGTTGATCGAGCTCGGCGCGCTCGCCGACGGCCGCCCGACCGATCTCGGGCGTCGGATGCTCGAGCTTCCACTTCACCCGAGACTCGCCCGGATGGTGATCGATGCACCTGCCGACGGCCGCCGGTCGGCCGCGCTCCTCGCTGCGATGCTCTCGGAACGGGACATCGCTCGGAGCGGGGGGCGGGACTCCCCGGTGAGCACTGACGTCGCAGAGCGCCTCGCCGCGCTCACCGGCGACGGCTCGGGCTCGCTCGCTGTCGACGGCGCGGCCGTCGCAACGGTGCGCCGCCGTGCCGACGAGCTGATCCGACGGGCCAAGTTGTCGGCAGGCAGCAGTCTGACGGCCGATCCCGGTCCGCTGCTCGCTCTCGGCTACCCCGACCGGATCGCGCAGTTGCGTGGCGGTGCCCGCTACCGGTTGCGCCACGGTTCGGGCGCAACGCTCCCCGAGCATGACCCACTGACCGGTGCCGGGTGGCTCGTCGCGGCCGAGATCGAGGGCGCGGACCGCGCCACTCGTACCGACGGCCGAATCCGTCTCGCCGCGGTGATCGACCGTGAGGATGTCGAGTCGATCGGCGGGGAAGGGATCGTTACCGTCGTCCGGGTTGCGTGGGACTACGGGGTCGACGATCTGCGGGCGACGACCGAACGTGTCCTCGACGCGCTCGTCCTCGGCGCCGTGCGATCCTCCGCGCCGGCAGGGCCGGAGACCACCGCGGTGCTCGTCGCCCACGCTGTTTCGACCGGCCTGACACCTCTTGGGTGGTCAAGTGCAGCGCGAATCCTCCAGGCACGCGTCCGGTGGGCGCGTACCGCGTTCGGTGAAGCGTGGCCGGCGTGCACCGACGTTGAGCTCGCTGCCGACGTCGGCGCGTGGCTCGCCCCGCTTCTCGGGCGGGCGAAGGGCAGAGCGGACCTCCAGCGCGTCGACATGGCCAGCGTCATCCGTTCGCGGCTTGGCGGCCTGGTCGCGGATCTCGACCGACTCGTGCCGAACGCGGTCCTCCTCGCCAGCAGTAAGAGCGTCCCGATCGCCTACGACGGTGAGCATCCCCGGATCGCCGTGCACGCCCAGGACCTGTACGGCACCGCTGTTCACCCAACCATCGCGAACGGTCGGATCCCGGTCACGGTCGAGGTGCTCTCGCCCGCCGGGCGGCCGATCCAGATCACCGGCGACCTCCCGGGGTTCTGGAACGGGAGCTGGGCGGCGGTCCGCCGGGAGATGGCGACGCGCTACCCGCGACACCACTGGCCCGACGATCCGGCGGCCGCGGCCCCTGGACAGCGTCCGCGTCCGCGTCGCTGATCCAGTCTCCTTGGGAAATCCGAAACTTGACGAGAGGCGCCACTTTCGGGACCACCACCCGCCGCCCGAGACGGATGGTCGGAAGTTCCCCCGAGCGGCCAGCTCGTGGGCGAAGGCCCCAGAAACGCCGAGCAACTGCCCAGCCTCTGCCACCGAGACGACGAGTCGGTCGCCGGAGAGCAGAGCAGAGACAGTGGTTGTCGCTGAATTCGCTTTCAGGTCCCGTTCCGCCTCCGATTCGCCCGCGGCCAGGCGTTGACGGGCGGTGGTTGATGCCGAAGTAGTCCCTGATGCCTGACGTTCAGCTTGGAGCTGGTGGGTTGTGGGGGAGTCCATGGCCGTCATGATGACGACCGGGGCTCAACACCGTGGCAAGACGGTCGAGTCATTTCCAATAATCCCAAGCCACATGGCATCCGAGCTGGGACTACCTGGTGGGCCGTGCGGGTCTCGATCCCGCCGCCTTGGGATTAAAAGTCCCCTGCTCTACCCGATGAGCTAACGGCCCGTCGGCGAGCGTATCGGCTCGCCGAGGCGAGGTCGGACGCACGCGGATCGCCGTCCGGCTCAGGCGACCGCTGGTCGAGCGGCCGACGATCCACGCACCCGTGTTCCCCTCAGGTAGACGGTGTCTCAGGTTCGATGCGGTCCGGAGTCGTGCCGGAACGGTCCGGCTTCCGAGGCCAGCACGGCCACCCGGGGGCGGTGCAGTTCCGGGTGGATGTCGGCCGCCGTCACCAAGGCCTCCTCGGGGTCCCACGCTTCCACGATCTCGCCGGTGAAGCCGGGCCTACCCATCTGGCCCCACAGCACCAGGAACCTGTGGAGTTCGGCCACATCACGAGCGTAGCGGCGGGTCACCGGTCGGACGCAGTCGATCGGAGGCGGTGACGAGTGCACCCGTCGGAACGCCGCACCTCGTCGGCCGGTGACCGCGCGGCCTGCCGGCTCGGCGTGGGCCGTCGTGGAGGCCGGTAGGTTCGGGCCCTGTCCCACCGGCCCACCTTCGAAAGCGACCCGTACGATGCACCCACTCGACAACCCGGTCTGGGACGCCCTCCACGGGCCCCAGCGTGAGGTGGCGGAGTCCGGTGGCCTGGCCGCCCGCTACCTCCCCGAGGTCTCGCCGTTCGGGGCTTTCCCCGAGCTGCCCGGCCCGGAGCACTGGGATGCCATGGCCCACCTGGTCGGCCCCGGCGGCGTGGTGATCCTGACCGGCCACACCGGCACGCCGCCGGACGGGTGGGGCGTCGAGTACGACGGCACGGGCGTGCAGATGACCGGCGAGGCGCTCGCTGCGTGGCCGTCGGAGGTGGCCGCCCTCCGGCCCGACGTCCACGTCGTGCCACTCGGGGCCCTCGACTCCTCGGCGATGGTGGAGCTGGTGGAGCTGGCCCGGCCCGGCCCGTTCTCCCCCCGCACGTGGGAGCTCGGCGGCTATGTCGGTGTCCGCGTCGACGGGGAGCTGGTGGCCATGGCCGGCCAGCGGTTCCGTCCGACCGGGTGGTGCGAGATCAGCGCCGTGGCCACCCGTCCCGACCACCGGCGCCAGGGGCTGGGCGAGCACCTGGTCCGGGTGGTGGCCGCCGGCATCGTGGCCCGGGGTGAGGTGCCCATGCTCCACACCGCGGCCGACAACGCCGACGCCATCCGCCTGTATCAGTCGATGGGGTTCACCCGCCGCAAGCTCGTCCGCTTCGTGGCCGCACGGGCCCCGGGCGATCCCGCCGGGCAGGCGACGCCGACGCTCCCGCCGGTCCGCGACTGAGTCATGCGCCGACAGCGCCGGCGACCACGACCACCGCCGGGATCCCGTCGAGGGCCACGGACCGGATCACCTTGCCCTTGGCGAGATCCACCTCGACCAGTGCTCCGTTGCCGCTGCACACCCAGGCGGTGTCTCCCGGTGCCATGGCGATGCACTGGGCTGGAACGCCGAGGGGAATTGCCTGCCCGACGAGACCACCGACGAGGGACACCGGGGTGATCCCGAATCCGGCACTCACCCAGGCCAGGGCGGCCCCGGGCGCCGCGTCGACACCGGTCGGGTCGGCCCCAAGGGGGATCGACGGTTGCGGGGCGAGGGAGGGGAGGGCCACCGGGGTGACGCTGCTCGTCTGGAAGTCCGCCACCAACGCCTCGGTCGCCGATGGCACCGACACGGCCACCGGACCGGCCCCGACCGGCACCTCGGCACCCGCGACGAGTGCCGGCAGCGCCACCGGGGGGAGGGTGCCGTCCTGGAAGTTCACGACGAGGGCCTGGTGTCCGCCGGCGACCATGGCGATGGCCACCGGTTGACGGCCCACCGGGACGGTCCGTCCGACCGTGAGACCGGGCAGATGGACCTCGGTGACCGTGTTGTCGCCGAAATTGGCCACGAGCGCCGTGCGCCCGTCCGGGGTGACGGCGACGGCGTCCGGCTCGAGGCCGACCCCCACCCGCTTGATCACCTTGCCGGTCGCGGTGGCGACTTCGACGAGCTCGTTCTGGGCCTTGACGGTGACGAGCAGCTCCGCGTCACCGGGCACGAGGGCGAGGCCCGACGGCAGTGTCCCGACGGTGGCCGGCCTGCCCAGCTCGCCGGTGGTGGCCTGGACGACGGCCACCGTGTCACCGGGGTTGGCGGCGTTGGCACCGATGGCGGCGTAGGCGACCGTGCCGGAGCTCGCCGGGGTCACCGACTCGTTCGAGCAGCCGGCCAGTCCGGCGGCGCACAGGGCGACCACGGCCGGGGCGAGGAGACCTGCCGGGCGCCGGCGGATCATGGCCATGCTCGGGTCTCGATCGACATGGTGGGGTCCTGGGGCACCGGGCGATCGTAGGTGGGGCGCGACGGTGGGCCGCTCATCCGCGCGAGCAGGCGGCGCCGAGCTCCTTGGCGGCATTCCGCCAGCCGGGCTCGTCGGTCACCGGGAAGAAGTCGCCGGTAGCGGCGTCCTGCTCATAGGGGACCGGGGACGGCGCACCGCCGGCCAGGTCGGCAACGGCCCCGAGCAGCGTCTCGATGTCGTGCCCCGAGGTGCCGAGCCCGGCACTGGCCCGGATCGCCCCCGGAATGCCCCGGTGGTCGCCCTGGAGCACCTCACGGCGGTAGGCGTCGACGTCGGTTTGGTCCATCCCGAGCAGGCGCACCACGTAGGGGTGGGCGCAGAAGCACCCGTGGCGGACGGCGATCCCGTATTCGGCGCTCAGCCGGGCGGCCATCAGCGCGTGGTGGATCCCCTCGACCGCGAAGGCGGCCACCGGAAGGGTCTCGGCGCCGGCCACGCGTGCTCCCACCGGGCCCAGCAGGCGGACGCCGTCTATGGCCCGGAGCCCCTCGTGGAGCCGGGCGGCCAGGGCCCGCTCGTGGGCCACCACGGCGTCCCAGCCGACCGCGGTCAGCGCGTCGATGGCGGCGTGCAGGGCGACGGCCCCGACCACGTTCGGCGACCCGGCCTCCTCGCGGTCGGGGGGCGCGGTCCAGATGACCTCGTCCAGCCCCACCAGGTCGACGGCCCCGCCGCCGGCCAGGAACGGGTCGCCCGTTTCGAACAGTGCCCGGGGGCCGATGAGTGCACCGGTGCCGAACGGGGCGTAGAGCTTGTGGCCGCTCAGCGCCAGGAAGTCGGCGGCGGCCGGGAGCGGGCGGCGCGGCGCCAGCTGGGCAGCGTCGACCAGCACGGGCACGCCCCGGGCGTGGGCGGCCTCGATGATGGCGTCGAGGGGAGGCAGCCACCCGGTCACGTTGGAGGCACCGGTGACGGCCAGGAGTGCAGGTGGCCGTGGGCCGGCGTCGAGGGCGGCGATCACGTCGTCGGTCGTGAACGTGCCCTCCACGCCGCACTCGACGTAGCGGCGCTCGGCCACCCGGCCCCACGGCAGGAGGTTGGCATGGTGCTCGACCACCGTCGTCACCACGACGTCGGTCGGTTCGAGGCGCAGCCGGTACGCGAGGTGGTTGATGGCCTCGGTGGTGTTGCGGCACAGGATGGCCACGTCGGGCCCGTCCTCGTCGCGTCCGGCGAAGGCCAGGACGGCCCTGCGGGCCTCCTCGTAGGCGTGGGTGGCCCGACGGGACCGGAAGCCGGCACCCCGGTGGACGCTCGAGTACCAGGGCAGGAACTCGGCCACTCGGTCGGACACCATCGGGTGGGACTGGGTGGAGGCGGCCTGGTCCAGCTCGACGGCGACCCGCTCGATGCCGTCCAGGCACGGAACGACTTGACCGGCGCCGACCAGTCGGGCCAGCGGGGCGGACGGGTCATGGGGTACGGGCCCGGAAGCACCTGTCGTTTCGGACTCCACGGGCCAACCCTACGAGATGGCCCGGACGGCAGGGGTACGCTCCGGGGCATGCAGACCGAGTGGTCCCCCGGACGGAACGACGTGCACGGGAGCGGCTTCGCCGCGCCTGAAGCGCCCTCGGAACCTCGTGGTGAGGACGTGGCGCCGGCTGGCGGCCCCGCACCGGACGATGCCGTGTCGGTGGCGTCGCCGGCCGACGAAGCGGTGCCCGCATCGGGAGGCGGTGTCGAGGCCGGCGCCGATGGCGGAGCCGGCCTCGGTACCGACGCCGTCCTCGAGGGTGAGGAAACGGAAGGCGAGGAAGAGGCGCACCGCTCCGCGGTGGACGCCGTGGACGGGCTGCTCGACGAGGTGGAGCTGGCCCTCGCCCGTCTCGACGACGGCACCTACGGACGGTGCGAGGCCTGCGGTGCCCTGATCGACGACTCCGAACTGGCGGTTGGACCGCTGGTGCGTGAGTGCAAGCCGTGCAGCTCGGGGGCCCTCGCGCTCGAAGGCGCCTGACCCCGACCCACCCGGACGGACGGGCTCAGAGGGCGCACCCGTCGCCGTCCAGTGGACCGCCGGCATTGTCGGCGTCGAGGTCGCCCCCGCCCTGCGGTGGGTTGCAGGCCACCGTCGTGGGCGGCGACGGGATGGTGGTGGTGGGCGGCATGGTCGTGGGCGGCGACGTCGTCGGCACCGGAGCCGTCGTGGGCGGTGGCGGTGGCGGCGGAGGCGGCTGCGTGGTCGGCGGTGCCGTCCGGGGAGGCGACGGAGCGGCGGGCGTGCCACGGGGCACCGAGGCACCGCCGCCGGCACCCGGGCCCGATCCGGATGTCGACAGGTGCGTCCTGGTGGCTGACCCGGCCATGGTGGTCGTCCCCTTCGGTGCCGTCGTCGTGACGTGCGGCGGCACGGTCGTCGACGGACGGGCATCGATCCCTGACGTGACGGGGGCCCCGGACGTCGAGCCGGGGCTGCCGGCCTTCGCGGCGGTGCCGACCCCGCCGCACGCCGTCGCCAGGAGCACGACCACGCCCAGGATCCAAGGAATTCGTCGAGCCATCGAGTGCCGCCTCCGGTTTGTGTCGGTCTGGTTGGATACGGCGCCGGGGTCGAAGGTGTTCACGGCAGCGCCATCGGATGCGAACTTCCGGCCGGGGTGAACATCGGGCGGTGGCGCTGCGTAGTCGGATACGTGGCAACCCCCGGCTCGGACCCATCGGACCCGCCCGATCTCCCGAGGAGGGCACGCCCGTCGACGGCGTACCGCGTCGGGCGCCTCGTGACGGTGGTGGTGCTGGTCGACCTGGTCCTCGGCACCATCGGCTTGGCGTTGGTCGGAACAGGGCCTGCCGCACCTGATCGACCGACGGCCGAATTCGGTTGGGTCCACCAATCCGGTCCTCCGCCGACGTGGCGCACCCTTCCGCTCCCGGCGACAGCGAAGTCGCTCGCCTATCCGTCGGACATGGGAACGGTGAGGTCGGACACCGGCACCGTCTCGGTCGCCCGGACGACATCGGGGCGGCTGCTCGCCTATCTCAACGCCACGCCGGTCGAGGGTGGCGAGGCGGCGACCGGGTTCGCCGATTTCCGGCTCGCCCACCTCCGCGACGAGGGGGCGACCGACGTACGCCTGGAAGCGGCCGACGAGCGACTGGCCGTCGGTGACCGCGACGCCTCGTGCGTCGTCGACACCTACACCAACGGGTCGGCCGTGCACCGGTACCGCGAGATCGCCTGTCTCGGGTCCGACCACGGCGAGGCGGAGGGCGTGGTCATCGGCGCGGCGCCGGTGGCGGCGTGGTCCACCGAGTCACCGGACGTGGAGCGGGCGGTCGTCGCCTTCCTGCGCAGCTGACCGGGGGGAGGCCGGTTGCCGGGCTCGACGCCCGGCTGCCCAGCTCAGTGCACGTAGCCGCTGAGCACCGTCGCCCCGGTGCCGTCCCGCACCCACACCCGGGTGATCTCGTAGGGCTCGACGGCGCAGGTCAGCTGGGCGCGGACGGTGGCGCTCGACGTGTGGTAGCTGCCGGCCTGCCACCACCGTCCCGAGGTCGACTGCATGGTGACCACGAAGTCCCGGCCCACGGGCTGTCCGTGCTCCCGGAGCATCACGTCGGTGCCCGACGACGACCGCACGAGTGTGATGGTGGCCACCGTGCCCGGGGACCCGTTGAGGGCCACCACCCGACCGGTCGGCGGCGGGGAGCCCACCGACACGACGACGATGGCCGCCGCGGCGATCCCGGCCGCCACGGTGGCGACCACACCCACCCGACGGCGGATGCGCCGTCGCTCCTGGCGTGCCTCGGTCTCGAGCCGACCGAGGACGGACTCCTGGAGTCGGGGCGGGACACGGTCGGCCCCGGCGTCCTCGACGGCGGCAGGCGAGGCGATGCTCAGGGCGCCGGCCAACGGTGCCAGCTCGGCGGCCTGCTCCCGGCACTCGGCACAGCCGTCGACGTGGGCCTGCAGCGCGACGGCGACCTCGGGCTCGAGCTTGCCGAGCGACTGCATGGCGAGCTCGCCCTGCCAGCGGATGCATCCCGGATCGGTCATTCGTCCCACCCGATCTCGTCGAGCGCCAGGCGGAGGGCCTTCAGTGCGTAGAAGAGCCGGCTCCGGACCGTCCCCTCGGGGATGCCGAGCAGGGTGGCCACCTCGCTGCTCGGTCGACCGCGGTAGTAGATCTCGACGACGACCGACCGGTGCTCGGGCCGCAGCCGGCGGAGCGCCTCCTCGACCAGCCATCCGCGCATCGCCTCCTCGAGGTCGGAGTGCTCGGGCGGCGGCTCGTGGGGGAGCCGGTCGGCCGACCGCACGGCCCGCTTGCGGGCCAGGTCGATGATGATCCGGCGCTCGATGGCGAACAGCCATGCCCGGATGCCCCCGAGCGTCGGGTCGAACCGGTCCCGCGCCCGCCAGGCGCGGGCGAACGTCTCCTGCACCGCCTCCTCGGCCAGGCCGGAGTCGCCGAGCGCCCGCCGGGCGTAGCCGTACAGCTCGCCGCCGTGGGCGGTGAACGCGGCCGTCAGGCCCTGCTCGTCGGCGAGTTCGCCGTCGGTGGTGGTCACACTGTGGAGCACGGCTGCTCCCCTCCGGGTGCGTGGAACGTCCGGTCCATCCTCTCGCAACGGTGCAGCCGCCGGCACGCGACATGCCCAGTGACCCTGACTACGTGCCCGTGCACCGGAATGTTCACCGAGGTGCGTCCGGTACCCGCACCCCATGGTGCAGCGTGTCCGTCCGCCGGCTTCAGTTGACCCCGCCGACCTGCCGATACAGCCTCATGGCCCGAAGAGGTGGTGCGCGCCACGAATCGACGATGCGGCAATTCGTCGTCTTTGCCGCGATCTCGCTCGTCCCGGTGCTGGTCCTCGGGCTCGTCCTGGCCGGGAGCTACCGGTCCGAGGCGGCGCGGCGCGGCCTGGCCCAGGGGCGTTCCGAGGCGCTCCTCATGGCCCAGACCGCCGTGGAGCCGATCTTCGACGGCCGACCGCTCAGCGACGGTCTCAACCCCACGGAGACAGCCCGGCTCCACCAACTGGCGTCGGGGGCCGTGGCCCGCGGTGACGTCCAACGACTGCGGATCCGCGACCTGCAGGGCGCTGTCGTGTTCTCCGACGACGGCTCGGGTTTCCACCAGCGTCCGGAGGACGAAGCCTTCGATGCGGCGAAGGGGATCACGATCGCCCGCCTGACCCGGATCAACTCCGACAGCGTCGACACCGGCAAGGCGGGGGCACAGACCGTCGAGCTGTACCTGCCCCTCTACGCGGGCCCGGCCAACGCCCGGGTGGGCGTGCTCGAGGTCTACCTCCCCTACTCGCCGATCAGCGCCGACGTGAGTATCGGCATCCACGACCTCTACCGGAACCTGGCCATCGGGCTCGGCATCCTCTACGTGGTGCTCTTCGGGATCTCGTTCTGGGTGGTCCGGCGGCTCCGCCGCCAGGTGCAGCTGAATGCCTACGTGGCCGAGCACGACGCCCTGACCGACCTCCCCAACCGGAGCCTGTTCCTCCGTCGGGCCGAAGCCGAGGTGGCACGGGGTGTCGAACTCGGGTATCCGACGACGATCGCCATCGTCGACCTCGACCAGTTCAAGGAGGTCAACGACACCCTCGGCCACCACAACGGCGACCGGCTGCTCACGGCCATCGGCCACCGTCTCCTCGCCCACCTCCGCGCTCCGGACTCGGTGGCCCGGTTGGGCGGCGACGAGTTCGGACTGGTCCTGAGCAACGTGTCCCGCCCGGACGACGTGCTGGCCCGACTCCGCGAGGTGATCCAGCAGGAGGTGCAGATCAGCGGACTGCCGCTGTCGATCGAATCGAGCATCGGGTATGTGGTCGCGTCCGAGGACGGTACGGAGATCGGCGACCTCCTCCAGAAGGCCGACGTCGCCATGTACGTGGCCAAGCAGGATCGCTCGGGAGTCGTCCGCTACCTCGCGTCCCAGAACCACTACGACTCCGGCAACCTGGCGTTGGTGTCCGACCTCCGGCACGCCATCGCCGCGGACCAACTGGTGCTCCACTACCAACCGAAGGTCGACCTCGTCGCATCCCGGATCTGCGGCGTCGAGGCCTTGGTCCGGTGGCAGCACCCGACCCAGGGGCTCCTGTTCCCCGACCGCTTCATCCCCCTCGTCGAGCAGACCGACCTGATCGACGAGTTGACCGAGTGGGTGGTGGGCCGGGCCGTCCGTGACCTGGCCCGCTTCAGCGGTGGGTCACCCGAGTTGACCATGGCCGTCAACGTCTCGGCACGGAACCTCGGGCGGTCCGGCTTCGCCCGCCAGGTGTTGGATGCCGTGGCGGCCGGTGGGATCGCCGCCCACCGGGTGACCGTCGAGGTCACGGAGACGGCGCTCATGACCGACCCCGTCCGCGCTGCCGCCGTCCTCGGCGAGATGAGCGATGCGGGTGTCCGGATCAGTGTCGACGACTTCGGGTCGGGCCAGACGTCGCTGGTCATGTTGGCCGACCTGCCCATCGCCGAACTGAAGATCGACCGGGGCTTCGTCTACGACATCGAGCGCAACCCGGCCCATGCGGCCATCGTGCGCTCGATCGTCGAGCTCGGGCACAACCTCGGGTTCACGGTGGTGGCCGAGGGTGTGGAGACCGCCGGGGTGCAGGACGTGGTGGCCGGTACCGGGTGCGACCTCGTGCAGGGCTACTACTTCGCCCGCCCCATGCCGGCCGACCAGCTGGTCGACCGGTTGGTGGCGGGCGACCCGACGCCGGTCTGACGGCCGAGCGGCCTCACCGGCGATCGGGCACCGGACTCCGGGTCCGGCCTGCGCCCCGGTCAGCCCGACCCGGTGACGACGAAGCGCCGGCCCGGGGGCCGGCGCTTCGTCGACTTCCGGTGGTGCGGAGGTGCTGGCTACTTCTTCGACTCCCAGAACATGGCGTCGATGGCGGCGATCTCGCTCAGCAGGCGGTCGGCCACGGCCACGTCGCCGGTCTTCTTGGTCTCGCCGGCCGTCTTGGTGGCCTTCCAGAACATGTCGTGCAGGTTCGGGAACTTCTCGAGGTGCTCGGGCTTGAAGTAGTCGGTCCACAGCACCCACAGGTGGTGCTTGACCAGCTCGGCCCGCTCCTCCTTGATGATGGCGGCCCGGATCTTGAACGACTCGTCGTCCGAGGCGTTGGCCTTCTCCATCGTGGCCTTGACCGACTCGGCCTCGATGCGGGCCTGGGCCGGGTCGTACACCCCGCACGGCAGGTCGCAGTGGGCGTGGACGACGGCCGGGGGCGAGACCCGGTCGACAAGTGCGAGCAGATGGTCTGCGATGCGCATGGAAGCTCCTCTTTCCTGGATTCGGCTGGGTTCTGCGGAGCCGGGACGACCGATGGTCCCGCCCGACCCGGGCACGGCTCGCGCCGGGCCTGTCTGGTGCAGAGTGGGGCATGGACCCCAACGGCGCCACCTTACCCAGGTTCGCACCGTGTCACTCCGGGGGACGGACGGGTCGCCCCGGGCGCTGGGCGATCGGTGTGGCGCTCGCCCTGGGGGTCTCGGCCCTGGCGTCCCGGTGCGTGCGCCGGGTGGTGGTCCGAGGCGGCTCGATGGCGCCGACCCTCCTCGACGGCGACCGCCTCCTGGTGGTGTCCCCTCCGTGGAGAGCCCCGGCCCGAACGGTCGTGGGGGACGTCGTGGCCGTGCCCGACCCGAGGGATCCCGGCCGGGTCCTGGTCAAGCGGGTGGCCTCGGTCGACCGGTC
>DATCCR010000090.1:0-3012 GCA_036511155.1 Acidimicrobiales bacterium
TCACCTCCATCCAGGGCTACGCCGAGCTGCTCCGCAAGGACGCCCTGCCCGACCCGGCGGCCCGGGACCGGGCGCTGGCCCGCATCGAGCAGGAGGCGGCCCGGATGGGACTGCTGGTCGGCGACCTGGCCGTGCTGGCCCGCGAGGGCGAGGGCCCGACGCCGGAGCCGACCCGGGTCGACCTCGGGGCGGTGGTGGCCGAGGTGGTCTCCGACGCCCGTACCATCGACGGTTCGCGGCCCATCGACCTGGACGTGGCCGGCCCGACGCCGGTCCTCGGCGACCGTGGCCGCCTCGAACAGCTCGTCCACAACCTGGTGGGCAACGCCCTCTCCCACACACCGGCCGGGACACCGGTCCAAGTCGAGGTGGGTGTCCGCGCGGACTCCGAGGGCGATCAGGCGGTGCTGGTCGTGCGCGACCACGGGCCCGGGTTGACCCCCGACCAGGCCGACCGGGTCTTCGACCGCTTCTACCGGGCCTCGACGTCGCGCGACGGTGGCTCCGGCCTCGGTCTGTTCATCGTGGCCACCCTGGCCCGCGGCTTCGGTGGACGGGCCACGGTCGAATCCGCCCCCGGCGAAGGCTCGGCGTTCACCGTCGTGCTCCCGCTCGATTCCGGGGAGCGGAACGGGCCGACGGAACCCGAGGCATCCGAGCCCGGTCACGACGAGGCCCTCGAGGATCCGGCCGGAGCCGGGGCACTACCGACCGGTGCACCCGACCAGGCCACGACACGCCGGTGAACGTGCCGAGGCTCGCCGCCATCGACCGGGGGACCGGACCGACGGTCCTGCTGCTGCACGGCCAGCCCGGGTCGGGGTCGTCGTGGGACCCGGTCACCGAACGCCTGGCCGACCGCTTCCGGGTGCTGGCCCCCGACCGGCCCGGCTACGGCGTCACCGCGGGCGAGGCCCGGGGCATCGCCGACAACGCGCATCTGATCGCCGCGCTGCTCGAGGTGACCGGTGCCGGGCCGGCCACCGTGGTGGCCCACAGCTGGGCCGGAGGCGTGGGCGTCCTGCTGGCCGAGCGGTACCCGGAGCTGGTCCACGGCCTGGTGCTGGTGGCGGCGGCCTGCACGCCGGACAGCGTCGACGGGTTCGACCGCCTCCTCGCCCTCCCGGTGGTGGGGGAGGCTTTGACCATGGCCGGACTGGTCGCCCTCGGCGAGGTACTCCCGAAAGTGCGCCGCCTGTCGCCCCGGGTGCCCGCCTCGTACCGGGACCAGTTCCGGGCGGCCTTGCCCGACCAGGGTGTGCTCGGCGGCGAGCGGGGTGCCCTCGGCCGCCACCGCCGCACGTTCGTGGCCGAGCAGCGGGCCCTCATCGACGAGCTCCCCGAGGTGCACGCCGCACTGTCCCGGATCCGGGTACCCACCGCGGTGGTGGTGGGGTCCTGGGACCTGGTGGTGCGGCCCGGCGCCGGACGGACCCTGGCCGACTCCGTCGGTGGGGCCGAGCTGGTGGAGATCCCCCGGGCCGGGCACTTCGTGGCCCGGGACACCCCCGACGAGCTGGCCGGGATCGTCGCCCGCTACGGGCAGGACGCCCCGGTCCGGAGGTAGGCGGTCGGGAGTCGGCGGCTGGGTCTGCGGGCCGCTCAGGCCGTGGTGGTCAGGCGGTGGCGCTCAGGCCGAGGCGGTCGCCGGACCCGAGGTGGCGCCCGAGGTGTCGAACGGCACGCCGGGGGCCAGCGCGTCGAACACCGCGGTGAACTTCAAGGTGGCCTCGTCGCGTTCCGTCTCGGGTCGGGACCCGGACACGACACCGACGCCGGCGGTCAGGGTGGCGGTCCGGCCGGCCACCGTCATGGCCCGGATGCCCACCACGAACCGTCCGTCGCCCGCCCCGTCGAGGTAGCCGACGGGCCCGGCGTAGGGACCCCGTGGCCCCTCCTCCAGCCGGGCGATGAGGTCGAGGGCGGCCGCCCGGGGTACACCGCCCACCGCCGGGGTCGGGTGCAGCAGAGCGGCCAGGTGGAGGGCGCTCGGTGCCGCCCGCCCGCCGCCGGTGCGCAACGTGCCGTCGATGGTGGTGCCGAGGTGGGTGAGATTGTGGAGGTGCACCAGTTCGGGCCGGTCGGGCACGTCGAGGTCAGCGCACCAGGGCGCCAGCGCGTCGCGGATGGCGTCGACCACCAGCCGGTGCTCCTCGGTGTCCTTGGCCGATTCGAGCAGCTCGGGCGGCAGGGGGCTGGACGCATCGGGGAACCGGTCGGTGGTGCCGGCCAGGGGCCGGCTGCGGACGTGATCGCCGGAGCGTTCGACCAGGAGCTCGGGGCTGGCCCCCACGAACTGGCCGTCGGGAGTGGGGAAGGAGAAGAGGGTGCCGCTGGGCTCGAGGGAGCGCCAGCGCCGCAGCAGCGCGGCCAGGTCGGGGGTCCGGTCCAGCGCGACGTCGACGCGGCGGGCCAGCACCACCTTGGTGACCTCGTGGCGCCCGATGGCGGCCACGGCGGCGGCCACGGCCCCCTCGAAGGCGTCGTCGTCGGTGCGGGGCGTCACCCGCGGGTCGAGCGGGGCCGCCGGGCCCGGGGGATGGGTGGCGGCCGTGGCCACCAGGCGGTTGCGCAGCCCGTCCGGGGTCTCGTCCGGCCCGTCCACCACCGTGGCCCACTCGGTGCCGTCGGGTTCCAGGCAGTAGAGGGTGGCCGGGACGACCAGCGCGGCCGGGGCCGTGCGGTCGAAGGGGAGGGAGCCGAAGGCCAGGACGGCCCGCAGTGTGGTGGTGCCCGCTGGGAGCCGTTCGTCGCAGCCCAGGGCGGCCAGCTCGGCCAACGCCCGGTCGACGCCCGCCGGGTCGGCCAGTCCACCGGGAAGGGCGATCGAGACGGCCGTGCCCACGCCGACCAGGATCCGTCCGGAGTCGGCCATCAGCACCCCGTCGTCGCCGGCCAGGGCGAACGGGTCGATGGCGCTCCCGGGCGGGAGCAGGACCCGACGGGCCTCGACGTCGGGTCCGTCGGTCGATGCCGCGGCGTCGGAGCGGCGGATACGGGCCGGGGCGGTCC
>DATCCR010000091.1:0-4670 GCA_036511155.1 Acidimicrobiales bacterium
CCCGGTCCGGCCGGGAGGTGCGGCGGTCAGCCGCCGGCCGGCCCCAGCCACGTCGCCGTCGCCTCACGGATGCACGCTTCGAGGTCGTCCACGGCCGGCCCGGGGCCGAAACGCTCCGACAGCGACACCACCTCGCACCCCATGGCCCGGGCCCTGTCCTCTCCGTCGGGGGTGCACCGCCCGGCCACCACCAGAGTGGGCAGCCCGCGGCCCCGGGCATCGGTCACCACGCCCCCGACCACCTTGCCCAGGAACGAGGTGGCGTCGAGGGCCCCTTCCCCGGTCACCACCCGGTCGGCGCCCTCCAGGGCACCTTCCAGGCCCACGAGTTCGGCCACCAGCTGGTAACCCGACAGCAGGAGGCCGCCGAGGACGAACAGTCCACCGCCGAGTCCCCCGGCTGCCCCGGCCCCGGGCCTCGCCGACACGTCGATCCCGTAGCGGTCCCGGTACCCGTCGGCCACCCGGACCAGTCGGCCCGTCAGCTCGGCCACCTGGTCAGGTCCGGCGCCCTTCTGCGGGGCGAACCGCCGGGCCGCATCGACGAAGGCGACGTCGACGTCACAGGCCACCACCAGCCGGATCCCCTCGAGGCCGCCCGCCTCCTCCACCGCTCGCACCGCCCCGAGCCCTCCGTCGGTGGTGGCTGAGCCTCCGAGGCCGACTTCCACGGTCCCCCCGGGCCCGACCTGGCGGGCCGCGGCCACCAGCAGCTCCCCGGTCCCCCGCGAGGTCGCGGCGACCGGATCGTTCCCCTCGGCCCCTCCGACCAGCGCCAGTCCCGAGGCCCGGGCCGACTCGACCACCGCGATCCCGTCGCCGAACCGCCACTCCGCCTCTACCGGGCGACCGTCGGGACCGGTCACCGTGGTCGAGGCCAGATGGGGACAGCGGACGGCCGCCGCGTCGAGAAAGCCCTCGCCGCCGTCCGACATCGGCACGATGGTCACGTCCCACCCGAGCCCGACCGCCGCCTCGGCCATGGCCGCAGCCACCGTGCCGGCATCGGCGGTACCGCGGAACTTGTCCGGGGCCAGTACGACTCGGGGCATCCCCTGACCCTACCGAGCCGGTGCCGGGCCGACGGGGGAGGTCCAGGTCAGGAGTTCGCGAAGCGGTGGCGAGTGGGGGCACATCCGGTGCCACCCCGACGCCGCATTGGCTGCGATCGACCCGGCACTCCGGCGACGCACCCGGTCGAGATGCCGACCGGTACGACCTCCGGGCCGGTCAGCCCCGCAGCTCCGCATAGGCCTGCCGAACCGATGCGGAGTCGACGCCCGCGTCTGGCTCCACCAACTCCCCGCCCCCGAGGCCCCAAGCCGCCTGTACGTCGTCGAGCGGCTGCCCGAGCAGCGTGGCCGCCGCCTGCACACATGCCCCGGTGGCCACCGCCTCGGCGACGTCGGGAACCAGCACCGACCGGCCCGCCAGGTCGGCGAGGACCCGGCGGAACGCCGTCGACCGGGCGCCGCCGCCCACCAGTACCAGCGGTCCGTCGTCCGTCACCACCAGGGCACGCAGCGCATCGAGGGCGTCGAGTAGTCCGCACACGACCCCCTCGACGGCGGCCCGGGCCAGGTCCTCGCGGGTGACGCCGGAGCGGAGGCCGGCCAGGGTGCCGGTGGCCGTCGGCCGGTCCGGGGTGCGCTCACCGTCGAAGTACGGCAGCAACGACAGGCCCCGGGCGCCGGCCGGGGCGGCCAGGGCGAGTGCGTCGAGCCCGGAGGGGGTCACCCCGAGGAGGCCGGCCACCGCCCCGGTCACCCGGGTGGCGTTGAGCGTGCAGGCCAGGGGGAGGAAGGCGCCGGTGGCGTCCGCGAACCCGGCCACCGTGCCCGACGGGTCGGCCACCGCCCGGTCGCTGCGGGCGTAGACGGTGCCCGACGTTCCGATCGAGACGCAGGCCTGGCCCGGGGCCAGCCCGATGCCGAGGGCCGCCGCCATGTTGTCGCCGGTACCCGGACCGACCAGCTCCACGTCGCCGATGTCCAGTCCGGCCCGCCCGTCGGCGCTCATCGTCCCGGCCGGCTCGGTCGGCCCGAGCACCGCGGGCAACCGCCCCGCCCAGTCGGCCGGCCCGACCACCTCGTCGAGGAGGTCGACCAGCCACGCACCGCCGACCGGGTCGAAGTAGCCGGTGCCCGAGGCGTCCCCACGGTCGGTCACCTGGCGGCCGGTCAGGCGGTAGGTGAGGTAGTCATGGGGCAGCAACACGGAGCCGACCGCCCGGGCCACGTCCGGCTCGTGACGGGCCAGCCACGCCAGCTTGGTCACGGTGAAGGCGGCCACCGGCACCGAGCCGGCACGCGACGCCCACGCGGCGGCCCCCAGCCGTGCCACCAGATCGGCCGCCTCGGGCGCCGACTCGGTGTCGTTCCACAGCTTGGCGGGACGCAGCACCGATCCGTCGCCGCCCAGCAGGACCATGCCGTGCTGCTGGGCGGCCACCGAGATGGCGGCCACCTCGTGGGCCCCGTCGGCCGTGGCCTCGGCGGCGGCCAGGCACAGGGCCTCCCACCATGCCTCGGGATCCTGCTCGGAGCAGGGCGGGTGCACGTCGGGGTGCGGGGCCCGGGCCGCGCCGACCAGCGTCCCGTCCTCGGCGTCGCGCAGCTCGACCTTGGTCGACTGGGTCGAGCTGTCCACCCCCAGGACCAGCGGCACCCTCAGCCGGCGCCCGTCACGTCGACACCGAGCGAGGCGGCGGCCGTCCCCGCGTCGGTACCCACCTCCAGCACGTACCGTCCCGGCTCCTGCAGCCAGCCGCCGTCCCGGCGCACGGCCAGGGTGGCCAGGTCGAACGGGAGGGACACCGTAGACCGGGTCCCGGCGTCGAGGGTCACCCGGGCGAACGACACCAGCCGGCGCACAGGACGGTCGAAGGCCGATCCCGGCAGGCCGGCGAAGCAGTAGACGACGGTCGAGCCGGCCCGGTCGCCGGCGTTGGTGACATCGACGTCGATCCGACCGGTGGTGCCACCGGGGGCATCCATGGTCACCTGCGCCGAAGCGGCGTCGACCGACCAAATGGTGTACCCGAGCCCGGCGCCGAAGGGTCGATGCGCCGGATTGCCGTCCCGGTCGAGTTTCCACTGGCCGTGGAACAGGTCGTAGACGGCGGTGTCGGCACCCGGGTCGAAGTCGACCAGGTGGGACTGGTCGGTCGGCAGGGCGAAGGGCAGCCGGCCGCCGGGCTCGACCGCACCGGTCAGCACGTCGCCGAGGGCCCGTCCACCCTCCATCCCCGGGTACCAGACGACCAGCGTGGCCGGGACGTGGTCCAGCCACGGCATGACGACGGCGGAGCCCCCCATGACGACCACCACCGTGCGGGGGCAGGCGGCCACCGCGGCGGCGACGAGCCCTTCGTCGTCGCTGCTGAGGCGCAGGATGCGTCGATCGCCTCCCGGTGCGAATGTCGGTTGGGCCGACGAGTCGTCGTCCACCGTCTGCTCGGCGGACGGCTCCACCCCGGACTCGACGACGGTGTCCGGAAGTGCTGCCTCGACCACCGCGTCCAGTGACCCGGGTGCCTCCGGGGTGGGTGGCGGGGTCGGTGGCGGGGGCGGTGGCGGGGGCGCCGGCGGGAACATCGTCATCATCGACTCGCTGGTCGCCACGTCGATGAACTCCCCCTCGTCGACCTTGGTGCAGCCGACCACCACGACGCACAGGTCGGCGTCCTCGGCCACCAGGGCGTCCGTGGCGTGGTGCACGACCTCAGCCGACGGGAACGCCCCCCGGACGCCGTCGAGCAGGGTCGAGACCTCCGGAGGGTAGACGTCGCTCGATCCGCCATCGCCGAGGTTGGCCACGTCGGCCAGTCGACCGAGCACGGCCACCCGGCCCAGGTCTGGCGGAACCGGCAACAGCCCGCCGTCGTTGCGGAGCAGGACCATCGAGGCCGACGCCGCCTCCCGGGCCAGTGCACGGTGGTCCGGAGACGCCAGCACCGACCTGTCGGGGGCGGCCTCGAACACCTCGGCGAACCGCAGCAGCGTGGCGACGGTGGCCTCCACCCGGGCCTCGACATCGGCCACGTCCAGGCGGCCCGAGGCCACGGCGTCGGGCAGGTGCTGGGCCCGCTGCTGGCGGAACGGCATCTCGATCTCGAGGCCGGCGGTCACCGACAGGACCGGGTCGTGGAGGCCGGCGATGAAGTCGGAGGTGACGAAGCCGTCCCAGCCCCACTCGCGGCGGAGGATGTCTGTCAGGAGGACGGCGTTCTCTCCGCACCAGTTCCCGTTGACCGAGTTGTAGGCCGACATCACCGAGGCCACCCCCTGGTCCGCCACCTTGCGGAAGTGGGGCAGGTACACCTCATGGAGGGCCCGTTCGTCGACGGTGACGTCCACCCGGAACCGGGCCTCCTCCATCGAGTTGCAGGCGAAGTGCTTCATGCAGGCCATCACGTGCTCCTGGAGGCCCCGGGTCAGGGCGGCGGCCAGCTCCCCCACGTGGTGGGGGTCCTCGCCGTAGGTCTCCTGGGCCCGTCCCCAGCCCGGGTGGCGCAGGAGATTCATGCACACGGCCCCGGTGTAGGTGGCGCCCACGGCCCGCAGCTCGGCCCCGATCGCCCGTCCGATGCGCTCCTCGAGTCCGGGGTCGAAGGTGGCCCCCCGGGCCATCGACACCGGGAAGCAGGTGGCCGGGCCGATCACGCACCC
>DATCCR010000092.1:0-6654 GCA_036511155.1 Acidimicrobiales bacterium
CGCCACCGGCGACCGGGGCAGGGCGGACGCCGCCACCATGTGCCGCCTGACGGCCGAAGGGCTGGGCGTGGCCGCCGAGGAGGTGCTGGTGTGCTCGACCGGGCTGATCGGCATTCCGCTGCCGATGGGGCCGATCGAGGCCGGCATCCCCCAGCTGGTGGCCGCCCGGGCCGGAGGGCCCGAGGCCGGGGCCGACGCCGCCGTGGGCATCCTGACGACGGACTCCGGACGCAAGGAGGTGCTCGTCACCCACCCCGGCTTCACGGTGGCCGGCATGGCCAAGGGGGCGGGCATGCTCGCCCCCAACATGGCCACCATGCTGGCCTTCCTCACCACCGATGCCGCCGTCGAACCGGGTCCGCTGGCCGACCTGCTGCGCTCGGCGGTGGCCGACTCGTTCAACTCGATGTCGGTCGACGGCTGCACCTCGACCAACGACACCGTCGTCCTCATGGCGTCGGGCAGGGCGGGGCCGTGCGACCCCAACGTGGTGGCCACTGCCGTCACCGAGGCGTGCTCGGACCTGGCCGGTCAGATGGCGGCCGACGCCGAGGGCTCGTCACGGATCTTCCAGGTCCAGGTGACCGGGGCCGGCTCCGATGGCCAGGCCCATGCCGCAGCCCGCAAGGTGGCCGACTCCTTGTTGGTGAAGTGCTCGATCAACGGGGCCGACCCCTACTGGGGCCGGGTGGCCAGCGAGCTGGGCTCGGCCGGCGTCGACTTCGACATGGACCGCCTGACCATCGCCTACGGCGGCACCACGGTCTGCCGGGGCGGGATCGAGGTCCCCTACGACCGCGCCGCGGTGGCCGACCACATGGCGGGGTCGCTGGTCTCCATCGAGTGCGGCCTCGGCCTGGCCGACGGGACCGGCGTGGTCATGGGCGTGGAGCTCGGCTACGGCTACATCGACGAGAACAGGACCACCTCATGAGCACGACCCGACCGGTCGATCCGCGACAGGGCGATGCCGCCGGCAAGGCGGCCGTCCTGGTCGAGTCGCTGCCCTATATCCGCCGGTTCCTCGACAAGGTGGTGGTGGTCAAGTACGGCGGCAACGTGCTGGCCGCCAGGCCGGGCCAGGACGCCGTCGACGAGGAGGAGGCGCTGGCGTCCTTCGCCGAGGACATCGTGCTGATGCGCTCGGTCGGGATGCTGCCCGTGGTGGTCCACGGGGGCGGCCCCCAGATCGGCGCGCTGATGGAGCGGGTCGGCAAGGAGGTCGAGTTCCAGGACGGGTTCCGGGTGACCGACGCCGACACCATCGACCTGGTGCGCATGGTGCTGGTCGGGAAGGTCAACCGCGACATCGTGTCCACCATCAACGTGCACGGCGCCCTGGCCGTGGGCCTGTCGGGCGAGGACGCCAACCTGATCAGTGCCACCGCCCGGTCCGAGGCCCTCGGGTTCGTGGGCGACGTGACCGGGGTCGACCCGACCATCGTGCTCCAGCTGCTGGCCCAGGGCCTGATCCCGGTGGTGGCCACCATCGGCACCGACGACTCGGGCCAGGCCTTCAACATCAACGCCGACATGGCGGCCGGCGCCCTGGCCGCCGCCCTCAAGTCCGAGAAGCTGATCTTCCTGACCGACGTGGCCGGCCTGCGGGCCGACCCGGACGACCCCGACTCGTTGCTGCACCGGGTCAGCGCCGAGCAGCTCGACGGCATGGTGGCGTCGGGGGCGGCCAACGGGGGGATGATCCCGAAGGTGGAGGCGTGCGCGCGGGCCGTTCGCCACGGGGTGAAGCGCGCCCACATCCTGGACGGACGGACGCCACACGCGCTGTTGCTCGAGCTGTTCACCGACGAAGGGGTGGGGACCATGGTCGGGGTGGACCTGTGACGGGCGGCTCGCAGCCGTCGGGAGGCGTCGACCGCTCGGCCCTCATGCACAACTACGCCGACCCGTCGGTGACCTTCGCGCGGGGCGAGGGCAGCACGCTGTTCGACACCGAGGACCGTCCGTACCTCGACTTCCTGTCCGGACTGGCCGTGACCTCGCTCGGCCACGCCCATCCGGTGGTGGCCGATGCGGTGGCCGCCCAGGCCCGGACCCTCAGCCACGTCTCCAACCTGTTCGGCAACGTGGTCGGCCCGGAGGTGGCGGTCACCCTCGACCGCCTCATCGGCGGCGGCACCGAGCGGGCCGGTGGCCAGGTCTTCTTCGCCAACTCCGGCGCCGAGGCCAACGAGTGCGCCCTGAAGCTGGCCCGCCGCTGGGCCGGACCCGGGCGGTTCCGGGTGGTGACCACCAACGGCGCATTCCACGGTCGGACCCTGGCGGCCCTGGCCGCTACCGGCCAGTTCGAGAAGCAGACGGCCTTCCTGCCCATGCCCGACGGCTTCGACCACGTCCCCTTCGACGACTTCGCGGCCATGGACGGAGCGGTCGACCCCGACACGGTGGCCGCCGTGCTGGTCGAGCCGATCCTGGGTGAGGCCGGCGTGGTGGTGCCGTCCTCGGACTACCTGGGCGCCCTGCGTCAGCTGTGCACCGAGCGCGGTGTGCTGCTCATGGTGGACGAGATCCAGACCGGCCTCGGACGCACCGGCCGGTGGTTCGCCTTCCAGCATCTGGGCATCGAGCCCGACGTGGTGACCATGGCCAAGGCCCTGGGCAACGGGATGCCCGTCGGGGCGTGCTGGGCCCGGGCCGAAGTGGCCGCGGCGTTCGTGCCCGGCGACCACGGGAGCACGTTCGGAGGCCAGCCGCTGGCCATGTCGGCGGCCCGGGCCACCCTGTCGGTCATGGAGGCCGAGCGCGTTCCCGAGCGGGCGCAAGCCGCCGGAGCCCGGCTGCGGGCCGGCCTCGAGCGGCTCAGCGGGGTCGACCACGTCCGTGGCGAGGGGCTGCTGCTGGCCGCCGTGCTGGACAACGACTTCGCCGCCGCGGCCTGTGCCGAGGCCCTGCAAGGCGGCCTGGTCATCAACGCGCCCCGGCCGGACGTGCTGCGCTTCGCGCCGTCGCTGCTGGTGTCGGACGCTGACATCGACCGGGCCGTGCACACCCTGTCGCGGATCCTGGCCCGGCTGCTCGCCGCGTTCGGCCCCCGCGACGCATCCGACACCCACACAGGAGGCGACCATGGTCGTTGACCACGGAGGCCGGGGGACCGACCACCACGGCGGGGCTACCCGCCACATGCTGGAGGTCGACGACCTCGGCCCGGCCGGCCTCGAGGACGTGCTGGCCCTGGCCGAGCGCGACCCGGCCGACCTGCCCCGGACCCTCGAGGGACGGGGCGTGGCCCTGGTGTTCGAGAAACCTTCGGCCCGGACCCGCAACAGCTCCGAGCTGGCCACGGTGGCCCTGGGCGGACACCCGGTCTACATCCAGGACGCGGAGGTGGGCATCGACGTCCGCGAGACGGCCGAGGACGTGGCCCGCACGTTGGCCTGCTTCCACTCGGTGCTGTGCGCCCGGGTGATGGACCACCGCACCCTCGAGCGCATGCGCGACGCGCTCGATGCCGGAGGTGTGGGCGTGCCGGTGGTCAACCTGCTGTCCGACCGGGGCCATCCGTGCCAGGCCCTGGCCGACCTGCTGACCCTCCGCCAACTGTTCGGCACCGACGGCGCCCGTGACCGGGTGGTGGCCTACATCGGTGACGCCAACAACGTGTGGCGCTCGCTGGCCATCGCCGCCTCGATGGCCGGTATCCCGACCCGGGTCGCCTCGCCCGACGGCTACGGTCCCTCGGATGCCGACGCGGCCCTGGTGCGCTCCTTCGGGGGCGACCTGGTGGTGACCGACGACCCGGACCAGGCGGCCGACGGCGCTGGCGCGCTCTACACCGACGTGTGGACCTCGATGGGCCAGGAGGAGGAGCGCCAGGAACGGCTGGCGGCCTTCGCCGGGTTCCGCGTGGACGAGGCACTGGTGGCCCGGGCGCTTCCCGACGCACGCGTGATGCACTGCCTGCCGGCCCATCGGGGCGAGGAGATCAGCGCCGCGGTGGTCGACGGACCCCGCAGTGTGGTCTGGCAGCAGGCGGCCAACCGGATGCACGCCATGCGGGGTCTGCTGGCCTGGGTGACCCCGTGAGCCGGGTGACCAAGCACCAGCGTCAGCACCGGATCACCAAGCTGCTCGAGGCCAGCGCGGTGGGCAGCCAGGCCCACCTGGCCGAGCTGCTGGGCGCCGAGGGCATCGAGGCCACCCAGACCACCGTGTCCCGGGACCTGGAGGAGCTGGGAGCGGTCAAGGTGCGCCTGCCGGGGGGCGACACCGCCTACGCCCTGCCTGAGCTGCCCTCCCAGCAGGTGGCCCCCGAGGACCACCTCCGCCGGGTGCTGGGAGAGTGGGTGGTCGAGGCCGACCACTCCGGCAACCTGATCGTGCTGCGCACCCCGCCCGGCTCCGCCCATGTCGTAGGCTCGGCGCTCGACCGGAGCGGGTTCGCCGGGGTGATCGGGACGGTCGCCGGCGACGACACCGTGCTGGTGGTGGCCTCCGAGGCCGCCGGAGGGTCGGCTGTGGCCCACCGCCTGGCCGTGCTGTCCGGGCTCGAGGAGCCGACCGGCGACGAGCTGGCAGCGGTGCGGGCGGGCAAGATCGACGATGCAGACGAGCAGGACACGATGACCGAGACGACCGATTCCAAGACGATGAGGGGTGCGCGATGACCGAGCGAGTAGTACTGGCCTACAGCGGGGGGCTCGACACCTCCGTGGCCGTGCGGTGGCTGATGGAGAACCACGGGGTCGAGGTGGTGGCCGTGGCGGTCGACGTCGGCCAGGCGGCGGACTCGGGTGGCGAGGACTGGGAGTCCATCCGCAACCGGGCGTTGGCCGCCGGGGCCGTCGAGGCCACCGTCATCGACGCCCGGGCCGAGATGGCCGAGGACTTCTGCGTGCCCGCCCTGCTGGCCAACGCCAAGTACGAGGGCAAGTACCCCTTGGTGTCGGCCCTGTCGCGCCCGGTCATCGTCAAGCACCTGGTGGCCGAGGCCCGTCGCCACGGTGCCACCTACGTGGCCCACGGCTGCACCGGCAAGGGCAACGACCAGGTCCGCTTCGAGGTGGGCACCCGGGCCCTGGCCCCCGACCTCAACGTCCTGGCCCCGGCCAGGGTGTGGGGCCTCACCCGTGAGGACTGCATCGAATACGCCGCCAAGTGGGACATCCCGTTGACGGTGACCAAGGAGAAGCTGTACTCGATCGACGAGAACCTGTGGGGCAAGGCCATCGAGTGCGGGGTCATCGAGGACCCCTGGAACCGCCCGCCCGAGGACGTGTACACGATGACCGTGCCCACAGCCACGGAGCCCACCGAGATCACCATCGCCTTCGAGTCCGGCGTGCCCGTGTCGCTCGACGGGGTGGCACTCAGCCCCGAGCCGCTCATCGCCGAACTCAACCGGGTGGTCGGCTCCTACGGATACGGCCGCCTCGACATGGTGGAGAACCGCCGGGTGGGGATCAAGAGCCGGGAGACCTACGAATGCCCGGGTGCGCTCGCCCTCCTGCTGGCCCATGCCGACCTCGAGGACCTCACGCTCGAGCGCGACCTGCACCACGAGAAGCTGCGGCTCGAGCCGCGGTGGTCCGAGCTGGTCTACGACGGGCTGTGGTTCAGCCCTCTGAAGCAGGCCCTCGACGCCTTCTTCCTCGAGTCACAGAAGCACGTCACCGGCGAAGTCCGCCTCCGCCTGGACCAGGGTCGTTGCTGGGTGGTCGGTCGCCGCAGCCCGGTCAGCCTCTACGACCACGGGCTCGCCACCTACGACGCCTCGGACACCTTCCGCCACCAGGACGCCGAGGGCTTCGTGCGCCTGTGGGGCCTCGGGGTCGCCACCTGGTCGGCGATCCAGGAAGGCCGGGGCGCCGGGCGATGACCCTCTGGCACGGCCGCCTCAGCGGCGGCACCGCCGATGTCGTCATGGACTACTCGGTGAGCCTGCACTTCGACCGCCGCCTGGCCCACGACGACCTGGCCGGCTCGCGGGCGCACGTCCGCGGCCTCGGCCGGGGGGCGCTGCTGAGCGAGGACGAAGTGGCCGTCCTGCTCGACACCCTCGACCGGGTGGAGGCCGAGCTCGACGCCGGCACCTTCGCCTTCGAACCGGGTGACGAGGACATCCACACCGCCGTCGAGCGCCGGGTGACCGAGCTGGCCGGCGACGTCGGGGCCAAGCTCCACACCGGCCGTAGCCGCAACGACCAGATCGCCACCGACCTCCGGCTCTACGCCAAGCGGGAGCTGGCCGCGGTGGCCGCCCAGATCCTCGACTTCCAGGACGTGCTGGTGACCAGGGCCAAGGAGGCGGGCGACACCTACCTGCCGGGCTACACCCACCTGCAGCGGGCCCAACCGGTGCTGCTGGCCCACCACCTGTTGGCCCATGGCTGGGCGCTGGCCCGGGACGTCGACCGGCTGGTGGCGACGGTGGCCCGGCTCGACGTCTCGCCCCTCGGGGCGGGTGCGTTGGCCGGCTCGTCGCTGCCCCTCGACCCGGACGGTACCGGTGCCGACCTCGGGTTCGCCGGGCGGTTCGAGAACTCGCTCGATGCCGTGTCCGACCGCGACTTCGTGGCCGAGGCCCTCTTCGACCTGGCCCTCCTCGGCGTGCACCTGTCGCGCGTCGGCGAGGAGCTGGTGCTGTGGTCGACCGAGGAGTTCGGCTTCGCCGTCCTCGACGACGCCTTCGCC
>DATCCR010000093.1:0-2447 GCA_036511155.1 Acidimicrobiales bacterium
TCGATCCCGGCCAGCCGTTCGGCGTACGCGCCGGTGTCGATGTCGCGGACCCACATGATCAGGGCGTCGCCGCCCCGGGCGTAGTAGTTCGGCCGCACCCCGACCGGGGCCATGCCGAACCGTCGGTAGAGGGCCTGGGCCGTGTCGTTGCCCACTGCCACCTCGAGGGTCAGGTGGGCCGAGCCCCGGGCCAGGGCGGTGCGCACCAGATCGGCCATGAGCACCGTGCCGAGCCGCCGGCCCACCCAGGTCGGAGCCACGGCGATGTTGTTGACATGGGCCTCGTCGTCGACCGACATCTGCCCGGCGTAGCCGACGAGCGCGTCGCCCACCCAGGCCCCACGGTAGGCCCGAGACGTGCGCTGGGCCAGCTCCTCCTCGAAGAGGCGCTTCGACCACGGCTCGTCGAAGACCTCGTCTTCGATCCGCAGCACGGCCTTCAGGTCGCGGCTGCGCAGGGGGGCCACCACCACCTGGAGGCGACCGTCCCCGGCCGACCCGTCAGGTGCCGGCCCGCCGGGCGGGACGGTCACGACGAACCTGGCACCGGAGGTGTCGCCGTGCGCTGCGGGGCCCGCTCCTCCCAGTTGATCTTGGCGTCGGCGTGGCGTCGGTAGTCGGGCGCCACGTCGCGGGCGGCACGTGGCACCTGCCCAGCAGCAAGACGCCGGGCGGCCAGCCGGGCCAGCACCGCAGGCGGGGGGGCGGAGACCGTGTCGGCCAGGCCCAGGTCGAGCCCGCGGCGGGGGGCCAGCAGCTCGAGGTACCGGACGGCGCCGTCGCCCACCACCAGCAGTGGACCACCCGACGCCAGGTCGTCCAACCACACCGCCAGGTCCTCGGGGGCCAACGCTTCGGACCGGTCGTCGCGCACCGCGGCCGGGTCGGGGTCCTCCCCCGCTGTAGGCGACGAGAAGTCGTAGGCGGCAGCGAAGACCTCGCCCCGGCGGGCATCGACCACGGCCACCACGCGGGCGGCCCGGTCCGGGCCTGCCGCCTCGACGGCGCCGGCGGCCAGCACGTCGAGACTGGTCACCCCGACCACGCCGAGACCGAGGGCCTGGCCGAAGGCCTTGGCCGTGGCCACCCCCACCCGAAGCCCGGTGAACAACCCGGGTCCGATGTCGACGGCCAGCGCCTCGAGGTCGCCGAGCGCGCACCCGGCCAGGGCGCAGACCTCTTCTACGAGCGGGGCCAGTAACTCGGCGTGGGCCCGGCCCCCGAGGTGGGAACGCTCGACCACACCGCCGTCGTCGGCCAGGACCGCCGCGCCCACCAGGTCGGTGGCCGTCTCGATCGCCAGCAGCCTCACGCCGCCACCGTCCACGGGCCGAGAGCCGCCACCAGCGCGTCCCAGCGGTCGGCCCACGAGGACCCGGCGGCCGTCACCGTGACGGTCCGGCGGGCTTCGTCGTCGGGGTCGCCGACCAGCAGGAGGGAGAGGGCGCCCTCCCCCAGCACCGGTTCGGCCGCCTCGCCCCACTCGACCAGGGCCACACCGCCGTCCTCGACCAGCTGGCCCAGCCCGAGGTCGGCGATCTCCCCCAGGTCGTCCAACCGGTAGACGTCGGCATGGAGCAGGGTGCGCAGGCCCGTGGGCCCGACCGGCACTTCGTACTGGCGGACCAGCGTGAAGGTGGGGCTGGTGACCCGCTCGTCGACCCCGACGGCCCGGCCGAAGCCCTGGGCGAAGGTGGTCTTGCCGGCCCCGAGGTCGCCCGACAGGAGCAGCACGTCGCCGGGCACGCACAGGGCGGCCAGGGCGGCGGCCACGTCCCGGGTGGCGTCGGGCGAGGCGGTGGAGAGGACGACCGGGGCGGTCACGATTCCGGGCCCATCAGCTGCTTGGCCCGCACCAGGTCGGCCCGCATCTGGGCCAGCACCACGCCCCCGCCCCGCAGGGCGGCCGCCGGGTGGAAGGTCGGGACGAGCTGGGCCGCACCCATCGGGTACGAGGTGCCCCGGACCTTGGTGATGCCCTGGTCGGTGTCGAGCAGCAGCTTGGTGGCGAAGTTGCCGAGGGTGACGACCACCTTCGGGGCGATGACGGCCACCTGCTCCTCGAGGTACGGCCGGCAGGCGGCCACCTCGTCGGGTCTGGGGTCGCGGTTCTCGGGCGGGCGGCACTTCACGACGTTGGCGATGTACACCTGGTCGCGGGCGATGCCCAGCTCCTCGGCCAGGAGCCGGTCGAGCAACTGGCCCGACCGCCCGACGAAGGGAACCCCGCGGAGGTCCTCCTCGCGGCCGGGGGCCTCGCCCACGAACATCAGGTCGGCGTGCGGGTCGCCGGTGCCGAAGACGACCTGGGTCCGGGTGGCCGACAGTGGGCACCGGGTGCAGGCGGCCGCTGTGGCGGCGAGCTCGGCGAGACGTGTTCCGGTGGCCACGGCGGCATCGTACTGCCCGGCCCTTGCCGCCGACCCGGCCGCCGGTCCGTCCGGATC
>DATCCR010000094.1:0-17068 GCA_036511155.1 Acidimicrobiales bacterium
GGCGAAGCTCGTGCCGCTCTGGCTCAATCGGACGCCCCAGACCTGCGAGGGCGCCGCGGTGGTGCCGTCGTTGGTCTTCCACACCAGGTAGACACCCCCGGAGGTGGGGTCGACGAAGGGGCTCGGGTCGAGCACGCCGCCCGGGGGGCACCAGGGCGAGTCGCCCGAGGTGTCGGCGAACCTCGGGTTCGAGGGTGTGAGGGTGGCCACCGTCGCCACCGCCAGGCAGGTGAATCCGGTGTCGACCCCGTGGCCGGCCCGGGACGCGTCGTACCACATGACCCAGTGGCCACCCGTGTAGACCACGCCGGGCGACGTCTGGGTGCCGGCCTGCTGCCAGGCCGGTGGGTCGGCCAACGCGGTCGATCCACTTCCACCGGTGTAGGAATGCCAGCCCACACTCGGGTCACCGGACTGGGTGGTGAGCACCTGGAGGTTGTTCCCGAGGGCGGTACCGGTGGTGAAGGCGTAGAACGTGCCGTCCGCGTAGACGACGTCCGGGTCCGGCGCATCCCCGGCGAACCCTGGAGCGCCCCGCGGGCCCGGCTGCAGGTGCGGGACCGACGGAGCGCCGGTCGCCGGACCGGACGCCAGCGGGCCGCCGACGGCAAGCACCAGGACGACAACCGTTGCCGTAGCCAGGACCGTGCCGGCCCGTCGGCTCACGCCCCGACCCAGACCGACTTCAGGTTGCAGAACTCACGGATCCCGTGGGCGGTCAGCTCGCGCCCGTAGCCCGAGGCCTTGATGCCGCCGAAGGGCAGTTCGTTGAACGAGGTCGTGTTCCCGTTGATGAAGACCATGCCCGCCTCGAGGTCGGCGACGAAGCGCGCCCGCTCGGCCTCGTCCTGCGTCCAGGCATTGGCACCCAGGCCGAACTCGGTGGCGTTGGCCAGCTCGATGGCCTCGTCGATGTCGGCCACCCGGTAGAGCGTGGCGACCGGACCGAAGGCCTCCTCCGTGTGGATGCGCATCTCGGGGGTGATGCCGGTCAGGATGGTCGGTGGGTAGTAGTACCCCGGGCCCTCGGGGACGGTGCCGCCGCACAGTACCGTCGCTCCCTTGTCCACGGCGTCCGCGACGAGGTCGACCATGTCCTGCTGCTGCTGGGCGTTGGCCAGCGGACCGATGACGGTCGAGGCGTCCATCGGGTCGCCCACCCGCTGTGCCGACATCTGCTCGACGAAGAGGCGTTCGAACGCGTCGGCCACGTCGATGTGGGCGATGAACCGCTTGGCGGCGATGCACGACTGCCCGTTGTTGAGGCACCGGGCGGTGGTCGCCACCACCGCGGCCCGGTCCAGGTCGGCCGAGGGCATCACGACGAACGGGTCGCTCCCGCCGAGCTCGAGCACCGACTTCTTGACGGCGTCACCGGCGATGGAGGCGACCGAGGAGCCGGCGGGACCGGATCCGGTGAGGGTGACGGCCACCACCCGGTCGTCACGGAGGACAGCCTCGACCCGGGATGCGTTGATCAGCAGGGTCTGGAACGCGCCCGTGGGGAACCCGGCCCGGTCGAACAGCTCCTGCATGAAGATGGCGGTCTGGGGGACGTTGGAGGCATGCTTGAGCAGGCCGACGTTGCCGGCCATCAGTGCCGGGGCGGCGAACCGCATGGCTTGCCACAGCGGGAAGTTCCAGGGCATGACCGCCAGCACGGGACCGAGCGGCTGCCAGCGGGAGTAGGCATGCGCGGCCCCGACGGCGCCCGCGTCAGCGGGCTCGTCGACCAGGAACGACTCGGCATGCTCGGCAAAGTACCGGCAGGCCTTGGCACACTTGAGCACCTCGGCCTTGGCCGCGGTCAGGGTCTTGCCCATCTCGGTGGTCATCATCGTGCCGATGCGGTCGACCTCGTCCTCGAGGATCTCGGCAGCCCGCACCATCCAGGCGCTGCGCTGGGCGAACGTGGTGGAGCGGTAGGTACGGTAGGTACCGGCGGCCAGGGCCAGGATGCGCTCGACCTCCTGGTCGGAGATCTCCTCGAAGGTCTGCTCGGTCTTGCCGGTGGCGGGGTTGATGGTGGCGATGGCCATGGGTCACCTCAGGTGGTGGGACGTGGGGTACGGAACCTCCAGCGTTGCACGCCCGAGCGACGGCGCGCACCCGCACCCGGCGTGGCGGGCTCCCGGGCACAGGTCGTCCTCGGGCCGGTGCCCGGGGACGGAACGAAGTGACCGTGCGTCGCCGCCGGGTGCGGCCCCCCGGCTACGAGGGCGGCGTGCGCAGCTTGAACATCGCACCGGAAGGATCGGACACGGTGGCCATCCGTCCGTAGGGAGTGTCCATCGGGGCGTCGATCACCGATCCCCCGAGTTCGGTGACCTTGGCCACCGAAGCGTCGATGTCGCTGACATCCCAGTAGATCGACCAGTGGGCGGGCACGCCCTCGGGCAGGAACGACGTGGCGTCCATGACCCCGGCCAGCTGCCGGTCGCCGTTCTCCGGGTCCCGGAGTGTCGAATAGCGGAACTCGTCGGTGTCGCCCTCGACCTCGGTGTGCCACGAGAACACCGTCCGGTAGAAGTCGAGTGCGCCGGCATAGTCCCGGGTGAACAGCTCGAACCAGCTGGGCGCCCCGTGCTCCTCCACGGTCGTGAAGCCCGGGAAGGTGCCCGCCTGCCAGGCACCGAGATGGGCGCCGGTGGGATCGGTGAACACCATGTTCTGCCCGAGGTCGGCGACGGCCATGGGCGGCGCCATGACCTGGCCACCGTTGGCCTCCATGGCCGCGGCGACCCCGGCGATATCGTCGGTGGAGAGGTAGATCTTCCAGGTGTCGTTGGCCGGCATGTCCGGGCCCATGTCTCCCATGCCGCCGGCGATGGGCAGGCCGTTGCGGTGGAACATGAAGTAGCCGCCGAACTCCTCGCTCGGCTCCATGGCCTCCCACCCGAAGAGCGCCGAGTAGAAGGTCCGGCTCCCCTCGACGTCGGAGGTCCAGAGATCGGCCCAGCACGGGGCCCCTACGGGAAAGCGGTCGATACCGGGCATGGAACGCTCCTCTTCTGGTCCGGGTTCCCACTAGGTGGAGCAAATGCTAGCCAGCGACCCATTGACGCGCCCGGGTGGGTCGTTACGATGGACCGGTGACGTGCAGGCCCACACCGCGGGGCCGTCCGGACCACTTCGCCCACCCGACGCGTGCAGGGGCGCGGGCGTGAACGTCGGCGTCTTCGACCTCTTCAAGGTGGGCATCGGCCCGTCGAGTTCCCACACCACCGGACCCATGCTGGCGGCCGGGCGGTTCATCGACCTCCTGGGCGACCACGACCTTCTGGGGCGGACCGGTCACGTCACGGTCGACCTCTTCGGCTCCCTCGGGGCCACCGGACGCGGCCACGGCACGGTCGGCGGCCTGGTGCTCGGACTCGGCGGCGCCCGGCCGGAGTCCGTCGATCCGGGCGTCGTCGGTCCAACCGTGGATGCCGTGCGCACCACGGGGACCCTGACGCTGGGCGGATGCCACACCGTGCCCTTCGACCTCGACGGCGACCTGCGGTTTCGGACCGACCGCCGGTCGGAGGCGCACCCGAACGGCATGGTCTTCCGGGCTACCGACGCCGCCGGAGCCGAGGTGGCCGAACGGACCTACTTCTCCATCGGTGGTGGCTTCGTGCTCGAGCGCGGCGCCACCGAGCCCATCGGCGACAACGCGTCACCGGTCCCCTATCCGTTCGCCACCGCCGCCGAGCTGCTGGGCCACGCCGAGCGCACCGGCCTGCCGATCAGCACGCTGGTGCTGGCCAACGAGGTGGTGGACCGTCCAGAGCATCAGGTCCGGACCGGCATCCTCGACCTCTGGCGGGTGATGCAGGAGTGCGTGCGCAGCGGCTGCGCCCACGAAGGGGTGCTGCCGGGCGGGCTGGCGGTGCCCCGGCGCGCACCGGATCTGATGAAGCAGCTCGCGGGCGCACCGGACCTGACCGACCCGATGCGGGCCATGGAGTGGGTGACGGCCTACGCCCTGGCCGTCAACGAGGAGAACGCGGCCGGCGGTCGGGTGGTCACCGCCCCGACCAACGGCGCGGCCGGCATCGTCCCGGCCGTGCTCCACTTCTATCGGCGGTTCGTCGACGGGGCCGACGAGGACGGCGTCGTCCGGTTCCTCCTGACGGCCACGGCGGTCGGTGCGCTGTTCAAACAGAACGCCTCCCTGTCCGGTGCGGAGGTCGGCTGCCAGGGAGAGGTGGGTGCGGCCTGCTCGATGGCGGCCGCCGGGCTGGCCGAAGTGCTCGGCGGCACCCCCGGCCAGGTCGAGAACGCCGCCGAAATCGGCATCGAGCACAACCTCGGCCTGACCTGCGACCCAGTCGGGGGCCTGGTCCAGATCCCTTGCATCGAGCGCAACGCCATGGGTGCCATCGAGGCCATCGCCGCGGCTCGGATGGCCCTGCTCGGCACCGGTCGCCACCACGTGTCCCTGGACCAGGCCATCGAGACCATGCGTCAGACCGGGGCGGACATGCAGGACAAGTACAAGGAGACCTCGCGGGGCGGACTCGCCCTCAACGTCGTGGAGTGCTGACGCGGGGCGTCCGTGCGGCCGGCGACACCGGCTCCGGACAGCCGGACCGCCCTCGTCGTCCCGGGGGCGTTAGCGTGGCCCCCCGGGACGCCCGAGCGGGCGGCCGACGCCCGAGGGGAGCACCCGCGTGACCGACACGCTGTCCGACGCCACCGACACCGACGAGCTGCTGGACGAACTCCGCAGCTGGCTCGCCGACAACTGGGACCCCGATCTGACCGTGGCCGAATGGTGGGGGCGCCTCGGCACGTCGGGATGGGCGGCCCCGACCCTGCCCGAAGGCTCCTACGGCCGGGGCGTGGCCCGGTCCGTCGGTGTCCAGGTCACCAACGAGATCGCCGCGTTCGGCGCCGTCGGTGCCCCCTACGGCCTCGGGCTGCTGCTCGCCGCCCCGACCATCGCCGATCACGGTACCCGTGAGCAGATCGACACCCTGGTGCGCGACATCGTCACCGGGCAGGCGGCATGGTGTCAGCTGTTCAGCGAGCCCGGCGCCGGCTCCGACCTGGCCGGGCTGACCGCCAAGGCGGAGCTCGACGGCGACGAGTGGATCGTCAACGGCCAGAAGGTGTGGACGTCGCTGGGCCAGTCCGCCGACTGCGGGATGCTCATCGCCCGCACCTCACCCGAGGCCCCGAAGCACCAGGGCATCTCCTACTTCGCCCTCGACATGCACCAGCCCGGGGTCGAGGTGCGGCCGTTGCGCGAGATGACCGGGCACGCCATGTTCAACGAGACGTTCCTGACCGACGCGCGGGTCCCCGCCGACATGCTCATCGGCGGGCTCAACCAGGGATGGGCGGTGGCCAACACCACCCTCGGCTACGAGCGGGCCGGACTCGGCACCGGGGGCGGCAGCCGGGGGACGATCGTGATGCCCGGCACCGTGGCCGGCAACCTGGAAAAGCGGGTGGGCGACTTCGCCCCGACGGCGGGCGACCGCCCGAAGAAGCCGGAGGCGGGGCACGCCGGTGCCCGACCCACCCGTAGGGACGATCTCCTCACCGGGTTGGCCCGCGGCAACGGGACGATCACCGACCCGCTCATCCGCCAGGACCTCGTCCGTCTCTACACGTTGAACGAGCTCGGCCGCCTGAACTCCGAGCGCCTGAAGGCAACTCGGGCGGCGGGTGGGGACATCCCGGGGATGGCCAACATCTCGAAGCTGTCGATGAGCGCCGTCATGCGGCTGACACGTGACCTCGGTCTGCGGATCGTGGGCGCCCAGGGCATGCTCCACGCCTACGACTCCAAGGACCAGGCCACCCTCAACGAGGTGACCGGCAATCCGTTCCTGCCCGGCGTGACGGGCTCGGCCCTGTACGCCCAGGCTCCCTCGATCTACGGCGGCACCGACCAGATCCAACGGAACATCATCGGCGAGCGGGTGCTCGGCCTCCCCAAGGAGCCGGGCAACGACAAGGACCTGCCCTTCTCGCAACTGCTGAGGAACGGCTGACCTCGGGTCGGACGGCCGACGTCGGTACGCTCGACCCATGACGAGCCCCGAGGACCGGTCGACCCACTGGGACGACCGCTACCGAACGGTCGGCGCGGATCAGGTGAGCTGGTTCGAGGCCGAGCCGACACTGTCCCTCGAGCTCCTCGACCTGGCCGGCGTGACGGCCGCCGCCACGGTCATCGACGTCGGCGGAGGCGCGTCGCGGTTGGCCGGCGCCCTCGTGGCCCGTGGGCATGCCGACGTCACCGTCCTCGATCTCTCGACCGAAGCCCTGGACCGGGCACGTGCCGGACTACCGCACCCGAATGCCGTCCACTGGGTCGTCGCCGACCTGCTGACGTGGGCCCCGACCCGCCGTTACGACGTGTGGCACGACCGGGCGGTGTTCCACTTCCTCGTCGACCCCCGCGACCGTGCCACCTACCGGGCCGTCCTGCGCCGTGCCCTCGCTCCGGGCGGCACGGTCGTCGTCGCCACGTTCGCCGAGGACGGGCCGACGATGTGCTCGGGCCTGCCCGTGCGGCGCTACTCGGCCGACGAGCTGCTCGACGAGCTCGGGCCGGGGCTCACGCCGGTCGCCACCGGGCGCCACGACCACCTGGCGCCCGCAGGTGCCGTGCAGCACTTCACCTGGGTCGTGCTCAAGGCGGACCCGGCGTAGCCGCCCGCGCGTCGAATTGCTCGGCGCAGCCCACCCCGCAGAACCAGTAGTCGATCCCGTCCCGGGACCGGTGGGCGGCAGCGTGCTCCGGGTCGACCGTCATGCCGCACATCGGGTCGACGACTGTGTCGACGGGGACGTCGTCCGTGGTCGTCGGCTCCGGTCCGGCCCGGGTGAACCGGTCGGGGTCGGCGACGAAGCGCCCGCGGCAGCGGTCGGCACAGAAGTAGACGGTGGCACCGTCGTGCTCGACGTGGGCCGGGGCGTCGGCTGTGCGCACCTGCATGCCGCACACCGGGTCGATGGCGTACCCCACGCCCCCGCCGAAGCGCTCCTTGTTCCGGGCCAACCACCACACCGCGCCGGCCACACCCAGGAACACGATGTTGAGGAAGGTCGTGTAGTTCCACTCGAAGTGGGCAGGCTGCACGCCCACCGCGTGGTTGACCGGCACGGCGCCGAAGGCCCGGAAGATGTACTCGGTGGCCAGGCCGGCGATGACCATCAACACGTAGAACAGGCCGACCAGGCGGATCGTGAGCTTCCAGCCGTAGAACTTCCGGTAGATGAGGATCAGGGGCATGGCGATGAGGTCGGCGAAGATGAAGGCGATCACCCCGCCGAAGCTGATTCCCCCACCCCACAGGGCGGCGGCCAGCGGCACGTTCCCGATGGAGCACACCCAGCTGAGGACGGCGATGACCGGGCCGACCATGGCGTTCTCGAGCGTCGTCCAGAACCCGTGGCCCTGGAGGAAGAGGGCGTTCCACACGTGGGTCGGGACGAGCACAGCCAGGAGCCCGGCCACCGTGTACCCGATCACCAGCTCCTTGCGGAGCATGGTCACATCGGCCACCGCGTAGCTCGAGGCGTCCGACCAGGCGGCGGGCGAACGCAGCTTGGTGCCCCACGGCTCCGCCTCCAGCTCCTCCTGGCGGGACTCCGATACGCCGACCATGGCCGCGTGGTCGTGGCCGCCATGGGCCCCACCGCGCAGCCGCTTGCGGGCCGCCTTCAGCAGGGACGGTGTGAACACCATCCCCCCGGTGAGGGCCAGCAGGGCGATCATGATCGGGCCACCCACGAACTCGGCGAGGGCGAACTGCCAGCCGAGGAGGACCAGCATCACGATGCCGAGCTCCACCACCAGGTTGGTCGAGGCGATCATGAAGACCATCGAGCTGACGAAGTCGGCGCCCTTGGCGAACAGCGACTTGGACATGGCGGACGCCGCGTACGAGCACGACGACGAGACCATGCCGTAGCCCGAGGCCCGGGCCACCGCCGCCGGGCGGTGGTCGCCGAGCTTGGCCCGCATCTGCTCCTTGGACACGAAGGCCTGCACGACGCCCGAGAGGGTGAAGCCGAGCACGAGGGCCCACAGCGTCTCCCAGAACATGAAGAGGCCCTCGCGGAGACCGCGGCCGACGTCGACAAGCACGTTGGCCACACCGAGCAACGGGATCACGACTTCACCAACCGGGCGATGGCCGACGACGCCTCGGCCAGCTTGGCGTCCTTCTCCTCGCCACCGGCCTCGACGGCGTCGGCCACGCAGTGGGCCAGGTGGCCGTCGAGCAGGGCGAGGGCCACGCCCTGGATGGCCCGGGTGACCGCCGAGATCTGGTCGAGCACCTCGATGCAGTACCGGTCGTCCTCGACCATGCCCGAGATCCCCCGGACCTGGCCCTCGATGCGCCGCAGCCGCTTGAGCACGGCGTACTTGTCCGCTGCGTAACCCGGCCTGTCCATGGCGTGCACCTCACGTCGCTCGTCCCCTATACCCCGCCAGGGTATCTGATCCGAGACCGGCCCCGATCGCCGGCGCTGTCCTCAGACGGCAGGCTCGTAGGCGCAGTTCGGATCCTCGCCCATCGGGTTCCCGGTGGCCGCGTACGCCTGCGAACGCGAGCCGCCGCACACCTGGCGGAACTCGCACCGCCCGCACTTCCCGCCGAGCCGATCGCGGTCCCGCAGCGAACGCAGCACGGGTGACGTCCGGTAGAGCTCGGTCAGGGGGCGGTCCCGGACGTTCCCCACCGCCAGGGGGAGGAATCCACTCGGAAACACGTCACCGACGTGGGAGACGAACACCACCCCGCTCCCGTCACCGACGGCCAACGGGGCCCGACGGCTCCGCGTGGGGTCGCCTCCGTGGGTCGGGCGCGCCGTGGCCAGGCCCGCCGTCTCCTCCAGCACCGCCATCAGACGGTCGTGGAGCCGGTGGTACAGCGGGCCACGGTCGCCGGCCGGGTCGGCGGGACCGGCCAGGGCTCGCTGGTGGAGCACCCTCCGGTACTGCGGGGCCTCGGTGGTCTTGAGCGCCATCGAGGCCGAGGCGTCGGCCAGCAGGTGGAGGACGTCCTCGATCTCGTCGGGCCCCAGCGACCCGAGCCGGCGGCCCCGTCCGGTGGACACCAGGAAGAACACGCTCCACAGCCCGGCGCCCAGTTCACGGACCAGGCGGGCCATCTCCGGCAGGGCGTCGACCGTGGCCGCCGTGATGGTCGAGTTGACCTGGAGGCGGAGGCCCACCCGACGGGCGGCCCGGCAGGCGTCGACGGTCAGGTCGAACGATCCCGGCACCCCCCGGAAGGCGTCGTGGGTGGCGGCGTCCGGGGCGTCGAGCGAGAAGGAGACGGCACCGGAACCGGCGGCACGGACGGCGGCCAGATTGGCCTCGGTGGCCAACGGGGTGCCCGAGGGGGACACGGCCATGGCCAGGCCTCGGGCCGACCCGTGGGCGACGAGCTCGGTCAGGTCGGCCCGCTTGAACGGGTCACCGCCGGTCAGCACCACGATGGGCCGGGGCGAGCCGGTGCCGGCCAGGTCGTCGAGGACCCCGGTCACCTCGGACGTGGTCAGCTCGCACGGATCGCGCTCGGACTGGGCCTCGGCCCGGCAGTGGGTGCAGGCCAGGTCGCAGGCCCGGGTGGTCTCGAACAGGACCAGGAAGGGCCGCTCGTCGAGGTCGTAGTGGAGGCTCCGCACCTCGGGTACGTCGACCCGGGCGTTGGCCGGGCCGGGCCGGGCCGCGGCGGTCGGTCGCAGGACGGGGGAATCGACGGAGGTCACGGCACCGACAGCTGACACTGGCCCCACGGGACGTCCTTTCGTCTGGTCCCTCCACCCTGTCGCCCGGGGCGGCACGGGCATAGGGCCGTTGGTCACTGGGACCGCGGTCCGAACGTGCCCCGCCCCGACCCACCCGCTCGGCCCGGTGCCCCGGAACCCGCACCGCTACGTTGCATTCATGGCCCTCCCCCGAGTCGATGTCGAGTTCACCTCCCAGGACACCACCCTGCGCGGCTGGCTGTACCGGGCGGTGGGACCCGGCCCGCACCCGGGCGTCGTCATGGCCCACGGCCTGTCGGCGGTCAAGGAGATGTTCCTCGACCGGTACGCCGAGGCGTTCGCCGATGCCGGCTTCACCACGCTGGCCTACGACCACCCCGGATTCGGGGCGAGCGACGGCGAGCCCCGGCAGTGCCCGGCCCCGTCCCTGCAGCTCCAGGGCTACCGTGACGCGGTCGCCTGGCTGGCGGCCGACCCGGGCGTCGATGCCGACCGGATCGGCCTCTGGGGCTCGAGCTTCTCGGGCGGCGAGGTCATCATCCTGGCCTCCGAGGACCTGCCCGTCCGGTGCGGCGTGGCTCAGGTGCCCGGGCTGGGCGAGGGTGGCCCCGACCTGCCGGCCGGTGCTCTGTCCGTCTTCACCCGGGCCTTCGAGACGGGCGACGAGGAGGCCACCATCGCCGCCGTCACGGCCTCGCCCGACGGCGCCGGCCTGATGTTCGAGGACGGGGCCTACGGGTGGTTCACCCGGGTGGCCGCTGAACGGGCCCCGGCGTGGAAGGACGAACTGCGGATCAGCGCCTTCGGTGAGGCGTTCCGACCGATCGACCACCTGGCGGACGCCCGGGTCCCCCTGCTGTTGGTGGTGGCTCCCGGCGACACGCTCACCCCGCCCGGAGCGGCGCTGCCCATTGCGGCATCGACGCCGAATGTGTCGGTCATCGAGATCCCGGGCGGCCACTTCGATGCCTACGAGTCGGGGTTCGCGGCCAGCGCCGGACCGGCCGTCGACTGGTTCCGCCGTTATCTGGCCGGCTGAACTCCGCAGCCGGCCCGGGGCCGCCGACTCCGGCCGCCGGCGGTGTCCCTATCCTGGGGTCCGTGCCCGGTCCCTACGAACAGAGCCAGGACGACCTGGCCACCCTCCTCGCTGACGAGCCGGCCTTCCGTGCCCGCCAGGTGTGGGACGGCCTCTACCGGAGGGTGCTGCGACCCGTCGAGATGACCGACCTGCCGATCGGTCTGCGCACCAGGCTCGACGACGCGCTGCCGCCGGCGCTGGCGCTGCTCGAGGAGCGGTCGTCGGACGCAGACCAGACGACCAAGTGGTCGTTCGCCCTCCGCGACGGATCGGTCATCGAGACGGTACTGATGCACTATCCCGACCGGTCGACGGTGTGCGTGTCGAGCCAGGCGGGATGTGCCATGGCTTGCAGCTTCTGCGCCACCGGCCAGGCCGGGTTCCGACGGCACCTCACGTCGGGCGAGATCCTCGAGCAGCTGGCCGTCGCCGTCCGGGCGGCGCGCCCCCGTCGACTCTCCAACATCGTCTTCATGGGGATGGGCGAGCCCCTGGCCAACTTCGACAACCTGTGGCCGGCCATCGAGCGGATCCACGGCGACTTCGGGTTGGGGGCGCGCTCCATGACGGTGTCGACCGTCGGGATCATTCCCGGCATCCGTCGGCTGACCGCCGCGCCCCTACCGGTGGGTCTGGCCGTGTCGCTCCACGCGGCGACCGAGGAGCTGCGCAACGAACTGGTGCCGATCAACAAGCGCTACCCGATACCGGCGCTGATGGAGGCCTGTGCCGACTACCGGCAGGAGACGGGACGCCGGGTGTCGTTCGAGTGGGCCATGATCGACGGGGTCAACGACGGCGACGACCAGGCCGCCCACCTCGCCCGGCTGGCCACGTCGGTCCGGGCGCACGTCAACCTCATCCCCCTCAACCCGACCCCCGGGTACCCGGTGCGGGGCACCCCTCCCGAACGCATCGAGGTGTTCCGCTCGATCCTCGAACAGAACGGCACCACCGTCACCGTCCGGTCGACACGGGGCTCCGACATCGACGCGGCGTGCGGTCAGCTGGCGGCGGCCGGCGCGGCCAGGACCAAGGTCGCGTTCCGCACGCCCTGACCCTTCCGTGGCGGTGCCGTTCGTGGCGGCCCATCACCTCCTCTGTGGCGGCCATCGTTTGTGTCAGACTGACTATTCAGTGTTTCCAACGTCTCTCGGGGCCCGGTGTCGTCGGAGCCCAGTGATCACTGGGTTTCCGACAGTTCCACGTGAAACAAGTCACGATCCGTTCACCTGGTGACCGGCGGCGGCGGCGGCCTCCGCCCGCCGGCTCCCACGTCGTCGCCACGTCCCGGTCCAGCTCCCCGGGCCCTTCCGGCATGCCCTCGACCCGTGGATCATTCTTCCAGGTCAACCTAGTTAATGTCGTAGTGACTGTTAAGGCTGTCCCCCCTGCTCTACAGTGCCGGCGTGGCCAAGGAACGGAAGAAGGCGGGCAAACAGGACGCGGTGCGGACCAAGGCCCCGAAGTCGGCCAAGCGCGGCTCGGGCGCCCGGGTCGACGACGAGCCGGACGGGCCCGGCGGCTTCGGCCCGGACCACCGGCCCGAGGCCGTGGTGACCGTCGACGTCGTCCACCTCGCCCTGCGCGAGGGCGCACTGTCGGTCCTGCTCGTCGAGCGGGGACGGGATCCCCACCGGGGATCGTGGGCGCTGCCCGGCACGGTCGTCGAGCCGGCCGAGGAGTTCGTGTCGGCCGCCGTGCGCGCCGTGGCGGCGCGTACCGGAGTGGCGGTGGCACCTGAGCGCCTCGAGCAGCTGGGCGCGTTCGCCCACCCGGACCGCGACCCCCGCACCCGGGTGGTGTCGGTCGGCTACGTGTCGGTGGCCGACCGGGCGGACCCGCCGGCCGGCGGCGTGGTGGCCAGCGGGCGGTGGTGGGCCGTCGACGACGTGCTGGGTGCGCAGGGGCCGCCGTTGGCGTTCGACCACGGCGACATCCTGGGCGCCGGGGTCGAGCAGGTGGCCGAGGACCTCGAGTGGTCGGACCTGGCCACCGCGCTCGTCGAGGAGCCGTTCACCCTCGGCGACCTACGACGGGCCTACGAGGCCGTGTGGGGAGCCCCGCTGGAGCCGGCCAACTTCCGCCGGAAGGTCCTCGCCACCCCCGGGTTCGTCGAGCCGACCGGCGGGCTGCACGCCGTCACCACCGGACGACCGGCCGAGCTCTACACGCGGGGCGAAGGCGTCCGCCTCCATCCCCCGCTCGTCCGACCGGCCTGACCTACGCCTCCGAGCCGCTCCGGTGGGGTCGTGTCGGGTCGCCGAGACAGACCACAGGATTCGGCCTAGCGGCCGGCGGTACGCATGACCCGGGCCGGGTTCCCGACGGCCACCACTCCGGCCGGCAGGTCACGGGTGACCACTGCGCCGGCACCGACGACGGTGTCCTCGCCGATCGTCACCCCCGGCAGCACGATGACCCCGCCGCCGAGCCAGACGTTGTCGCCGATCACGATGGGCTCGGCCGCCTCCCACTTGGCGCGCCGCAGACCGGCGTCGAGCGGGTGGGTGGCGGTGAGCAGCTGCACGTTCGGACCGATCTGCACGTCGTCGCCGATGGCGATCGGGGCCACGTCGAGGGCGACGAGCCCGAAGTTGACGAATGTCCGGGCCCCGATCGAGAGGTGGACGCCGTAGTCGCAGTGGAAGGGGGCACGGACCTCCGTGTCCGGGCCGATGGCGCGGACCAGCACCTCGAGGATTCGGCGGCGGCCGTCGGTGTCGGCGGCCGGAGTGGCATTGAACGCCTCGGTCAGGGACACCGCCCGTCGATGCATGGTGGCGATCTCGTCATCGACGATGTAGAGGTCGCCGGCCTCCATGCGCTGGCGTTGGGTGCGGCTGTCCGATCCCGGTCCGTGGGTCATCGACTCAGTGTGCCTCACAGCGGCGACGACAGGTGGGGGTCCGGCGACCGGGTCAGGGGATGATCGTCACGGTGCTCGTGGCGTCGTTCGTTCCGGCCGGTGGTGGGAACGGCGTGGACTTCAGGGTGAGTGACGATCCGTTCGTCACGTTCCAGGCGGGAGGAGCGTCCGGGTGGGCGTAGACGGGCACGGCGGTCAGCGCGACGCCGTTCAGGGTCACGTGCACCGTGTTGGCGACGCGGATCCCCTCCGGCAGACTGTCCGGGTAGGAGTAGGACCCGCCGTTGTAGACGATGCTGCCCCCGCCGAAGCCACCGCGGAGCACGAGCTGGGCCCCGGAGGGCTTGAAGGTGTTGTTCCGCGAATTGTTGACCACCACCGACGCGGTCGGCCCGATGTACTCGGTGTGGAGGATCAGGCCCTGGACCGTCGTGTTGTTGATGGTCACGGTGCCCGACATGATGCCGAGCGCCGAGGCGTCGGACTCGAAGTCCCAGGCGTTCCCCTCGCCGGTCTGGTGGATCGTCGTGTTGGTGAACACGTCGGGTCCGGCCAGGTAGGCGGGCGAGATGCCCTGCCTCCCGGCATTGAGGGCCACGTAGGCGCACGGGGTGGTCCCGTCGTTGCAGATGTTCAAGTTGGTCGTGGCCGGGACGTTGTTGTGGTTGCGGAAGATGGTGAGGCTGTCGCCCCAGGTCTCGTACGTCGTCACGTTGTCGAGGTTGTCGTCCCGCGACGACAGGATCTGGATGGCCGAGGCTCCGACCCGGTGCGCGAAGTACTTGCCGCTCTGGTCGGCGCCGACGATCGAGATGTTGCTCAACTTCACGTTGTTGGCCCCGTCGAACACGGGGTCGTCGCTCCTCAGCACCCCGGCGATCCGGATCGCCGGCTGGAATCCGGCGATGGCACCCGTAGCGGGGTTGGTGTCGGCCTGCACCTTGGGGTAGTAGATCGTGGCGTTCTTGATCACCGTGTTGGCGTTGGCCGCGGCCGTGAGTTCGATGCCGCTGGTGGTGGTGAAGCAGCCGCCGCTGCCGTCCCAGGTGAGTCCCTTCCAGCGCACGCTGCTTCCAGGCGTCTGCAGCTCGTTGGTGATGTCGTTGCTACACCCGGCCGGCACCGGTGGGTTCAGCTGTCCCTCGGTGTAGGGCGTCGCCGCCGAGTTCCACCCGGACTGCGACTCGAACGGGGCGGTCACCACGTTGTAGGTGTAGACGCCGTGCGTGGGCGGCACCGTCCGCAGCTTCCTGATGGTCGGCATGGTGATCCCGTCGGGATAGGCGGACCGGCGCAGCGTGCACGCGTAGACGGCGCGGCCGTAGGTGTAGTCGCCCCCGACCGGCTTGGACGCGGTGCAGAGGGGCGTCGCCGCCGGCACGAGCTCGCTCCCGTCGGCCGCGGGCTTGCTCAGGACGAACTTCTGGGCCCCCGCCGGGATCCCCCATTCGTCCTCGGCGCTCACCACGGCGACCAGGGCGATCGACGGCTGCAACCGCCAGTTGACCGTGCTGGTGGGGTTCGGCGAGAGCAGGTGGGCCTGGTTGTTGACGAAGTTCTGGGAATAGGACTGGCCGGGCGTCCACGCGTAGGCGCTGTAGATGTAGGTCTGGACGCTGGTCTTGGCATTCCAGAGCCGGTCCTGGGTGATGCCGAAACCGGCCGTGACCGCAGCGTCGTCCGGGGTGTAGACGGCGTACATGGCGAGTTCGTCGGCGTCCGAGGACCTGCTCGTGACGGTGCAGTGGCCGATCACCTGACCGGACGCCTGGGTCGGCACCAACGCCGCGGTCGTGCACACCGGTGCCCCGGGTGGAGGTACGACCCCGCCCGGGTCCACGTAGAAGGCGACCGTGCCGGTGGCCAGCGCGGCACGCGTGACGCCGGCGGGGAGGTTCACCCTGGCCTGGTAGTAGGCGGGTTGCCCGGCCTGCGGAAAGATGCCGCCGGCGGCCTTGACCACCGGGCAGACGCCGGTCGGGTCGGTCCAGTTCGTCGTCGAGCAGGTCTGGATGCTGGCGTTGATCGTCGGGTGGACAGGAAGGCTGCCGGCAGCGACCCGGTGGTGGTGGGGACGGAGGGGCTCGTGGTTCCCCACCAGAATGCCGACGGACATCGCCAGTCCGACGACGACCACGGCCACCACGATGAGCGTCGCCTTCCGCCGGCTCATCGCGGTACCCCTGCGGAATGGACGGACGGACTCCGATGCCGCACCTGGGTCACTGGGCTCACCTCGCCTGCTCTTGCGTGCGCTCCACACGGACCCGGGACCGGCTCCGTGCTGTCATGGTGCTCCCGAGGCGCGTCTTCGGACAGAGGCGAATGACACATCGGGCGTCGCGGCGGACGCCCCGGGTCCGGGGCGTGGTCGCCGGGGTCGGTTTCGCGGGCAGCTCCACGCCTCCGTACGAAGCGCCGGCCACCGTGGCCGTATGGGACACTGATCCGGTGGCGGCCGCCCGGCCGGTCCGGGCGCTCCCGTCCCGGCGTCGGCGGCCCGTCGATCGGGGGATCGGGTGACCCAGCCGGGGGACGACGAGTTCGACGCGGTGGTGGTCGGTGCGGGCTACGGCGGTGCGCCGCTCGCCGCGCTGCTGGCCCATCAGGGCCGGCGAGTCGCCCTGGTCGAGAAGACTCGGCGGGCCGGCGGCAAGGCCCAGACCCTCGACCGGCGGGGCTACCGCTACGAGATGTTCGGCGCCGTCGGGATTCCGGCGGTGGGGTCGCGGTTCGACGAGCTGGTCGACGTGCTGGGCCTCCACGACCGGGTCCGACTTCTGGTGCCCGAGGGACACGTGGCCGCCATGCGCTTCCGGGCACCCGACGGCACGTGGCGGACGCAGCGCAGCCCGCTCCGCCAGACCGGCGAGCCAGGGGACCTGGCCGCGCTGCAGCGGACGTTCGGGGCGACCGACGAGGACATGGAGCGCCTGGGCACGTTCTACCTGTCCATCCTGTCGATGAGCGAGGAGGAGGTCGAGGCCCTCGATGACGTCGGCATGCTCGCCTTCCTCCGGCCCTTCGGGCTGCCGGCGGGACTCGAGAGCCAGATCCTGGCCACCATGAACATGCTCTTCGTGGTACCTGTCGACCGGTTGGCCGCCAGCGAGGGCGTGCTCGTGCTCCGGCAGGTGGTCCTCGGCGGGGCCGGTCGGTTCCACGCCGGCGGCTACGGCCAGGTGGCCGAGGCCTGTGCCGAGCACGTCGCCGAGCACGGCGGCGAGTTCGTCCGGTCCACCCGGGTCGACGCCATCGAGGTCGAGGACGGCCGCGCCTCCGGTGTCCGGACCGGGGAGCGCGTCCTGCGGGCACCGGTCGTCGTCTCCAACGCCGGCATCCAGCCGACCGTGCTCAAGCTGGTGGGCGCCGGGCACTTCCCGGCGGAG
>DATCCR010000095.1:0-12626 GCA_036511155.1 Acidimicrobiales bacterium
AACGTGTCCTCGGCCACCACCAGCCCGAGGACGGCGTCCCCCAGGTACTCGAGGCGTTCGTTGGAGGCGCGGCCCCCGTGCTCCGAGCACCACGACCGGTGGGACAGGGCCTGCCCCAGCAGCTCGGGACGGCCGAACCGGTGGCCGATGCGCTCGGCGAGCTGCTCGTCGGAGGCCGGCCCCCCCTCGTCGCCACTCGGCGCCATCGGGCGCCTCAGGCCCCCCCGAGCTTGGCATGCACGTAGTCGACGGCGTCGCGCACCGTGCGGAGCTCCTCCAGGTCCTCGTCCTCGATGCGGAACCCGACAGAGCGCTCACCGAGCTCCTCTTCGAGGCCCTCGACCAGCTCGATCAAGGCCAGCGAGTCGGCGTCCAGGTCCTCGGCGAACGAGGACGACTCGCTGATGGTGGACGGCTCGATCTCCAGGATGTCGGCCAGGAGCTCACGGATGAGTTCGAGGATCGCCTGACGGTCCATGGGACCCTTCTCCACATGGGTCTCAGCGGGCACGGCGTCTCCTGTTTGGGGGTCGGATCCACAGCCGTAACTCGGCCATGGGCTGGGCGAATGATACCCGAGCCATGCGTTCACGGAGTGGAAACACAGCTGCAATGCATCCGACCCACCCATGGAGGACACTCGTGGACGCGGAAGCACCCGTGGACCCTCTCGCGCCGCCGGCCCCATCGGTCACCGCCGGAGCCCCCTGGCCGTCCTACGACCCCGAACCCTTCTTCGACGAGCTGGTCGGTCCGTCCGGCCTGCCCCGGCCCTCGGCCGAGGAGCTGTGGACCCACTTCGCCGAACTCGGCCCGGCCGCCCTGGCCGAGCGCCAACTGGCCGCCGACCGCGAGATCCGGGCCATCGGGGTCACCTTCACCGTCTACGACGAGGGGGTCGGCGTCGACCGGCCGTGGCCGTTCGACATCATCCCGAGGATCATCCCCCGCGACCAGTGGCAGGTGATCGAGGCGGGCCTGGTCCAGCGCCTGTCCGCCCTCAATCTGTTCATCGACGACTGCTACCACGACCAGCGGGCGGTGAGCGAGGGGGTGGTGCCGGCCGACCTGGTCTCCGGCTCCCCCAACTTCCGCCGCGAGTGCGTCGGAGTCGACCCGCCGGGCGGCATCTGGGCCCACATCTGCGGCAGCGACCTCATCCGGGACCACCAGGGGTTCTGGTACATGGTGGAAGACAACCTGCGGGTCCCGTCCGGGGTCTCGTACCTGTTGGAGAACCGCATGGTGACCAAGCACATCTTCCCCGAGATGTTCCGGCACTACAGCATCGAGCCGGTCGATCCCTACGTCGGGCGCCTGGCCGGCACCCTGGCCTCGGTCTCGCCGTCGACGGGCGACCCGACCATCGTCGTGCTCACACCCGGCATCTACAACTCGGCCTACTTCGAGCACGCCTTCCTGGCCCAGCAGCTGGGGGTGGAGCTGGTCGAGGGCGGCGAACTGGTCGTGCTCGACGACGACTGCGTCTACGCCAGGACGATCGACGGCCTGGAGCAGGTCGACGTGATCTTCCGACGGGTGGACGACCTCTTCCTCGACCCCGAGGTCTTCCGGGCCGACTCGATGCTGGGGGTACCCGGCCTCATGCGGGCCTGGAAGGCCGGTCGGGTGGCCCTGGTCAACGCCCCCGGCGCCGGGATCGCCGACGACAAGAAGGTCTACTCCTACGTCCCGGACATCATCCGCTTCTACCTCGACGAGGAGCCCATCCTCTGGACCATCCCGACCTACCGGTGCAGCGACCCCGAGTCCCGGGCCCACGTACTGGCAAACTTGTCCGAGCTGGTGGTCAAGCCGGCCAACGAGTCCGGCGGCTACGGCGTGCTCGTGGGCAGCCAGGCTACGGCCGGCGAGCTGGCCACCGCGGCCAAGGCGATCCAGGACGAGCCGAACCGGTGGGTGGCCCAGCCGATTCGGCCCGGCTCGGTCCCGGTCCCGGTCCACGATGCATCGGGACCGATGGCCACGTCACAAGGGCTCGCACGAAGATCTCTGTTTTCTGTCGCTTGATCGATTCTCGCAGACCGACGGTGGGACAGGCACGCGGATCCGGCGTTCGCGGGCCCGCCGGCCCAGGTTTCACACGCATGAAACACAAGCGGCGGACCGGCGGTGCGCCGCCACCGGCACCGGCTGGTGGCGACCCGCCGGATGTCGGAGGCGCACGGTGACGGCCGGGATGCGAGACTGCGGAACACCAGGCCAGGGTGGTTACAACGGGACCGAGGCAAGGGGGGAACCATGGAGATGGATGCAGACGGTTCGGGCGTGGCGGCGCAACCGACCCCGACGGATGCGACGGCGTTCGACGTCGTGGTGGTGGGCGCCGGGTTCTCCGGCCTCTACCTGCTCCACCGCCTGCGCGCGCTCGGATTCAGCGCCCGGGCCTACGACACCGCCGCCAACGTGGGCGGCACCTGGTACTGGAACCGCTACCCCGGGGCACGGTGCGACATCCCCACGACCGACTACGCCTACAGCTTCGACCCCGACCTCGAACGCGACTGGACCTGGTCGGAGAAGTACGCCACCCAACCCGAGATCCTCGCCTACCTGCACCACGTGGCCGACCGGTACGACCTGAGGCGCGACATCGTGTTCTCGACCGGCATCACGCAGGCCACCTGGGACGACGAGGACCACAGATGGCAGCTGCGCACCGATGCGGGCGACACCGTGACGTGTCGGTGGTACGTGATGGCCAGCGGCTGTCTGTCGGTGCCCAAGCCTCCGGACATCGAGGGTGTCGAGCGCTTCGGGGGCGACGTCTACCTCACGGGCCGGTGGCCCCATGAGGGCGTCGACTTCGGCGGCAAGCGGGTGGCGGTCATCGGCACCGGCTCGTCGGGCATCCAGTCGATCCCGCTGATCGCGCAGCAGGCAGCGGAAGTGACCGTATTCCAGCGCACGCCCAACTTCTCGATCCCGGCCCGCAACGGGCCCCCATCCCCCGAGCGCGTTGCGGCTCTGGCTGCCGACCGTGACGCCTACCGGGAAGAGGGCCGCCGGTCGCGTGGCGGGATGCCCTACGAGGTCACCGAAGTGCTCGGCGTCACGGCCACCGAGGAGGTGCGGAACGAGCGCCTCGAGGCAGCCTGGGAGCGTGGCGAGCTGTTCGGCCTCACCGGGGTGTTCGCCGACCAGGCCATCAACCCGGCATCGAACGCCATCGTGGCCGAGATGTGCCGCCGGAAGATCCGGGAGCTCGTCGATGACCCGGCGACCGCCGAGGCCCTGTGTCCCACGGACTACCCCGTCGGGACCAAACGACCGTGCCTCGACACCGGATACTTCGCCACCTTCAATCTCCCACACGTCCGCCTCGTCGACCTGAAGCAGCAGCCCATCGCGACCATCACCGAGACCGGCGTCGACACCACGGAGGAGTCGTTCGAGTTCGACGCCATCGTGTACGCCACGGGCTTCGACGCCATGACCGGGGCGATCGTGGCCGTCGACATCACCGGGCGCGACGGCCGCTCCCTGCGGGACAAGTGGGCGCAGGGCCCGTCCACCTATCTGGGACTCATGTCCGTCGGGTTCCCCAACTTCTTCACCATCACCGGTCCGGGCAGCCCGTCGGTCCTCTCCAACATGGCCGTCTCCATCGAGCAGCACGTCGAGTTCGTGACGGACTGCCTGGTCGAGATGCGCGACCGGGGCTTCGAGACCATCGAGCCCACACCCGTGGCCGAGGCGGGATGGGACAGCCACGTCGAGGACTGCGCGGCCATCACCCTGCTGCCCCAGACCGACTCCTGGTACATGGGTGCCAACGTGCCGGGCAAGCCACGGGTGTTCCTGCCCTACATCGCCGGGGTCGACCGGTACCGGGCGGCATGTGAGGAGCTGGTCGAGCGCGGCTACCTCGGGTTCGCCATGGCCGGGCCGGGCGGCACCCAGTGCAACGACGGGGTGATCCGCCGGATGCAGTACGACGTGACCGTCCTGCTCGAGACCGTGGCGGCCATGGGGTTGCCGCCGATCGAGTCCTTGGGCGCGGACGACGCCCGCGCCCTCATGGAGGCCGCTGCCGCCCTGTACCCCCCGGGGCCCGAGGTCGGCGAGATCGTGGACGGCACCCTGCCGGGTGCCGTCGGGCCCCTCGCCTACCGGCTCTACCGCCCGGCCTCGCCCGGCCCGCACCCCGTGCTCTGCTACTTCCACAGCGGCGGCTGGGTGCTGGGCAACCAGGCCTCCGACGACCCGCTCTGCCGTGACCTCTGCGTCCGATCCGACACCGTCGTCGTGTCGGTCAACTACCGCCACGCCCCCGAGGACCGGTTCCCGGCCGCGGCCGACGACGCCTGGGCCGCGCTGACCTGGGTGGCCGACCACGCTGCCGCACTGGGCGCGATCCCGGGCCGACTGGCTGTGGGTGGGTGGAGTGCCGGAGGCAACCTGGCCGCCGTGGCGGCCCAGCGGGCCCGCGACGCCGGTGGCCCGCCGCTCGTCGGGCAGCTGCTGCTGTGCCCGGTGACCGACGGCAGCACGGAGCACCCGTCGTTCGCCGAGAACGGCGAGGGCTACATCCTGACCGCCGACGTGATGCGCTGGTTCTGGGACCAGTACGCCGATCCGGCCGACCGCGACGACCCGAGGGCGTCGCCGTTGCTCGGCACGCTGGGATCGTTGCCGCCGGCGTGCATCGTGACGGCCGAGTTCGACCCGTTGCGGGACGAGGGCGTGGCCTATGCACAGGCACTCGAGGCGGCGGGTGTCCCTGTCCGGCACGTGTCCGGGAGGGGCCAGATCCACACCTCGATCCCGATGGTCGACGCGGTGATCTCGGGGGCCGAGGTGCGCGAGCAGATGGCGCAGGCCCTCCGTGACTTCTTCCGGGCGGGAGCGCGCCAGCCCGTCGCCTGAGACGACGGTCAGTCCCGGGCGGGCGATCCGAGCCAGACGTCGACACCGGCCAGAGCGGACCGCTTCAGTCCCTCGGGCGCACCGGAGAACTCGATCGACGTCCGGGCGCAGGCGGCGAGCTGTCCGTCGTCGAGCCCCAGGATGTTGCGGCACGTCTCGTACTCGTCGACCAGGTCGACGTCGAAGAGCAGCGGGTCGTCGGCGTTGATGGTGCAGGGCACGCCCAGTTCGAGGAGACGGGGCAACGGGTGGTCACGGATGTCGGCGACCACGGAGAGGGCGGCGTTCGACGTCAGGCAGACGTCGAGGCAGGTACGGCCGTCGGCCAACCGGCGCAGCAGGACGTCGTCCTCGACGGCTCGGACGCCGTGCTGGACCCGGTGGGCCCCGAGCGTGTCGAGCGCCCCCGAGACCGAGTCGGCCCCGCGGTGCTCCCCGGCATGGGGCGCCGACCGGAGCCCGGCGGCGCGTGCCACGTCGAAGGCGCCGGCGAACCACTCGGGCGGCGACGCCGCCTCGTCGTTGGCGAGCCCGAAGGCGACCACTCCCCGGCCGGCGTACTCGCCGGCCACTTCGGCCAGCTCCACCGCGTCGGCCACGGGCGCCGTCCGGTTCGCCGCCACCAACCAGCCGACCCCGACGCCGTGGGTCGCCCCGGATGCCGCGCCCTGTTCGATGACCTGCTCGAGCACCTGGCGCGGCGTGCCGAGGTGGGGGTGGTGGGGCGGATGGAAGGCGGGCTCGATCCAGACGACCCCCTGCCGGGCTGCGTCTTCGACGACCTCGTCGACCAGGCGGCGCAGGTCTTCGGCGGACCGGAGCACCCCCGTGGCCGCCATGTACAGGTCGGCGAAGTCGGCGAATGTGCCGTAGCGGGCCCTCGGCGGGGGGACGGAGACGCCGTAGGCGGCGGCCAGGGCGGTCAGGGTGTCGGCCCGCATCGCCCCTTCCAGGTGCACGTGCAGGTGCGCCTTGGGCAGGGCCCGGAGGTCACGGACGGAAGGGGGGGTCGACGGCATGGGTGGCACCTCGCGCGTTGAAGGGATCTTCGTTCGCAGCGAGCCGGGGCCATCGGGCCCTTCCCATCTGGTCGGCTTCTGACTCCCGCACCCTACCCGGAGAGTTCCGGTCCCCGCCGGGTTCCGGTAGGCCCCGGACCCCGGGAGCGGGCGCCGGGACGACGTCGGGTGGTGGCTGGTGGAGGCCGTCGGGACCGGCGTCGCACGGAGGCCGTCGGGACCGGCGTCGGGGCGCACCAGGAATGCTTCGACGACCATGTCGCGCCGTCGGCCGGAGGACCACTGCGCCGATCACTGCGGCGGCCCGTTCGGCACTTCCTAGTGACGAGAGTGCCCTGGCGGGGAACTCGGTCCGGGACTCCTCCGACCTTGCGGGTCGCTCCGACGTTGCGGGCACGGCACACGTCGACCCGGCGGCCCGATGCTCACGGGAACACCACCGGGCACTGGCGGGGCCCCCGGACCTGACCACCGGCCCACGTGACCTCCGCACCGTCCTCCAGCCGGAATTCGGGGACCCGGCGGAGCCACTCCTCCAGGGCCACCCGGAGCTCCATGCGGGCGAGGTTGGAGCCGGCGCACCGGTGGATGCCGGAGCCGAAGGCCACGTGCCGGTTGAGGGCGCGGTCGATGACGATCTGATCGGCGTCCTCGAATGCCTCCGGGTCTCGGTTGGCCGCCGGGAAGTTCATCAACACGCGGTCGCCGGCGTGCATCGGGCAGCCCCGGAACTCGGTGTCCTCGGACACGATGCGGGCCATCGTGACCGGCGAGTAGGCCCGCAGGAGCTCCTCGACGGCCACGGGCAGCATGGCCGGGTCCGTTGCGAGCCGGATCCGGTCTTGGTCGTGGGTGGCCAAGTGCCATAGGGACGATCCGATGGCCGACCACGTCGTGTCCGCCCCGGCCACCAACGTCAACCCGACCATGCCGAGGATGAAGGCGTCGTCGAGGGGCTGTCCGTCGACCTCGGAGCGCAGCAGGCTCGAGATGAGGTCGTCGCCGTCACCGCCCCGTCGGTCCTCCATCTCGCCCAGGAAGTAGACGATCGCCTCGTCCCGGGCGGCCACCCGGCGGTCCTCGTCGTTGGCGAACTCGAGGATGCCCCGGACCCAGCCGGTGAAGGTGTCCGACATGTCGTCGGGCACGCCGAGCATGCGCCCGATGACCCGCACCGGGATCTGTTGGGCGTAGTCGGCGGCGGCGTCCGCCCGCCCCTCCGAGGCGAAGCCGTCGATCAATCGGTTGCACAACTCCCGGGTGTAGGGCTCATAGGACTCGACCCGACTGTGGGAGAACCACGGCAGGAGCAGGCGGCGGGTCCAGGTGTGGACGGGCGGATCGGCCTGGATCGGCGGGTTCCCCGCCGGCAGGACGTCGGTGTCCGCATTCGTCGGCACGACGGTGATCTCCCGTGAGCTGAAGTGCCCGACGTCCCGGGCCAGTTCGGTGACGTCGGCCATCCGGGTGGGCAGCCAGGAGCCCCCGTAACGGTCGCTGTGGGCGACCGGGCACCGCTCCCGCAGGTCGTCCCAGACCGCATAGGGATCCGACGCGTAGGCCGGATCGAAGATGTCGTAGTCGGTCGCCCAGTCGGCGACGCCGTTCGTCATGGTTGGTGGCCCTCCTCCGCGACCGGGCCCTCCGCCGGTCGACCGCACAAGTGTGACACAATGGCTGACACTGTGTCATTCAATTTTTCGGACCACGTGTCGGACTGATGGCGCCCCCCACCAAGCTCAGGGACCGGGCCCGGTCGCGCCGCGCCGCCGCTGAGCAGTCCATACTCGACGCCACCGAGGCACTCTGCTCGACCCGACCCTTCCTCGAGGTGACCGTGCAGGACGTCATGGCCGCCACCGGGCTGAGCCGCACCACCTTCTACCGCTACTTCCCCGACCTCGACCAGGTGCTCCTGCGCCTGCTCGTCGGGATCGCCGCCGACCTGCGATCGGCCTCCGCCCTGTGGCTCGCCTCGGACGACGACCCGCGGGAGCAGCTACGCCGCTCGGCCCGCCGGATGGTCGCGACCTTCTGCGAGCACGGCCCACTCATCCAGGCGTTCACCGATGCGGCCGGTGCCGGGTCGGAGATCCATACCAGCTGGCTCGCCGTGGTCGACGGGTTCGTCCAGCCAACGGTGGCCCGCGTCGAGGAGCTCGTCGCCACCGGTCGTGCCGATGTCGTCGAGGCGGCGGAGACGGTCCGGGCGCTCGTACTGCTCACCGAGCGCTACCTCGTGACCACGTTCGGCTCCGGCGACGGGGTGCCGGCGGGGGTTGCCGAGGACGTGCTCGTCCAGGCCTGGGAACGGACACTCGCCCTCCGTTCCTGACCTCGGGGCCGCCTGGTCCCCTACGGCGACCGGTCAGACGGGGCCACTCCCGAGGGCCACGGCCATGTCGTCGAGTCCGCGCAGTAGCGCGGCCGCCCCGGCGTCGTCCAGCACGGCGTAGGCCGGTCGCACCAGGTCGTCGGTGAGCGTCTCGGCCCGCTCAGCCGCCGCCCGCTGCTCGTCGCCGATCTCCGGCACGAAGTCGGCGGGCCACCCGAACATCGGGCCGTCCCCCGGGCGCTTGATGAAGTGGGCGGTCCGGGCGTCCACTCCGCAGGCCCGCAGGGCGATGAGGTGGGCACTCCCCCGGAACTCCCGCAGCACGTTGACGATCTGGAGGGCCCGGCCGGGTATGTCGTCGACCAGAAGCTCGCCCCGGTAGCCGGCGTAGAGGGCGAGGCCCACCGGGTCGGCGGCCGCGTTGACGGCGTCGGCGGCCGCAACCATCTGGTCGAGTCCCTCGATGTCGGCGAGGGTCCGTCTGCCGACCTCGGCGGCGCAGTCCAGGTAGACGCGGGCCGCCTCACGCGGGGCGATGATCTCCTTGCCGGCGTTCCACAGGGCATCCACCACCTCGGGGTTGAAGTAGCCGAAGGCGCTGGCCACCACGACCGGCTCCACATCGCCCAACACACCGCCCCGCCCGATGGCGTACAGCGTGAACAGATCGATACCGAGGGAGGCCGCCGCTGTCTCGGCCTCGGGTGCGAAGTAGTGGGCCCACCCGATGTCACGGATGATCGGGCAGGCGCGGGCCATGAGCTCGTCAGTGGTCATGAGGGCAGGCTACCCCTCCTCCACCGATCGACCCCGGGGAACCACCGGGCTACCCGCCGACACCCCGGTCGACGGCGTCGAGCGCGGCACACCGGTGACGCGGCGGATGGTCGACCGGCATCCGCAGGCCGATGCTCGCCCCGACGGACAGCAGACCGGACGACACGGCGGACGTCACGGCGCGTCCGGCCCGTGTCCTAGCTTGGCGGCCATGCGCATCCTCATCACCGGTGCGGGACGGGCCATCGGCGCGGCCACCGCGACCGAGCTGACCCGGGCCGGGCACGAGGTGGTGGCAACGGCCCGGGACGCCTCCCTCCTCGACGACCTCGACGTGGCCCTCCGCCTCCCGCTCGACGTCACCGACGACGCCTCGGTGGCCGCCGCCCTCGCAGCGGCCGGACCGCTCGACGCAGTGGTCAACAACGCCGCGCTCAACGGCAAGGGCCCGCTCGAGGGCTACCCGCTCGACCGGATCGAGTCGGTCTTCCGGACCAACGTCTTCGGCGCCCTGCGGGTGCTCCAGCCTCTGCTGCCCCTCTGGAGGGAGCGGGGCTCAGGCGTCATCGTCAACGTGAGCTCGATCCAGGGGCGGGTGGCCACCCCGCTCGACGGTCCCTATGCGGCCTCGAAGTACGCCCTCGAGTCGTTCTCCGAGACGCTCCACTACGAGCTCGCCCACTTCGGCATCCGGGTGGTCATCCTCGAGCCCGGGTACACCGCCCCGGGCATGAAGATGGGCGGACGCGAGCAGGGCGACCCCGCCTACGCCGACCTGTGGGAACAGTGGGGGCAGACCGACCAGGTGATCTCCGGCCCGACCGGCCGGCCCGGACCCGAGCTCGTGGCCGGCGCCATCCTCCGGGCCATCGAGGACCCCGACACCCCGCTGCGGGTGCCGGTGGGCGACGACGCGGCCATGGTGCTGGGGGCCCGGTCGTCGCTCGGGGACGCCGAGTTCGAGGCCACCATGCGGGCCGTCTTGGGCGCCACCTGGTAGTCCGGCCGGGCGCTACCGCCCGGACCCGGTGACTCAGTGGGCGTTCTGGAGGCTGCGGGCGGCCATCGACAGGTAGTCGAGCAGCTCGGACCGGTCGTCGGGGGTCATGTCCATGGCGTCCACGGCGGCCGTCATGTGGCGCATCCAGGCCTCGGCCTCCGTGCGCCCGATGACGAACGGGGCGTGGCGCATCCGCAGGCGCGGGTGGCCCCGGACCTGGTTGTAGGTGTCGGGCCCTCCCCAGTACTGGCCGAGGAACAGGGCCAGGTGGGACTTGGACTCGGACAGGTCCTCGGGGTACATGGGACGGAGGACCGGGTCGGCCACCACACCCACGTAGAACTGTTCGACCAGCGCGTCGAAGAACGGCTGGCCACCCCACCGCTCGAACGGGGTCCCCTGGGACTTCCGCTTCAGTCGCACGTTCCGACTGTAGGCGGTCCGCGATTAGCCTCTGCTCCGAGCAGAACCTGTTCCGATTCCTGAACAGGTCCACCCACGGGAGGTCGCCATGTACGAGTGGTCCGAAGAGCATCTCATGGTCCGGGACGCCATCCGGCGCTTCATCGACGCCGAGGTGGTGCCGCAGATCGACGCCGTCGAGCACGAGGGCGTCCCTCCCTACGAAATCATCCGCAAGCTCTATGCCACCTTCGGCATGGACCAGATGGCCCGGGACCGCTTCAAGCAGCAGCTCGAGCGCAAGGCGTCCGGCACCACGGAGTCGGCCGAGGAGCGGGCCGAGCGGGCCGGTGACGGCGGGGCGGCGGCCATGACCCTGATCCCGATCATCGAGCTCTGCCACCACTGCCCCGGCATCGTGACCTCGATGGGCGTGAGCGTCGGCCTGGCCGCCGGCACCATCATGAAGGGCGGCACCCCCGCCCAGATGGAGCGCTGGGGCCTCGACCTGCTGACGACCGAGAAGGTGGGCGCCTGGGCCATCACCGAGTCCAACTCCGGCTCCGACGCCCTCGGCGGCATGACCACGACCGCCAAGCGGGACGGCGACGAGTACGTGATCAACGGCTCCAAGACGTGGATCACCAACGGCCCCTACGCCGACACCATCGTGCTGTACGCGAAGCTCGACGACGGCTCGGGTACGCCCATGCGGGACCGGCCGGTCCTCACCTTCATCCTGGATGCCGGCACCCCAGGCCTCGAGCAGTCCAAGCCCCTGCGCAAGATGGGCCTCCACTCCTCCCCGACGGGCGAGCTCTTCATGACCGACGTCCGAGTGGGGAAGGAGCACCTCCTGGGGGAGACCGAGGTGCGCGACCAGAGCGGCCGGGAGTCGGCCAAGGCCAACTTCGTGACGGAGCGGGCCGGCGTGGCCGCCATGTCCCTCGGCGTCATCGAGGAGTGTCTCAAGCTGTCCGTGCAGTACGCCAAGGACCGGGTCCTGTGGGGCAAGCCGATCGGTGACTTCCAGCTCATCCAGCTCAAGCTGGCCAAGATGGAGGTCGCCCGCCTGAACGTCGAGAACCTGGTCTTCCGCCACATCGAGACGTCGGCGGCCGGCAAGGACCTGACCCTGGCCGAGGCCTCGGCCCTCAAGCTCTACTCGGCCCAGGCCGCCTCCGAGGTGGCCATGGAGGCCGTCCAGCTCATGGGCGGCAACGGCTACACGGCCGAGTACCGGGTCGAGCAGCTGGCCCGGGACGCCAAGGTCTTCCAGATCTACGCAGGCACCGACGAGATCCAGGTGACCCACATCGCCAAGGACCTGCTCCGCCGTTCGTCGTAAGGTCTCGGGCAGCGTCGGGCCGGGATCCAGAGGCGGCCCCCGAACCCCAGGAGACCGCCATGGCCCACGACTTCGCAGCCGACCGCCGGATCGACCCGCGCATCAAGGCGCTCCTCGAGTTCCTGCCGGACATCGAGCCGTCCTCGGCGACCACCCGGGAGGAGCTGCTCGCCGAGGCCAACACCCCCGAGGCACTCGAGGGGGCCGAGACGTTCCGCCAGTTCATGGCCTTGTGCGACACCGAGGAGGCTGCCCCGTCGGCCGGACTCCACATCTCCATGGAGTCGATCACGTCGTCTCCGGACGGCAACACCATCAACCTCCAGATCATCCGGCCCGAGGGCGACGAGGTGGTGCCCTGCGTCTATTACATCCACGGCGGGGGCATGACCAACCTGTCCTGCTTCGACGGGATGTACCGGGGGTGGGGGAAGCTGATCGCCGCCAACGGGGTGGCCGTGGTCATGGTCGACTTCCGCAATGCCATCTCGCCTTCGTCGGTGCCTGAGGTGGCCCCCTTTCCGGCCGGACTGAACGACTGCGTGTCGGGCTTCCACTGGGTGGTCGACCACGCCGCCGACCTGGGTGTCGACCCCGAACGGATCGTGATCGCCGGCGAGAGCGGGGGCGGCAACCTCACCCTGGCCACCGGCATGCGGTTGCTGCGCGACGGCCAGATCGGCAAGGTGAAGGGCCTCTACGCCCTGTGCCCCTACATCGCCGGGGAGTGGCCCCAGGAGCAGCTCGTGTCCACCTACGAGAACAACGGGATCCTGCTCGACCTGCACAACAACCGGGGAGCGATGGCCTACGGGATCGAGGCGTTCGACGGCAAGAACCCGCTGGCCTGGCCGG
>DATCCR010000096.1:0-2583 GCA_036511155.1 Acidimicrobiales bacterium
GACCAGGCGCCCTCGGTGCCGTCGCCCCCGCCGTTGCCGACCCCCCGCTCCACCCGGGCCAGCGGACGGGCCCCCGGGCCCACCACCGTCACCCCGCCGTGGTTCTCGAAGCCGGTGAGCCGGGGTAGCCGGCCGCCCGCCGAGGTGCGGGGCGCGTCCGGGGCGGGCACGGCCACCAGCTCCCCCACGGCCCGGGGACCAGTACCCTTGGACGTGGTCAGGTCGAGCAGGCCGACCCCTTCCTGGGGCCGGTCGGCGGCGTCGGGGAAGGTGCGCCCGATCAGTTGGAACCCGGCGCACACCCCGAGGACCACGGCGCCGGCCGCCACCCGCTCGGCCAGGGTGCCCTCCTCGAGCAGCGTGGTGGCCGCACGCACCTGGGGCCCGTCCTCGCCTCCACCGACGGTGTACAGGTCGGCGGACGGCAGCGGTCGGTCGGACGCCGCCTGGAGCAGCTCGACGTCGATCCCCCGCCAGGCGGCCCGCCGGGCCAGGATCAGGCCGTTGCCGCCGTCGCCGTAGGTGCCGAGCAGGTCCGGGTAGACCACGGCCACGGTCAGGCGGGCGGCGCTCGTGCTCACAGCGCACGTCGCAGGTCGGCGAAGGCCGTGTAGTTTCCCAGGAACTCGACGGTGGTGCCGTCGCCCGACCCGGGCCCCGCCCCCGCGACCGCATGGTCGAGGGCGGCCACGGGCCCGTCGACCACTGCGTGCTCCACCCCGGCGTAGCGGAGGCGCACGGCCAGGTCGAGCCGGCGCTCGCCCGTGGCGACCACCGGACGGCCCACCAGTCGTTCGAACGGAACGTCCCACAGCCAGCTGGTATCGAAGCCGTCGGCCGTCCGGGCGTTGACCGACAGGACCACCGTGGCGTCGGGGTCGCCCGCCTCGTCGAGGAGGTCGAAGATGGCCGTCCACCCCGCCGGGTTCTTGGCCAGGAGGAGACGGACCGGTCGTCCGCCCCGCGTGATGGTCGAGAACCGGCCGGCCACCTCGGTGACCACGTCGAGCCGGTCCAGGGCGGTGGCCACGCCCCCGGACGGGCCGGCCTGGCCGGTGGCCTCCAGGATCGGTGCCGCGGCCATGGCGGCCATGGCGGCGTTGGCCCGATTGAACTGGCCGGGCAGGCCGATGCGGATGGCCAGCCGGATACCGTCGGCCAGCACCAGCTCGGACCCGTCGACGTCGGCGGTCACCTCGGGCCGGGCGAAGTCGCACCGGTCGCATGCCCAGGCGCCGTCAGCGCCGAACTCGATGCGCCCGCCGCACGCCGGACAGCCCACGGCGTCGTCGTGCCACACCTGGCCCGCGCCCACCCAGCACACGTCCGGAGCCGTGGCCGCGGCAAAGGCCACCATGGGGTCGTCGGCGTTGGCCACCACCACCGTGCCGGCGCCCTCCGGTGTCGGGCGGGCCAGGCCGGCCAGTGACGTGCGCCACCGGTCGACCAGCATCCGCACCTCGCTGATCCGGTCGAGCTGGTCGCGCGACAGGTTGAGCAGGACCACCACCTCGGGGGCTACCTCGGTCAGGAGCCGGCCGAGGTAGCCCTCGTCCACCTCGAGCACGGCCACCCGGGCGGCAGGTGAGGCGGCCAGTGCGGCCACGTGCCCGGCCGGCATGTTGGCGCCGGTGTCGTTGCTGACCGGGGCGTCGCCGTCGGGGCCGGCCAGGGCGGCGGACAACAGGCGGGTGGTGGTGGTCTTGCCGTTGGTGCCCGTCACCAGGACGACACGGCGCCCGGCGGCCAGGATGGACAGGAGGCCGGGTTCGACCAGCAGGCCGGCCCGACCGCCGGCCACGGTCCCGCTCCCCCGCCCGAGGGACCGGGACAGCCGGTTGACGGCGGTGACGGCGGCGACGGCGACCGACGTCCGCGCCGACCGGGTCGGGGCCGGGCCGCTGTGCGTGGCCCGGATGTTCACGGCGACGGACGCGTGGCGGCCAGTTCCTCTTCCGTCGGGACGTGGACCTCGCGTGCCTCGTCGGGCAGCAGGTCCACGATGGCGTCCATCAGGGTGGCGGTGTCGGCCACGGCATCGGTCAGGCCGAGCTTCACCGGCGGGCCCACGGTGACCGTCACCCGGGGCGGGTGCTGCACCGTGGTGACGTTCGGGACCTTGGCGGCCCGGGGCCACACCTGCTCGGTGCCCCACACTCCGATGGGGATCACCGGGGCGCCGGTGTCGGCGGCCAGGCGGGCCGCCCCGGTCTTGCCGTGGAGGACGGGGTCGAAGAAGTCCTCGCCCCGCGGGATGGTGCCCTGAGGGAGGACGATCACGGCCTCGCCGGCGTGGAGGGCTGCCGTGGCCTTCCGCATGGGGTCGCCCGACCCGCTCCCCCGGTCGACGGCGATCCCGCCGAGGGCCCGCGCCAGCTGGCCCACCCCGGGGGCGTCGAAGAGCTCCTGTTTGCCCATGAACCGCACCGTGCGACCGAGCTTCGCGACGACGATGGCCAGGGCGGCCACATCGAAGTAGCTGCGGTGGTTCGAGGCCAGGATGACCGGCCCCTCGGCCGGGACGTGCTCGACCCCGTTGATCGTGAAGCGGGCATAGGGGAACGACTCGGGCCGGAAGAAGGG
>DATCCR010000097.1:0-2463 GCA_036511155.1 Acidimicrobiales bacterium
CAAGGTGCGCTCCACCGAGTTCTGCGGGCGCACCGTCGACCTGGCCGCCGACGCCTTCCTGGCCCGGAGGCCCGAGGCCACCGGGCTGTGCGATGAGCTGGGCCTGACCGACGCCCTGGTGGCGCCGGGCACGAGCGGTGCGTCGCTGTGGATCCGGGGCCGTCTGCGCAAGATGCCCGACGGGGTCAACCTCGGGGTGCCGACCAAGGCGTGGCCGATGATCCGCTCGGGCATCCTCGGCCCGGCCGGCCTGCTGCGGGCCGGCGTCGACCTGATGGCCCCCCATCGGGGCGACCCCCGGGCCACGGGCGACCGGTCGGTGGGTGACATCGTGGGGACGCGGCTCGGCCACCAGGTGGTGGAACGGCTGGTCGACCCCCTGGTCGGCGGGATCCACGCCGGGGGCGTCGACGACCTGAGCGCCGAGGCCACCTTCCCGCCGCTGCTGGCCGCGGAGCGCCAGTCCGGCAGCCTCATCCGGGCGCTCCGACGCCCGCCGACCCCTGGGCAGACCCCGCCGGCGCCGCCCCCCGGGCCGGGCGCCGTGCCGCCGCCGGTGTTCTGGTCGCTCGACGGTGGCAACGCCCGCCTGCCCGCCGAGCTGGCCGCCGCCCTGGCGGCCCGTGGCGTCGTGGTCCACACGGGGGTGGCCGTCGAGTCGATGGATCGCCTGGCCGAGGACGGGTCGGGCCCGACCTGGCGCCTGGCCCTGGCCGGCGACGCCGGCGGCGTGCCCGGCACCACCGGCTCCTCGGACACCGTCCGGACCCTGGACGTGGACGCCGTGGTGCTCGCCGTGCCGGCCGGTCAGGCCGCCGGGCTGCTCGGCGGCCATGCCCCGCTGGCCACGTCGCTGCTCAGCGCGATCGAGCACGCATCGGTCACCGTGGTGACCCTGTCGATGCCGGCCGGGTCCATCAGGAGCGAGCTCGTGGGCACCGGGTTCCTCGTCCCCCGCACCTCCCCGGTCGACGGCAGGACGGCGCTCATCACCGGGTGCACCTACCTGACCCGCAAGTGGCCGGGCCTGGCCCGCCCCGGGGACGAACTCATCCGGCTGTCGGTCGGTCGCCACGGCGACCTCCGCCCCGACTCCCTCGACGACGACGAGCTGACGGCGGCCACCGTGGCCGAGCTGTCCACCGTGCTCGACGTTGGGACCGGACCACGCGAGTCGCTGGTCACCCGGTGGGACGGGGCCTTCCCCCAGTACACCGTGGGCCACCTGTCCCGGACCTCCACCATCGAGCAGGCGGTGGCCGCACTGCCGGGCGTGGCCGTGGCCGGCGCCACCTACCGTGGCGTCGGCATCCCTGCCGTGGTGGGCAGCGGGCGCACCGCGGCGCGCACGGTGCTGCACTCCCTCGACCGCGCCGCTGCGGCCCGACCCGGTCGATGAACCCCGGGCCCGACGGCGTCACCGCCGTCACCCCGGAAGCGTCGCCGGAACCCACACCGGGCATCACCCCGATCGCCGGGGCGACCGACGAGGTCCCCTGGCGGCCGTCGCGGCTGCGGATGACGCGGCGCACCACCGACGCGGTGCGGCCCGGGCGGGGTCGCGTGGCCCTTCCGGCCGTGGCGTCCGGCGTCGGCCTGGCCCTCTCCCTCCCTCCGTGGGGATTCTGGGTCCTGGCCTTCCCGGCCGCCGGCCTGCTGTGGTGGCGCCTCGGCGGACTCCGACCGAGGACGCGGCTGTGGGCGGGCTGGCTGGCCGGCCTGGGCTGCTACGTGCCCGGCCTGCTGTTCGCCCGTGCCTTCACCCTGGCCGGTGCGGCGGTGCTCATCGCCTTCGAGGCGCTGTTCGTCGGCGTGGCCTGCCTGGCCGTCCCCCGGGGGCCGGTGGTGGCCCGGGCGCTGGCCTTCCCGGCGGCCCTGACCCTGGCGGAGGCGGCCCGCCAGAACTGGCCCTTCGGCGGCCTGCCCATCGGCGGCGTCTTCCTCGGCCAGGCCGGCGGACCCGTCCTGGGGGTGGCCCGGCTCGGCGGCCCGCTCGGGCTGACGCTCGCCGTCTATGTCGGTGGGGTCGGCCTCGGGGCGCTCGGATCCGCCGCCGCCCGGGCGGTGCGCCACCGGTCCCGTATCGCCGAGTTCGACGGACCGCACCGCGTGCCGGCGGTCGAACTCGAAGGTTCCGGGGTCGGGCCGCTCCCCCACGGGTCGCCGCCTGTCGAACCGGTCCCCCTCGGGACGGTCAGCGGCCCGGCGGACGGCACGTCCGGGTGGCGCGGGGCGGTGGCCGGGCTCGGGACGCTGGGCGCCACCGGTGCCGTCGCCCTGGTCGCCCTGGTCGGGTCGGGCGCGGTCGCCGCCCGCGCCCCCGACGGCGGCCCGTCGGTGGGCACGGTGACGGCGGTGGCCGTGCAGGGCGGCGGGGTGCGCGGATTCCGCAAGTCGCAGGTCGACCCGGCCGTGGTGCTGGCCGCCGCCGTGGCCGCCACGGAGCCGCTAACCCACAGGGCA
>DATCCR010000098.1:0-3916 GCA_036511155.1 Acidimicrobiales bacterium
CGGGGATGCACCGGGGGGCGTCGGCCCGCCGGTGGTCGGCCCCTCGATCGACCACCGGCCAGCCTTCGCACCTGCCCGTCCTGCCCCTTGTCCTTGGAGAGAGGTTGCGTCCGTTCCACAAGAACCACCAACGTTCTACCAACGGCTCCCCTAACGGGATGTCACGGTAGGGCGAACGTTCGGTGACCTGTTCGTGACCACGTGTGCAACCCGTACCGGCCAGACCGGACGGGCTCCGACTACTGGTGCGTCGAGGTCCCCAGCTACCGCCGGACGATGAACGATGACCTCGAAGGTGGCGGTGCCCGGCCGCCACGCGTACTCTGATCCGGCACACAGCTGCGCCTCGGCGCGGAAGGGAACTCCCGTGATCATCTTCGCCATCGTCGCCATCGGTCTGGTCGTCATCGTTGCCGGAGGGTTCGTCGGCCGGGCCCGCGTGAACCGCAGCCGTGAGCAGGACGCCCGCAACGCCACCCACAAGACCACCCACCACGGCAAAGGCGCCCACAAGTCGCGTGGGCGCGGCAAAGGCCACTGACCCGCCGACTCGGGCCCGCTCAGCCAGGTCGACTCACGTCGGCCGGAGGGTGAGCAGCTCCTGGACGTTGTCGAAGAGGATCTGCTTTGTTTCGGTGGCGTCGAACTCCTTGAGTTCCCGCACGTACTCCATCGGCTCGGGTAGGGCTTCGATGTGGGGCCAGTCGGAGCCGAAGATCACCCGGTCCGGACCGACGCAGTCGGCGACCTGGTTGACGTCGTCCTCCCAGAACGGGTTGATCCACACGTGGCGTCGGAAGGTGTCGATGGGGTCGTCCTTCCAGTAGCCAGGCATCTTGTTGGACGTCGACCGCACCTTGGCCAGCAGGTCGGGCAGGAACTGTGCGCCGTTCTCGACCGAGGCCATGCGCAAGTTGGGGAACCGGATGAACAAGTTCTCGAAGACGGCTGACAGCAGGTAGTCCCGGATGGCCTGTTCGATGGCGAAGGACTTGATCGACGGCTTCCACGCGCCGCCGAACGTGGCAGCGAACCCGTCGACGGCGTAGCCGTTGGAGGAGATGCCGCTGTCGGCGGCATGGACGACCACGGTGATCCCGGCATCGTTGGCCAGCTGCCAGAACCCGTCGAACATGGCGTCGAAGGGGGAGCGCCGGCCGAGGGCGGTGGTCGGGGCGGCCGGGCGCATCACGATGGTCCGCGCCCCTTGCTCGAGGGCCCAGGTCAGCTCCTCGACCGCCCAGGCCGGGTCGGCCAGGGTGAGGTAGGGGGCGGAGTAGATGCGGTCCTGGTAGTTGAAGCCCCAGTCCTCGATCATCCAGCGGTTGAACGCCCGGAACAGGTGGCAGACGGCCTCGGGGTCGTGGGCCAGGGGCTCCTCGTAGATCATTCCGAGGGTGGGGAACAGCAGGCAGCCGGCCAGGCCCTGTTCGTCGAGGGTGGCCACCCGGGCGGCCGGGTCGCGGTAGGCGGGGCGGATCGGCTCCCGTTGGGACAGGAACTCCATCGGGTTCCGGTTGTCCGGATTGCCCCGGAAGTAGTCGTACATGGCGCCGGGAAAGGCGATCGGGTCGAACGTCGGGTTGGTCACGGCCCGGCTGACGCGTCCGCCGATGACGTGGTACCTACGGTCGTTGATCTCGCACCACTGGATCACCCGGGCCCCGAGGGCCGGGTCGAGGTGCCGGGTGAAGGCGTCGACCGCCTCGTAGTAGTGGTTGTCGGCGTCGAACACCGGGTGGCCGAGCGTTACTGCATCAGTCATGGACGATCTCCTCGTGGCGGGGGGTCGACAGGCAGGTACGAGTGTACGTCGCCCCCAGTCGCGGCCGCCGCTGCCGGACCGGCCCCGGGTCCCGCTCCCGCTTCAGGCACCGTCACCCGGGTGACGGTGCCGTACAGTCGCAGGATGCCGATCTACCGACTGGGCGACCTGGTGCCCCGGATCCATCCCGAGGCCTTCATCCACCCCGAAGCCGTGCTCATCGGCGACGTGACGGTCGGGTCCGAGTCGACCGTGTGGCCGGGGGCCGTGCTGCGGGGCGACTACGGGCAGATCGTGATCGGCGACCGGTCGTCGGTCCAAGACGGGACCGTCATCCACGCCGGGCCCAGCTTCCCGACCATCGTGGGCAACGGCTGCGTGATCGGGCACCTGGCCCACCTCGAGGGCTGCACGATGGAGGACGAGTCACTGGTCGGCTCGGGCTCGGTCGTCCTGCACTGGGCGTTGGTGGGGACCGGAGCCACGGTCGGGGCCAACGCTGTCGTACCCAACCGGATGGAAGTGCCGCCCGGGGCCCTGGCTGTCGGCGTGCCCGCCCAGATCCGGCCTGACAAATCCAACGTCAGGATGATCCAACTGTCGGCCGACGAGTACGTGGCCAACGGCCACCGCTACCGGGAGACGCTCGAGCGTCTCGACTGATTGCGCACGGCCAGCCGGGCACCGACCGACCGGTAGGACAGCACGGCGAAGGCCGACCGGGCCGACAGGGCGGAGGCCACCGAAGCGAAGCTGGCGAACGAGGCCAGGCTGGCGAAGGAGCCCATCGACCCGATCGACAGGACGGATCCCACCGAGCCGATCGAGAGGATCGAGCCGGACGAGTTGACCGACAGGATGGACCCGGTCGAGTTGACCGACCACAGCGAACCCCGCGCCGGGCCCTTCTCGCCTTCCGCCCCCTTCCGGGCCGGGGCCGCCGGGACCGCGGCCGGAGGCTCCGCTCCCCCGTGCCCGGTGGGGGAGATCCCTTCTTCACCTCTCATGACGAAGGGGTCATGGCGACGGGGTCACGATCGGCTTGCCGGCAGGAGAGAGCACGTACCAGAGGCCGCCGGCGTTGGTCAGGGCCTGGCCGGTGGCCTGGCCCGGCGCCTTGTCCGGTGGCCACAGGTAGAGCGGCCAGCCGTTGTAGGTGACCTGCGTGGAGCCGTCGGTGCGGGGTGCCGTGCCGAGAAGGGCCGGGCGGATACCCGTGCCGACCACCGGCCGGGTCACCCCGGGAGGCAGGACCACCGGGGGCCACTGGACGGCGCAGATGTCGTAGCAGCGCGAGGGACGACCCCGGACATCGGTGGCGTACATGTAGACGGTGATCCCTTTGCCGTCGACCAGCACGGTGCCCAGGCCGTTGACCGTCCCGGTGGTGACCTCGTACTCGGGGCCGCCGAGGAGGACCGGCGGCTTGGTGGAGAAGGGGGACTTGATCGAGGTGCCGTTGCTGCACCCGCCGGTCAGCACGACGATGACGAGCGCGGTGGCCGCGGTCGCCGTCCGGTGGCGCAGTCTCACGCGCTCCCGTCCTGTCCGAGGAACGTCACGAGAGCGGGGGAGGGGTAGGACCCCGTGCCCGGTCGCCACCCGGCCGCCAACTTCTGGTCGGCGATGCCGCCTTCAGCCCAGATGTGGCACGAGTTCCGCGCCCACGGACTGCCCGTGCCCCCGGCGCCGGCCAGCAGGTCCTCGGACTCGCCCCTGCTGACCGACAGCGCCCGGCGGGAGGTGACGGATTGGATCACGACGGGGCCGAGCGACCGGGCCAGGTGCTCGAGATGGGTGCAACCCCGAGGGCCACCGAAGCGGGCCTGGACCTCTCGGGTGTAGCCGCGGGCAACGTTGAGGCCGACGAGCCCGGCGAACGCCGCCTCGATGGTCGGGCACTCGGTGTGCGGGAACGTGAACATCTCGGCGGTGGCGCCGGTGATGGTCAGGTCGGACGTGCGCACCCGCACCCGCAGCTCCATGTCGTGGACGGTGGCCACCGCACTGCCGTCCTCGGCCCATGGGCGCGAGTCGGTCAGGTGGCCTACGACCACCAGGTCGTCGCCGTCGGCGTAGGCCCGGTAGTCGATCGAGCGGTGGTGGATCGGCACCGCTCCGGCAGCAGGGGGAGGGACGGCAGTCGACGGG
>DATCCR010000099.1:0-11565 GCA_036511155.1 Acidimicrobiales bacterium
ACCTGGCCGCCGCCGGGGTGGGCACCATCGGCATCATCGATATGGACGTGGTGGACGCCTCCAACCTGCAGCGTCAGATCCTCCACAACACCGACCGGATCGGCGAGCGCAAGGTCGACTCGGCCAAGAAGACGCTCACCCTCATCAACCCCGATGTGAACGTGGTGACCTACGACGTGCGCCTCGGTGCCGACAACATCCTCGACATCATCGACGGCTACGACGTCATCGTGGACGGGACCGACAACTTCCCGACCCGGTACCTGGTGAACGACGCATCGCTGCTGAAGCGGATCCCGGTGATCCACGGCTCCATCTTCCGGTTCGAGGGCCAGGCCACGGTGTTCAACCCGTACGAGGGCCCCTGCTACCGGTGCCTCCTCCCCGAGCCGCCCCCGGCCGAACTGGCCCCCAGCTGTTCGGAGGCCGGCGTGCTCGGCGTCCTGCCCGGCATCGTGGGCTCGATCCAGGCTGTCGAGACGATCAAGGTCCTTCTCGGCATCGGCGACACCCTCCAGGGCAGGCTCCTGGCCTATGACGCCCTCGAGCAGAGCTTCCGCACCTTCAAGGTCCGCCGCGACCCGGCCTGCCCGGCGTGTGGCCCCGACGCGGGCGAGATCGTCATCGCCGAGTACGACGACCTGTGCATGCCTCATGTGATCGAGGCGCCGGTCGGCTGATCAGTCGGGGCCCATCTCGCCGAGGATGATGCGGACGGCTGCGGGCACGTCCGACACCTGGGCGTCCGGCCCCGGTCCGCCCAGGTCCCATGACCGGCCCCGGTGGATCCAGATGGTGCGCAGGCCGACGCGCTGACCTCCCCGGATGTCGGCGGGCCCCGAGTCCCCGACCATCCATCCCTCGAGGTCGACACCGCACCGGCGGGCGGCCTCCTCGAAGATGCCGATGTCGGGCTTCCACGACTCGACGAGCGCCGATACGCATACGGCGTCCACTTCGTCGCCCAACTGCGTGACCTCGAGCTTCCGCTCCTGGGACTTCGGACCGTTGGTGACGACCGCCACCTTCCAGCCCGCCGACCGGAGCCTGCGCAGCGCGTTCCGGGAGTCGTCGGGGAACGTGAAGGAAGCCGGGTAGTCCCGGTGGTAGGCGTCCACCAGTTCGTCGACCGGAGCGGCCAGGTCGAATCGGATCCGGACGCCGGCGAACAGTTCCTCCCGTGGCCGTAGCCCGTCGTCATCCACCGCCACCAACCAGGCGTGGGCATCATCGGGCAGCCCGTTGGACTCACAGAAGGACCGCGCCCACCGGGCAAACGCTGCCTCGCGGTCGAGGAGGGTGTTGTCGAGGTCGAACAGGGCGACCGGCATGGACGGGTTCTAGCCGCCGGCCGGCCGACGCGCCACGTGGCAGGCGCAATTTCTCGGCCGGGCCGGTTGACCGTAACCTGTGCCCCATGGCATCTGAGACCGCGTCAGGAACACCGAAGCACGAGCGGGTCACCGACTCGGGGATCAGGATCAACCAGGTCTACGGTCCTGATGACCTGAGCGGCTGGGACCCGGCCACCCAGCTCGGCACCCCGGGCACGTACCCCTACACCCGGGGTATCCGCCCCGACATGTACCGGGGACGGCTGTGGACGATGCGCCAGTACGCCGGCTTCGGCACGGCCGAGGCAACCAACGAGCGGTTCAAGTTCCTGCTCGACGCCGGCCAGACCGGCCTGTCCTGTGCCTTCGATCTGCCCACCCAGATGGGTTACGACTCCGACCACCCCCGCTCGGAGGGCGAGGTCGGCAAGGTGGGCGTGGCCATCGACAGCCTCGAGGACATGCGCGCGCTCCTGGCCGGCCTGCCCCTCGACAAGGTCACCACCTCGATGACCATCAACGCCACGGCAGCCATCCTGCTCCTCTTCTACACACTGGTGGCCGAGGAGAACGGCGTGGACCCGAAGCAGCTGGGCGGGACCATCCAGAACGACATCCTGAAGGAGTACGTGGCCCGGGGCACCTACATCTACCCGCCCCGCCCGTCGATGCGCCTGGTGACCGACACCTTCTCCTACTGCGCCGAGCACCTGCCGGCCTGGAACACGATCTCGATCTCCGGGTACCACATTCGCGAGGCCGGCTCGACGGCCGTGCAGGAGATCGCCTTCACACTGGCCAACGGGATCGCCTACGTGGACGCGGCCCTGGCCGCCGGCCTGAAGGTCGACGAGTTCGCCCCCCGGCTGAGCTTCTTCTGGAACGCCCACAACAATCTCTTCGAGGAGGTGGCCAAGTACCGGGCCGCTAGGCGCATGTGGGCCAAGATCATGACGGAGCGGTTCGGGGCCAAGGACGAGAAGTCGCTCCTGCTCCGCTTCCACACGCAGACCGGCGGCTCGACCCTGACCGCCCAGCAGCCGCAGAACAACATCGTCCGGGTGACCGTCCAGGCCATGGCCGCCGCCCTGGGCGGGACCCAGAGCCTCCACACCAACGGCTTCGACGAGGCTCTCGGCCTGCCGACCGAGCAGGCGGCCAAGATCGCCCTTCGTACCCAGCAGATCGTGGGCTACGAGTCGGGTATCGCCGACACGGTCGACCCGCTGGCCGGGTCCTGGTTCGTCGAGTCCCTGACCGACGAAGTCGAGCAGGCCGCCTGGGACTACCTGGAGCGGATCGACGCCATGGGCGGGGCCGTCGATGCCATCGAGGCCCAGTACATGCAGCAGGAGATCGAGCAGGCCGCCTACGCCTACGCCAAGGCCATCGACAGCGGCGACAAGGTCGTCATCGGGGTGAACAAGTTCGTGGACGAGCACAACACCCCCAACGACGTGTTCCCGATCGACGCCGAACTGCAGCGCTCCCAGGTAGCCCGGGTGGGCCGGGTGCGGGCCGAACGCGACCAGGCCGCAGTCGACGCCGCCCTGGCCGACGTGGAGGCTGCCGCTCGCGGCACCCAGAACCTGCTGGTGCCAATGAAGGTGGCGCTGTCCCGGATGGCGACGCTCGGCGAGGTGTCCGACGTGCTGCGGGGCGTGTTCGGGGAGTTCCACCCGAACGGCTGAAGCCGGGGGTCGATCCGGTGGGGCTGCGACCGGTCGGGTCGACCCGGTGGAGTGACTACTGGTCGGGTGTCGGTCGGTTGGGTCAGGTCGTGGAGCGGCGTGCCGTCCATTCGGTGGCGACGTCGATCCACTGGCCCGGTGCGGTGAGGGTGGACCGGAGCGAGACCAGCCTGGCCGGGGCCCCTCGGCGGCGAGAGGCTCGTCGCAGGGGTAGCGGACGACCTCGGGGCGCGCTGGAGACACAGGTGGGCGCCGACCGCGTCGCTGCGCCATCGACGAGGCAGGAGGCGCACCGTGGGGATGGGGTACCGGAAGTGGATCGGGTAGTCGGAGGAGGATCCGGTGGCGGCGGTGCCGGTCAGGCCTTGTGGCGGGCCAGGAGGCGCTCGCGGATCGGGCCGGGGGCGGCGGCGTCGATCGCCGTCCAGGCCATGGCCAGGGCGCCGTCGCGCACCGCGGTGTCAGCCGATGCCGTGACGCAGGCGGCAGCGAACTCCGGCTGGTGGTTGACCGCGCCGTTCGACTCGATGGCCAGGAGCGGGTGAATGGTCGGCACGGCGAGCGAGATGTTGGCCATGTCGGTCGACAGGGTCGGCTTGGCCGTTCCGGCGTCGTCGAGCCCGAAACTACGGCCGAGGGCCTCGGCGTTGGCCCGGTAGCGGGCGAGGAGGTCGTGGTCGCTCTCCATGTGGGAGTAGTCGGGGGCCAGCGGCGTGAAGGCGACGTCGGCGCCGGTGGCACTGGCCCCGGCCTCGAAGCAGGCCTGCACCCGCGGGATCAGCTGCTCGAGGCCCGCAAGGGTCAGCGACCGGGCCATGAACCGGCCGGTCACCCGGGCCGGGATGATGTTGGCCGCCTCGCCGCCGTTGGTGACGACACCGTGGAGCTGGTCGCCGGGCGGGAGCTGCTGGCGGAGGAGCCCGAGGGCGACCTGGGCCACGACCATGGCGTCTCCGGCGTTGATGCCCTGCCACGGGGCGGCCGAGGCGTGAGCGGTACGCCCCGTGAAGGCCACGTCGAAGTGGTGGACGGCCAGGCAGGTGGCCTCCAGGCGCTCGGTCGCCCAGGGGTGGACCATCATCGCCGCGTGGACGTCGTCGAAGACGCCGGCGTCGAGCATCAGTACCTTGCCGCCACCCCCCTCCTCAGCCGGTGTGCCGAGCACCCGGACGGTGACGCCCAGCTCGTCGGCCAGAGGGAGCAGGCCGAGGCCTGCGCCGACCGCGGCGGCGGCGATGATGTTGTGGCCGCAGGCGTGGCCCACGTCGGGAAGGGCGTCGTACTCGGCGCAGATCGCCAACACCAGGGGGCCGTCCCCCGCTTCGGCGACGAAGGCGGTGGGCAGGCCGGCGGTGCCGGTGGTGACCCGGAAGCCGCCGCGCGCCAGGGCGTCGGCGGCCAGGGCGGAAGAACGGACCTCGTCGAAGGAGAGCTCGGGGTCGCCGTGGATGGCGTGACTCAGCCCGATCAGGTCACCGATCCGGTCGTCGACGGCTACCCGGGCCGCCTCCTTGGCGGCGACGGTGGCGTCGGCGGGGCGTGGGCTGGCGTCCGGCATGCGGGCTCCTCCGGTCGGTGGTGCAGCTTCGGTCGGTGGTGCAGCTTCGGTCGGTGGTGCAGCTCCGGCCTGGTACGGGTCGGAGGTGCTGCTACTCGATGACGGCGATGACGTCGCCGGGGCCCACGGACTCGCCCGGGGCCACCCGGACCTCCTTGACGGTCCCGGCCTTCTCGGCGTTGACGTTGTTCTCCATCTTCATGGCCTCGAGCACGCAGACGGTCTGACCGACCTCGACGGTGTCTCCGACTTCGACCAGGACCTTGACGATGGTCCCCTGCATGGGGACGGCCACCGTGCCCGAACCGGCACCGGCGGCGGCCGCCTTGGGGCGCTTGGGACCGGCGCCCTTGGTGGCGGGGCCCCCGGCCTGGACGGCCACGGCGTCACCGAGATCGGGCACCCACAGCTTCACCTGGAAGCGCCTGCCGTCGACTTCGGCGGTCACGTCACGGAGCACCCGGGGGTTGACTTCCTCGCCCTCGGCGGGCGCCGGGGCTGGGGGCGTGGTGTCGACGGTGATCCCGGACAGGTCCAGGGTCTGCTCGACCCAGTTGGTCGAGTGCTCGCCGGCCACGAAGTCCGGGTGACTCAAGATGGCGACATCGGCCGGCAGGGTAGTGGCCACGCCCTCGACCACGGTCTCCCCGATGGCCCGGAGCATGCGCCGGCGGGCCGCCTCGCGGTCGTGGCCCCAGACGACGAGTTTGGCCACCAGGTTGTCGTAGAACTGGCTGACGGTGTCGCCCGACTCGTAACCGGCGTCGAGCCGGACGCCGGGGCCGCCGGGGGCCACCATGCGGGTGATGGTGCCGGGGGAGGGGGTGAAGGCTCCTCCGGCCGGGTTTTCCGCGTTGATGCGGACCTCGATGGCGTGACCGTTGCGCTGCACCTCGTCCTGGGTGAAGCCGAGGGCCTCGCCCGAAGCCACCCGGAGCTGCCACTCGACGAGGTCGAGGCCGGTCACCAACTCGGTCACCGGGTGCTCCACCTGGAGCCGTGTGTTCATCTCCAGGAAGAAGAACTCGCCATCCTGGTAGAGGAATTCGACGGTCCCGGCGTTCACGTAGCCGCACGCCTTGGCCACCTTGACGGAGGCCTCGCCCATGGCCACCCGGACATCGTCGGGGAAGTTCGGGGCCGGGCTCTCCTCGATCAGCTTCTGGTGGCGGCGCTGCGCCGAGCAGTCGCGCTCGCCGAGCCACAGGGCGTTGCCGTGGGTGTCGGCGATGACCTGCATCTCGACGTGCCGGGGCCAGGCCAGGTAGCGCTCGACGTAGCACTCGTCGCGGCCGAAGTAGCTGAGCGATTCGCGCATGGCCGACTCGAGGGCCTCGGGGGCGTCGTCGGGGCCGGCCACGACCTTCATGCCGCGTCCGCCGCCGCCGTAGGCGGCCTTGATGGCGACCGGCCAGCCGAACTCGTTCCCGAAGGCCACGACCTGGTCGGACGAGGTGAGGACGTCGGTGCGCCCGGGCACCCCGGAGACGCCGACCCTCTCGGCGGCGTGGCGGGCGCTGATCTTGTCGCCCATGATCTCGATGGCCTCGGGAGGGGGGCCGATGAAGGTCACGCCACGCTCGGTGATGGCCCGGGCGAAGTCGGTGTTCTCGGAGAAGAAGCCGTAACCGGGGTGCACGGCATCCGCGCCGCTGCGCTCGATGACGTCGAGGATGGCCTCGGTGTTCAGGTACGACTCGGCGGCCGTCTGACCTCCGAGGGCATAGGCCTCGTCGGCCAAGCGGACGTGGAGGGCGTCGCGGTCGAGTTCGGAGTAGACGGCCACGGTGGCCACGCCCAGCTCCCTGCACGTCCGGATGACACGGACGGCGATCTCTCCCCGGTTGGCGATGAGGACCTTCTTGAGCACGCTGCGCCTTTCGAAATCGGAGATGGCAAGGGCCCGTCCCGCCGAGGTCGGCCGGGTGGGCCCTCGCCCCACGTGTGGGGCGTCCCCACTCTGTCACGCCCGCGACGGGCGTCCCGGCACGGAACGCCCTACCGGCGCTACAGACTGGCACGGGCCGTAGGGTGTGTGCCATGCCGGAGACCAGGTTCGCCGACGTCCGACGGTTCGAGTCCATCGACTCGACCAACCGCTACCTCCTCGACGAGGCCCGGGCGGGTGCTCCAGAGGGCGTCGTGGCCGTGGCCGACCACCAGACGGCCGGCCGGGGCCGACTGGGCCGTTCCTGGGAGGCGCCGGCGGGGGCCAACCTGCTGCTGTCGGTCCTGCTGCGTCCCGCCATCGAGCCGGGTGACCGCCACCTGGCCACCACGGCGGTGGCCCTGGCTGCGGTGGACGCCATCGGAGTGCTCGGCCTGGTGGACCGGACGGACGTGTCGGTCAAGTGGCCCAACGACCTGGTGGACACGTCGGGACGGAAGCTGGCCGGCGTCCTGGCCGAGTCCGACCTGGCCTCCGCCACCCCGGCAGAGGGTCTGCCCGCGCCCGTGGTGGTCGGGATCGGCATCAACGTGAACTGGCCCGCCGCCGACGCCGATCTTCCGCCCGACCTGGCCGGTCTGGCCGTCTCGCTCCGCCAGCTGGCCGGGGCTCCGGTCGACCGGGAGGCGCTGCTCGGTGCGCTGCTGGCCGCCCTCGAGCCCCGGGCGGCCGATCTCGGTTCGGTGGAGGGCCGGTCTCGGCTGGCCGAGGACCTTCTGGCGCGCTGCACCACGGTCGGGACCCGGGTCCGGGTCGACCTGCCCGACGGGTCGTTCGAGGGCACCGCCACGGGGATCAGCCCCGAGGGCCACCTCGTCGTGGCGACCGGTGAGGCCACCCGGACCGTCGTCGCCGGCGACGTCGTGCACGTGCGTCCGGGGTCCTGACCAGGAACGACTCTCGAGGGGGTGCTCCCGGATTGCAACCGGATATTGCCGTCCCGGTCTAGGCCGGTGCACGACCCGGGGCTACGCTGTGCCGCTATGCGACTTCTCGTCACCGGCGGCGCCGGGTTCATCGGTTCGAACTTCGTCCGCTACTGGGTCGAGCGTCACCCTGACGACGCCGTGGTGGCGTTCGACGTGCTCACCTACGCCGGGAACCGGCCCAGCCTCGACGACGTAGAGGACCGGATCACCTTCGTCCAGGGCGACATCGGCGACCTCGAGGGCGTGACCGCCACCCTGGCCGAGCACGAGATCGACGTCATCGTGAACTTCGCCGCCGAGTCCCACAACAGCTTGGCCATCCTCGACCCGACCAGGTTCTTCCAGACAAACGTCATGGGCACCCAGACCCTGGCCGAGGCCGCCCGGCGCCACGGCGTGACGCGGTTCCACCACATCTCCACCTGTGAGGTCTACGGCGACCTGCCGCTCGATTCGGACGAGGTCTTCACCGAGACCACCCCGTACCGGCCGCGCACCCCGTACAACGCCTCGAAGGCCGGCGGCGACCACGCCGTGCGGGCCTACCACGAGACCTATGGGCTGCCGGCCACCATCACCAACTGTTGCAACAACTACGGGCCGTACCAGTTTCCGGAGAAGGTCATCCCCCTGTTCACCGCTCGGGCCCTCGACGACCAGCCGTTGCCGCTCTACAAGTCGACCCAGAACAAGCGTGAGTGGCTGCACGTCGACGACCACTGCCGGGCCATCGAGCTGGTCCTCCAGCACGGCGCCGTGGGTGAGACCTACAACGTGGGCAGTGGGGTGGAGGCCTCGATCGAGGAGATCGCCGACGCCGTCCTGAGCGCGGCGGGCAAGCCCCAGTCGCTCAAGGAGATCGTGCCCGACCGCCCGAGCCACGACCGCCGGTACCTCCTGGACTCCACCAAGATCCGCAAGGAACTGGGCTGGGAGCCGACAGTCCCCTTCGAGCAGGGCCTGGCCGACACCGTCCACTGGTATGCGGCCAACCGCAGCTGGTGGGAGCCGCTGCGTGACCGTGCCCCGGTGGTCGAGGGGGACTGGAGCAGTCCCGCCGCCGGCGCTCCCGCCCGGTGAACCCGGTGAGCCCGGTGCATGGGTGAGCACGTGAGCACACCACTGCGGGTGCTCGTCACCGGTGGGAACGGCCAGCTCGGCCGGGACGTCCGTGACGTGCTGGCCGGCCTCGTGCCCGTCGGCGGGCTGTCGTCGTCAGAGTTGGAGGGCACGCCGTTCGAGGCGGTGGTCCCGGGCACCCATGAGGTCCTGGCCACCGACATCGACACGCTGGACCTGGTCGACCGGGCTGCCGTGCGGGACGCGGTCGAGGGGTTCCGCCCCGACCTCATCCTCCACGGGGGCGCCTACACCGCCGTCGACGCCTGCGAGTCCGACCCGGACACCGCCTTCGCCGTCAATTCCATGGGCACCCGCCACATGGCCGAGGCCGCCGTGGCCGTGGGCGCCCACATCGTCTACGTGTCGACCGACTATGTGTTCGACGGGACGTCTCCTGTGCCGTATGTCGAATGGGACGCCCCGGCACCCCGCTCCGTCTATGGCCGCAGCAAGCTGGGCGGCGAACTGGAGATCCGGGCGCTGGCCGGCGCCTCGGGCACCATCGTGCGCACCGCCTGGGTCAGCGGCGCCCACGGAGCCAACATGGTCAAGACCGTCCAGCGGGTGGCTGCCGCCTCGCCGGACGGGGTGCTCCGCTTCGTCGACGACCAGCACGGCTGCCCGACGTTCACCGCCGACCTGGCCCGGGCCATCGTCCGGCTCGGCACGGACCGGCGCCCCGGCACCTTCCACGTCACCAACCAGGGGGAGACCTCCTGGTTCGGCTTCGTCAAGGAGGTCATGGCCACCACCGGACACGACCCGGCACGTGTCCAGCCGATCGCCACCTCCGATCTCGACCCGCCTCGACCCGCCCCCCGACCGGCAAACTCCCGCCTGGACAACGCCGGGCTCCGTCTGTCGGGGCTGCCGGCCATGCCCCGGTGGCAGGATGCCTTGGCCCGCCTGGTGGCGGTCCTGCCCGAGCCGGGCTGAGTCGAGGATCTGGTCCGGGCGGTTCCGGGTGTCTCTGGTCGTCGATCCGGCGGGAAGCGGGGAGAATCCGGGCCAGATCCGTGAGCATGCCGGGAAGGATCCGGGAGCAGGGTGGGGCCGGAAGCGGGCGCAGTTCGGGCCGGATTTGGGAAGGTTCGGGTCCAGGCCTTTCGAAGGGGCACCAGATGTTGCAGGATTGCAGGGAAGGTTCCGACGCCCGAACGTGGCGATCGGGGCGAATCCGCTCAGGCAGCGGCCGGTTCCGGTCGATGTTGACCACAATGCCGACAGTCGCGCCCGAGGGGCGCCAGACGACCAGATGATGGGACGTGACCAGCAATGTCTCTGAGCTCGACGCTCTTCGCACACGGCGGTGAGGCCGGCGGACCCCAGGGGTCCGGGCATCCCCACGCGCCGGGAGAGTCCGCCTTCGGTCGCCCGCCGCCCGGGCCGGCCCACACGGTGGCCGTCATCGGGGTCGGCTACGTGGGTCTGCCCACGGCGGCGACCTTGGCCCACCTGGGCCACAAGGTGACCTGTGGCGACGCCGACCCGGCCAAGGTCGCCATGCTCCAGAGGGGCGAGGTCCCGATCGTCGAGGAGCGCCTCGAGGAGCTGGTCCGTGAGGGTCAGGCCGCCGGCAACCTCACGTTCGTCCAGGGCGCCACCGTCGCAGTCCAAGGCGCCGAGTTCGTCTTCCTGTGCGTCCCGACCCCCCAGGCCGACGACGGGTCGGCCGACCTCTCCTTCGTCGAGGCGGTGGCCGCAGAGATCAGCCCGCACCTGGCGCCCGGCACGGTGATCGTCAACAAGTCGACCGTCCCGGTGGGCTCGACCCTGGTGGTGGAGCGGGTGCTCGGCCGCACCGATGTCCAGGTGGTGTCCAACCCCGAGTTCCTGCGCGAGGGCACCGCGGTGCCGGACAGCCTGCACCCCGAGCGCATCGTGGTCGGTGCCGACGACCAGTCCGCCGCCGCCCGGGTGGGCGAGTTGTTCGCCGGGACCCAGGCGCCGCTGCTGATTACCGACGCGGCCACGGCCGAGACGATCAAGTACGCCTCCAACGCCTTCCTGGCCACCAAGCTCAGCTTCGTCAACGCCGTCGCCAGCCTGTGCGAAGCGGTGGGTGCGGACGTCCGGGACGTGATCCTCGGACTCGGCTACGACAAGCGCATCGGATTCGAATTCATGAAGCCGGGACCGGGCTGGGGCGGGAGCTGCCTCCCGAAGGACACCCGCGCCCTGGTGCACATCGCCGAGCAGGCGGGCTACGACTTCTCCTTCCTGAAGGGGGCCATCGCCACCAACGACGAACAGTTCGAGCGGGTGGTGGGCAAGGTGCGCACCGCCGTGGCCCCGAGCCTGGACCCGGACGCCGGCGACGGCGCGTTCGCCGGGGCGGTCGTCGCCGTGTGGGGCCTCACCTTCAAGGCCGGCACCGACGACCTGCGGAATTCGCCGGCCGTCGAGATCTCGTTGCGACTGGCCGAGAGCGGTGCCGAGGTGCGTGCCTACGACCCGACGGTGTCGGTGCCCGAGGGCGAGGAGTCCGTGCCCGTTCCCGGATTCCCCACCCCCGAGGGCCCCGGCTCGCTCCGGGCCTACCCGGACGCCTACACCGCCTGCCAGGGTGCGGCGGCCGCGGTCGTCCTCACGGAGTGGGACGAGTTCCGGTGGCTGGACTTCGCGAAGGTCCGCGACGCCTTGACCGCCCCGGTCTTCGTCGACGCCCGCAACCTCCTCGACCCGGCCCAGCTCCGCCGGCTCGGCTTCTCCTACGTCGGGATCGGCCGGAGGTGAGCGGACGTATCGTCGTCCTCGGCGGCTCGGGATTCCTCGGCTCCCATCTCTGCGACCATCTCCTCGCCCGGGGCGACGAGGTCGTCTGCGTCGATGACTTCTCGACCGGGCGCCGTGCCAACGTCGCCCACCTGGCCGACCACGACCGGTTCACCCTCGTCGAGGCCGACATCTCGGTGGGGATCCCGGTCGACGGGCCGGTGACGGGCGTCTTCAACCTGGCCAGCCCGGCGTCGCCCCCCGACTA
>DATCCR010000100.1:0-2962 GCA_036511155.1 Acidimicrobiales bacterium
CAGGCGGCCACCAGGACGAAACGTTCGACGGAACCCGTGCGGTGGAAGACGGCCACCCGCTCGGCTGGGAGGATGCTGGCCACGTACGGCAGACCCCGGGCGAAGATCTCCGCGAACGTGTCGGTCGTGGACCGTGCCGCGTCGAAGCCGACATCGTCGAAGCACTCGCTGAGCGAGTCGAGGGCCAGGGTGAAGTTGATCTGCTCGGTGAGGGAGCCGACGGTGCGGGCGCAGATGAAACTCATGACGGCGATGGTCGAGGCATAGATGAACATCGAGACACCGAACTCGGCCCCGCGCAGACCCTGGACCCAGCCGATCACGGCGATGAGCGCCAGGGCGTAGACGTCGATCACCAGCTGCATCCGTCGGTCGCCCACGATGGCGATGAAGAGCACGCCGACCAACATGGCCGGCGTGTACAGGGCGGCCGGCGTGTCCGTCGACAGTTCGATGCACGCCAGGGCGGCCAGAGCGAGGCAGGCGATGATGAACCAGGTGTTGGCCTGGGACTCGACGGTGGCCGACCCGCGAGTGACCGCCGCGAAGACCACCTGATACGCGATGGACACGAGGATGCAGGCCACGGCTCCCACCAGATAGCCCCACCGGACCTGCCGGTGGTCGAGGAAGGTCACCGTCAGCAGGATCGGGACCATGATCGACTCCGCGATCAGCCCGCAGGTGACACCATCTCGCAATTGGCGCGGCGTTGGGTGCTCGAGATCAAATCGCACAGTTGGGGTATCGGCCTCTCGGGCGCCCACCTTGACCTCGTTCGGAGCCTGCGGGCGGTCGACAGCCGACGTCCCTGGTCAAGCGGGAGGGCGACTGTCGATCGCATTTCGGATCGGCCCCGGGCGTCGGCTCCGGGCGCTCAGCCGTCCTCTTCGGGCGGCCCCGGTCCATTCGCCGACTCGAGTGCATCCGGCTCGTCGGCGACGATCGGCGAGTTGGGCAGCATCCGGGCGAAGAACAGGGCCAGCACGATGACGAGCGCCACCGCCGAGAGCGCGGTCCGCAGGCCGACCAGCCGGGCCGACGCGTTCTCGGCCAGGACGGCGTCCTGGGTGGTCGGTGACAGGTCCGTGGTGGCGAGCTTCTGCTCGAGCTCCGCGTCGGACACGAAGGGGATGCCGGCCTCCAACGTGACCGTGGCCTCGGACGTGACCGATGCCGGGATGGCCTCGTTCTGCGCAGCCCCGGTCAGGAAGGCGGAGGTGAGGCTGCCGATGAGCACGGCACCGACCAGGGCCGTCCCGAGGGACGCGCCGAAGTTGGTGAACGTGTTCTGAAGCCCGCCGATCTCCGCGCTCATCGAGTCGGGGAACGCCGACACGGTGATGGCGCCGAGCTGGGAGGCGAGGGCGCCGATCCCCAGCCCGATCAGCGCCATGGGGATCAGGACCACCGCGGCTGTGGCACCGGGGTCGAGCCCGGCCACCAGCACCAGGGTGCCGGCCAGGATCGACAGCAGCCCGAGACGGACCACCCGGCGGGGCGAGGCGTGGGGGGCGAGCTTGGGGATCAGCACGGCTGTGGCCAGCAGCGCCAGCGACAGGGGCAACAACCGCAGTCCCGTCTGGAGCGCGTTGAGCCCGAGGACCACCGACAAGAAGAGCGGGATGGTGAAGAAGATGCCGGCCTGGATGAAGAACTGGAAGGAGAACAGCACCAGGCCCCCGGTGAGCTGGCGGCTGGCGAACATCGACGGCTTGAACAGCGGCTCCTGGCCGGACCGCTCCCGGTGCGCCTCCCACTCGACCAGCGCGCCGATGGTCAACAGTCCGGCCAGGACGAGCCAGAACACCAGGGACACCCCACCGATGGCCGGGGCGTTGGGCTTGGGGTTGACCCAGCCCCAGGTACCGGACCGCAGGACCCCGTAGACGGTCAGCGACAGGCCGACCACCGACAGAAGGGCGCCGAAACCGTCGAAGGCCACCCGCTCCTCGGGTGCCGCGTCCTGGATGACCCTGACGAAGCACAGGATGACGGCGACGATGACCACCTCGCCGACGAACACCCACCGCCAGGATGCGAACGTGGTCACGGCACCACCGATCAGGGGTCCGGCGGCCACGGCGATCGCCCCGGCCGCCGCGATCATCCCGTAGGCGGCGGATCGGCCCTGCCTCGGGACGTTGCCGGCCACCAGGGCCACGATGGCGGGCATGATCAGCGCCGCGCCCAGCCCTTCGAGCAGCGACCAGCCGATGATGAGGACGGTGAGGTTCGGGGCGAGGGACGTGACCAGGGAGCCGCACGCGTACACGATGAGGCCGAGGGTGAAGGCCCGGCGGCGGCCGACGATGGCGCCGATCTTCCCGCCGGTCATCATGAAGGCGGCCATGACCAGGGTGTACAGGGTGATGGCCGTCTGGATCCCGGTGACGGTGGTGCCGAGGTCGTTGGCCACCGACTTGATCGAGACGTTCATGACCGAACTGTCGAGGGTCATGAGGAACTGGCTGGCGGCCAGCAGGAGCAGCACGGGGGATCGACCACCGGACGCCGGCGGCGCGGTGGTCACGTCGGCGCCGCCGGAACCTCGAGTGCTCACCGGAGTGAACTTAGCCCGCGGGCACCTGGGCCACGGGGGACCGGCCCGGCCGGACGACCTCGACCGGTCAGAGGACGAGGGTCCCGGTCGTCTCGCGCAGACCGTCCCGGGCCCGGGGATCGGCGGCCCGGTCGACGAGCAACCGGGCCTGGTCGATGTTGGACCGGCCGAACATCTCGGCTGCACCGTGCTCGGTCACGATGACCGAGTGCTGGAACGAGGTGGCGGGATCGGCGAGCAGGGGCACGATGGCCGACGAGCCGGACTTGTCGTGCCAGGAGCGCAGGGCCACGATTGCGTGGCCACCTTCGGAGTGCAGCGACCCGGTGACGAAGTCGGGCTGGCCGCCGAAGCCCGAGTAGACCGAACCGCGCACGTAGGTGGCGTTGGCCTGGTCGA
>DATCCR010000101.1:0-7896 GCA_036511155.1 Acidimicrobiales bacterium
ATGGTTCGCGCTCGGGCCCCTGCAGCTGCAGCCGTCCGAGTTCGCCACCCTGGTGCTCATCGTGGCCATCGCCACCTACTGCGCCCGCCGGCCCGAGGGACTCGAGCTGCGTGACCTGGTACGCATCCTGCTGATGGCCGGCCTGCCCATCGTGATCATCATCAAGCAGCCCGACCTCGGCACGGCCATCGTCTGCTCGATGATCCTGCTGGTCATGTTGGCCGTGGCCGGGATGCCCGTCCGCTACCTGGTCCTGCTGGTGGTGGGGGCCGTGCTGCTGATCGTGGTCGCCCTCAACCTGGGGCTCGTGAAGCACTACCAGATCCAGCGGTTGACCAGCTTCATCTCACCCAACACGGCCAGCACCAACGTCACCTACAACGTGAACCAGGCCAAGACGGCCATCGCCCACGGCGGGATCTTCGGGCAGGGGCTGTTCAAGGGGGCCCAGACCAATCTGGCCTACGTGCCCGAACAGCAGACCGACTTCATCTTTTCGGCGGTGGGGGAGCAGCTGGGCTTCGTGGGGGCCGGCGTGCTCCTGGTCCTCTACGGCATCCTCGCCTGGCGGATCCTCCGGGTGGCCCAGATGGCCAAGGACGCATTCGGCCGCCTGCTGTGCTCGGGGGTGTTCGCCCTGTTGATGTTCTCGGTCTTCGAGAACGTGGGGATGAACATGGGGATCATGCCGGTGGCCGGTATCCCACTGCCCTTCCTCTCCTACGGCGGGTCGTCCATGATCGGATTCATGGCGGCCATCGGCATCGTGACCAGCGTCCACTACCGGAGCACACGGTGACGGTTCCCGACCCCGACACGGCCGGACCGGCCGACACGGTGGCCGGGCAGGCCCCCGGCGCGCCCGTGGCCGCGGCGGGGACCCCGGTCCTGGACGGCGGTGCGCCCGGCACAGCCGGTCCCACCGAGGGCGCCGACCCCGCCGTCGCCGACCCGGAGCCGGAGCCGGACTACACGGTCCCGACCGGACCGCCCGACGGCTCGCCGGACTTCCGGATGGCACTGGTGTCCTCGGTGACCATCGACCTGCCCAACCAACATCCGGCGGTGTGCCTGCGGGAGATGGAGACCCCCCGTCGCCAGCTCACCTTCCCGGTGGGCCTGCAGGACGGGGTGGCACTGTCCCATGCCATGCGGCGCATCCCGACGCCCCGGCCGCTCACCCACGAACTCATGAGCGGGGTGCTCCAGCGGTTCGACATCGACCTGGTGGCTGTCCGCATCGTGGGCCGGGTCGGCTCGGTGCACTTCGCCGAGTTGGACCTGCGGGGCACGGGCGGCCGGTCGGTCCACTCGTGCCGACCGACCGACGGCCTCATCCTGGCTCTCCACCAGCCGGTGCAGGTGCCGATCCTCATCGACGCCCGTCTCCTCCAGTGCGGTGACGACGTGCCCCCGCCGGGTGGCCCGGCGTGAGCCCCACCGCCTGAGCGGGTCCGGCCGGCCCGTCAGCTGCCGGTGAGCAGCCGCCGGCGTCGTTCGAGGTTCTCCTCGTACTTGGCCTGTTCGGCGGCGTCGGCCGCGGCCGTCCCCTCGTCGGAGATACGCATCAGCAGGGCCACCAGCACGTAGTTGGCGATCAGCGCCGAACCCCCGTAGGAGACGAAGGGGAGCGTGATGCCGGTCAGCGGCAGGATCCGCACGATCCCGCCGATGATGAAGAAGGCCTGGAAGCCGATGATGATGGTGAGCCCGGCGGCCACCAGCTTGGCGAACTCGGAGCGGGCGGCCTGGGCGATGCGGAGGCCGGCGCCGACCAGGAGCATGTAGGCCACCACGATCATGGAGGAGCCCATGAGACCCATCTCCTCGCCGATGGTGGCGAAGATGAAGTCGGTCCGGGAGTTCGGGATGCTGTAGGCGCCGAAGCCCAGCCCGAGGCCGGACCCCCCGACGCCGCCGCTGCCGAGGGCGTACCACGACTGGACGAGCTGCCTGCCGTTGCCGTCCGCGTACTTCCACGGGTTGAGCCAGGTCTGGACCCGGACATGGGTCTGGTTGAAGTACTTGGTCGTGATGTAGGCGCCCACCCCGAACATGACCAGGCCGAGCACCAGGTAGCCGGTGCGTCCGGTGGTGATCCACAGGAGTCCGATGAACAGGGTGAACAGGAGTGCCGAGAACCCGATGTCGTGCTCGAGGCTCATGACCAGGATGGCGAAGCCCCAGGCCAGCACGATCGGGACCAGCGGCCGGGGGTCGAGCACGAGACGGTTGCCGAGCCGGGCCGTCGGGATGGTGAGCAGCTCCCGCTTGTCGGCGAAGTACGAGGCGAAGAAGACGCAGAGGACGATCTTGCCGATCTCCACCGGCTGGAACTCGAACGACCCGAGATGGATCCACAGCCGTGCGCCGTTGATGTTGGCCCCCACCCCGGGCACCAGCGGTAGGAGCAGCAGGATCACGCCGCCGGCCAGCAGCAGGTAGCGGTAACGGTCCAGGTCGCGGGAACGTCGGATGACGAACAGGGTGACGACGTAGGCGGCCACACCGCCGGCCGTCCAGGCGGCCTGGAGGGGGGCGTACCTGGTGGTGATCCCGAGGTCGATGCGGGTGATCATCACGTAGCCCATACCGTTGAGCAGGAAGACGATGGGCATGACGACGGCGTTGGCGTCGGGCACGAAGATCCGGTTGGCCACGTGGGTGACCCCACCCAGGGCCAGGATGCAGAGGAGCAGCGGCGTCAGGTCCGAGGGGACCTTCGAGGTGTTGCCCAGGATCATGAGGATGTAGGTGGCCACGATGATGACCCCGGCGGCCACCAGGAGGCCCAGCTCGGTGCGGCGACGCGCCTTGACGCCACGGCGCGGTCGCCTGGCGAAAGCGGAACGGAGGGAGATGAACGGCATCTGCGGCGAGCCTACCGGCGCCCACGGGGCGGGCGGGGGAGCCGGCCACGGATCCGGGGCATCCCGCCCGGGCGCCGGAGGTTCCTCCCCGGGCCCCGGAGACCGGCCCGGAGGTACGATGGAGCGACGATGACCCTCTGGCGCCCCCGAGATGACCGCCCTGGCGGGGCGGGGCCGTGACGGAGCCGGAGTCCGTCTCGACGAGGAACCGTACGATGCCCGCGGTCGGTGATCCCGACGTCCCCGGGGTGCCGACCTCGGTCGGTGACCTCGACGCCACCGGAGGGCGGGCTCCCGAACAGGAGCGGCCCGAGGAGCAACGGATCGGTGGAGCGCGCAAGCAGCCGGGACCCGGGCCCGACGCCCACCCACCCGTGCCCGACGAGATCCCCCTGCGCGAGTCCTTCGAGCGGTTCGCCAACCGCGAACTGTCGTGGCTGGAATTCGCCAACCGACTGCTGGACCTGGCTGCCGACGACCGTCAACCACTCTTGGAGCAGGTGAAGTTCCTGGCCATCTTCGCCGAGGGACTCGACGAGTTCTTCCAGGTCCGGGTGGCCGGTCTGGAGGACCAGGTGGCGGCCGGACTCCGGACCCGGTCACCCGACGGCCTGGCCCCCGGCGAGCAGCTGGAGGCCATCTCGGAACAGGTGACGGCCCTGGTGGAGCGCCAGAGCCGGATCTTCGCCGGAGGGGTGGCCCCGGCCCTACAGACAGCCGGCATCCTCCTGACCGACTGGCACATGTTGGACGACCACGACCGGGCCCACCTGGACGACGTCTACGTCCGCACCATCTTCCCGATCCTGACCCCGCTGGCCGTCGACCAGGGCCACCCGTTCCCCTACATCTCCAACCTCTGCCTCAATCTGGTCCTGCGCGTGACCGACCCCACGACCGGCGAACAGCGGATCGCCAGGGTGAAGGTGCCGCCACTCCTGGAGCGCTTCGTGGCCCTGCCTGACGGCAGCCGGTTCGTGCCGGTCGAGCAGGTCATCGCCGCCCATCTCGACACCCTCTTCCCGGCGATGACGATCGCCGAGCACCACGTGTTCCGGGTCACTCGGAATGCCGACCTGTCGGTGGACGAGGACGACGCCCAGGACCTGCTGGCCGCCGTCGAGCTCGAGCTCCACCGACGCCGGTTCGGCCAGGCCGTCCGCCTCGAGGTGGCGGCCGGCATCTCGTCCGACCTCCTGGACCTGCTGGTGGGCGCGGTCGACGTGCCCGAGGACAACGTCTTCCTGTCCGACGTGCCCATCGACCTGGGTGGCCTGCGGACCCTGTCGAGTGTGGACCGGCCCGCCCTGGCCCCCGAACCCTGGACGCCGCTGGTCCCCCCGCAGCTGGCCGGTGGCCGCGACCTGTTCGAGGTCCTCGCCGAGGGCGACGTCCTGCTCCACCACCCCTATGAATCGTTTGCCGCCTCGGTCGAGGCCTTCGTCGAGCAGGCCGCCGCCGACCCGGACGTTCTGGCCATCAAGCAGACCCTCTACCGCACGGGCACGGACAGTCCGATCGTGGCCGCCATGATCCGGGCGTCGCAGTCGGGCAAGCAGGTGACCGCGGTGGTCGAGCTGCAGGCCCGGTTCGACGAGCGGGCCAACATCGCCTGGGCCCGGGCCCTCGAGGAGGCCGGCGTGCAGGTGGTCTACGGGCTGGCCCGGCTGAAGACCCACTGCAAGATGTCGTTGGTCATCCGACGCGAGGGCGACCACACCCGCCGGTACTGTCACGTCGGCAGCGGCAACTACAACTCGGTGACCGCGCTCACCTACGAGGACATCGGGATGCTGACCGCCGATCCCGGCATCGGGGCCGACGTGGCCGAGGTGTTCAACCTCCTCACCGGCTCGGGGTCCGAGGTGCAACTCCGCCGGTTGGTGGTGTCACCGCTCTCCACCCGCCACGAGGTGATCGACGCCATCGATGCCGAGGGGGCGGCCGGCCCGGCCGGCCGCATCGTGCTCAAGACCAACGGGTTGACCGACCCCGAAGTGATCGACGCCCTCTACCGGGCGTCGGCCGGCGGTACCTCCATCGACCTGGTGGTCCGGGGCCGGTGCAGCATCCGACCCGGGGTGCCGGGCCTGTCCGAGCACATCCGGGTCCGGTCGATCGTGGGCCGCTTCCTCGAGCACTCGCGGATCTTCCGGTTCGGGGGCGAGCACGGCCGTCCCCTGCGGGTCTGGTTCGGTTCGCCCGACATGATGGAGCGCAATCTCGACCGCCGGGTCGAGGCCGTGGTGCCGGTGGTCGACCCGGCGATCCAGCAGCGTCTGGTGGGTATCCTCGACGCCGCCCTGTGCGACGAGACGAACTCGTGGACCCTGGAGTCGGACGGCGCCTGGCGGCGGGTGACGCCGGTTCGGGCGCCGGAGTCGGGGCAGTCGGAGGGGAAGGGTTCGGAGGGAGGCGGCTTCAGCCTGCAGGATCGGTGCCGAGAGTTGGCGCTCGACGCACTACGGCGTCGGCACAGTGAGGCCCAGGCAGTCCCGTCGCTCCGGCTGGCGGAGGTGGCGGGCGGTGCGGTGTCACCGGAGCCGGCCCTGGCGACGTCGCCCTGGCCTGGGGCCCCGACGCCGGTGTCGGGGGAGGTGCCGTCGGGGGAGCGGTCGACGGTGACGTCGGGTCCGGCGTCGAAGCGGCGGCGGTGGCTCCGCTTCCGCGGGCGCTCCGGTCGAACGCCTTAGCCACCACTTGGCCTGCCCGCACCTGCGCGTCGAGGGCCCGCCGCCACACCCGCTGGCGCACCGAGCGGTGCTCGAGTTCGAGTGAGGCGTAGGCCAGGCCCCCGAAGGGGATCGGGAGCCAGAAGTTGACGGCCCGGTAGGCGAGGACGGCCGACAGGGCCTCGCCGTCGGTGAGCCCGAAGCCGGCCAGCATCGTGACGAGCACGAACTCGACCACGCCGAGGCCGCCGGGGGTGATGGGGATGGCGGCCAGGATATTGGCCAGTCCGTAGGCCGTCAGCAGGTCGATCGGCGAGACGACGTGCCCGAAGGCGGCCACGAAGACCCACAGCGAGGCGGCGTCGAGCAGCCAGTTGGCCGCCGCCCACCCGACGGCCCGGGCCAGGAGCCGCTTGTCCTCCATGAGCATGGCGAACCGCAGGGCCAGCCGCTCGAGCAACGAGGTGAAGCGGTCGGCGTCGAGGAAGCGGATGTGGGCCGACACGCCGTGGATGATCCGGCTGGCCCGCTCCTGGCCCCGGGTGAGCAGGTAGAAGAGCACGCCGAGGGCACCGAGCAGGATCACGCCGACCGCCGCCGCCACCATCACCAGGATGGAGGCCGAAGTGGAGCCGTGCCCGTGGGTGCCGGGCACCCGGAAGCCGTGGGTGCCGAGGAAGCCGACCAGCGAGCACCAGAAGATGGCGTTCAGCACGACCGCCGAGCCGATGCCCTGGGTGCCGAGGGCGAACCCGGTGTCGGCCCCGGTCACGCCCGACTGGGTCAGTAGGCGGTAGCCGAGGGCCGCTCCCGGGGCCGTGCCGCCGGGCGACACGTGGCTGAGGGCCAGGGTGGAGAGGTTGATCCGGAAGAGTCGGAACCGGGAGGGGCCGCCGTGGGGGAGCACGGCGTGGGTGAGCTGGGTGTAGGCCACCAGGGCGGCCACCTCGAGGAGGACGCCGAGGGCGAGGTAGGCCATGTTGATGTGGGTGAGCGCCCCGACCTGGCTGCGGTGGCTGGCCAGCAGGGGCAGGGCCACGTAGAAGACGAAGAGGAAGAGGAGCACGGTGCCGACGCTGAGGCGCACGTCGCGGCGCACGAACGGGCCACGGTGCCACCAGCGGCCCTGTCGGACCACCTCCACCGGTTCTCCCTCCGGCACCCCTGCCGTATCGGCCACCATCGGCCCCATGTTGACACGGCGCGACCCCCGGACCTGCCATGCTGAGGACGTGGCCGTGCCGAGCGAGCAGTCCGAGGGCGACTCCGTAGTTGCCGCGACCATCGTGAGCGAGAGCCCGGTGGAGCGCCACGACCGGTCGGTGGGCCCCGACGCACCCCGGCGCGACCGGCTGTTCGCCGCCGCGTCGGCCAAGGGGGTGCCGTTGCGCACCATCCTGACCGTCGACCTCGTGATCATCGCCACCTGGGTCCTCTACCGACTGCTGGGTCGTCTGCGCGAGGTCATCCTGTGGGTCCTCATCGCCGCCTTCATCGCCCTGGTCCTCAACCCGGCGGTGGCCGCCCTCCAGCGCCACCGGTTCCGCCGAGGGGCGGCCGTCGGGGTCGTGTTCGCCTCCGCCGTGCTCGTCTTCGCCGGCCTGCTCGCCCTGTTCGGCTACCCCCTGGTCAACTCGCTCACCCATGTGGCCGAGCGCCTGCCCACCATGGTCGATCAGGTCCAGCGGGGCCACGGCTGGCTGGCCCACACCCTGCAGCGCTTCGGGCTCCTCGACTGGGTCCAGAAGAACGCCCCGAAGTTGAAGGAGGCGGCCCACAACCTGGGCAAGCCCGCCCTGTCGATCGGCGCCAACCTGGGCAGGGCGGTGTTCTCGACCATCATCGCCCTGACGACGATCGCCTTCCTGTCGCTGTTCATGCTGCTGGAGGCACCCCTCCTGCGGGGCAGCGCCCTCGGGGCCATGAACCCGCGTCTGCGCCAGACGGTCTCGGACATCTCGGCCACCGTGTCGCGCTCGGTGACCGCCTACGTACTGGGCACGTTCGCCATGGGCCTCCTGTTCGGCCTGGTGGTCTTCGTGACCATGGTCACCCTGGGGGTGCCCTTCGCCCTCCTGATCGGCCTGTGGGTGGCCCTGGTGGCCATGATCCCCCTGGTGGGCGGACTCATCGCCGGGGTGCCGGCCGTGGCCCTGGCCCTGCTCCACTCGCCGACGGCCGGCGTGGTCACCGCCATCGTGTTCGTCGGCTTCCAGGTCGTCGAGAACCACTTCATCTACCCGGTGGTCATGAGTCGGACGGTGCGGATGAATCCGCTGTGGGTGCTCCTGTCGGTGCTCGTCGGGGCCAACCTCGGCGGGGTCTTCGGCTCCACCCTCGGGGCACTGACCGGG
>DATCCR010000102.1:0-5004 GCA_036511155.1 Acidimicrobiales bacterium
CGACGCCGAGCGGGTCGCCTCCCTCTTCCACGAGCTGATCATCCTGCTCGAGTCCGGCCAGGGCCTCGACGCCGTCCAGCTCAAGCGGACGATCGACATGATGCGCGACGACGTCCGCCCCTCCGAGGTGCTCACCAGCGAGCTGCTCCGGTCGTCCCGGGGCCGGGCCATCCGGCCGAAGACGAGCGGCCAGAAGGCCTACGCCGACGCCATCGCCCGTCACATCGTCACCTTCGGCATCGGGCCGGCCGGCACCGGCAAGTCGTACCTGGCCGTGGCCCTGGCCGTCCAGGCCCTGCAGGCCCGCCAGGTCAGCCGGATCATCCTCACCCGCCCGGCCGTCGAGGCCGGCGAGCGGCTCGGCTTCCTGCCCGGCGACATGTTGGCCAAGGTCGACCCCTACCTCCGCCCCCTCTACGACGCCCTCCACGATCTGCTCGAGGCCGAGGGGGCCCAGCGTCTCATCGACAAGGGGGCGGTCGAGGTGGCTCCGCTGGCCTTCATGCGGGGGCGCACCCTCAACAACTCGTTCATCATCCTGGACGAGGCCCAGAACACCAGCCCCGAGCAGATGAAGATGTTCCTGACGCGTATCGGGTTCGGCTCGAAGGCGGTCGTCACCGGCGACATGACCCAGGTCGACCTTCCCGGGGGACGGTCGGGACTGGTGGGGCTCGAGGCCGTCCTCGGCGGGGTGCCGGACCTGGCCTTCGTGCACCTGAAGGCCCAGGACGTGGTCCGTCACAAGATCGTCGCCGACATCGTGACGGCCTACGACCGGGCCGACGACGACAACGGGACGAGCGGACCGGGCACGAACGGGAACGCGCCGTGAGCCTCGACATCTATGCAGCCGACGAGCAGGCCGACCATCCGGTGGCCGTGGAGCGGTGGGCGACCCTGGCCCGGGCGGTCCTCGAGGCCGAGGGCATCACCACCGACACCGAGGTCTCCCTCCTGTTCATCGACGAGGCGTCCATCGCCGCCCTCAACGAGCGGTTCCTCGACAAGCAGGGTCCGACCGATGTGCTGTCCTTCCCCATCGAGGACGAGGTGGACCGCAGCGGCCGGTCGCCCGACGAGGGCGGCACGGGCCCGGCCTCCATCGAGGCCGCCACCGGCCGGCACCAGCTTCTCGGCGACGTGGTCATCTGCCCGAGCGTGGCCGCCGTCAACGCCGTCGAGCACGGCGCCACCTTCGACGACGAGATCGCCCTGCTCGTGGTGCACGGGATCCTCCACCTCCTCGGGATGGACCACGAGGTCGACCAGGAGGCCGAGCGTATGGAACGCCGGGAGCAGCAGCTCCTCGACCGCTTCTACCGGGCGGCCCCGCTGCTCGAGCCTCCGTCATGACCACCGCCGTCACCTTCGGGGCCGAAGACGTGGCCCTGACGGTCGTCGTCGTGGTGCTGCTGGTCATCTCGGGCCTGCTGGCCCTGGCCGAGACCGCACTCGTGAGGATGTCCCGTGCCAAGGCCAAGAGCCTGGCCGACGATGGCAAGCGCGGTGCCAAGGTCCTGGTCCGCCTGACCGAGGATCCCCAGGGCTTCCTCAACCCGGTGCTCCTGCTCGTACTCATCTGCCAGCTCGTGGTGGCCACTCTGGTCGGCATCCTGGCGGTCCGCTGGTTCGGGGCCTGGGGTGTGGTGGCCGCCACCGTCTTCGAGATCGTCGTGATCTTCGTCTTCGCCGAGGCCGTCCCGAAGAACTGGGCCGTCCACCACCCCGAGCGGGCCGCCCTGATGAGCGCCCCCTTCGTGTCGGCGATCGTGCGGTTCTGGCCGGTCCGCATGGTGTCGAAGGGCCTCATCGGCCTGGCCAACCTGTTCATCGGCCAGTCGGGCGGCTACATGGGTGCCCTGGTCACCGAGTCCGAGCTGTTGGCCATGGCCGACGTGGCCGTCGAGGGCGACGTGATCGAGACCGAGGAGCGGGCCCTCATCCACTCGATCATCGAGTTCGGCGACACCGTGGTCCGTGAGGTGATGGTGCCCCGCACCGACATGGTGACCATCACTGCAGACGTGACCGTCGAGGCCGCCCTCGACCTGGCCCTCGAAGCCGGCCGCAGCCGGCTGCCCGCCGTCGAGCAGCAGATCGACGATGTCATCGGCATCGCCTACACCAAGGACATGATCCGGATCGTCCAGGCCGGCCAGGGTGCCGAGCCGATGGGATCGCACGTGCGGGAGGCCCACTTCGTCCCCGAGGCGAAGCGGGTGTCCGACCTCATGCGCGAGATGCAGTCGGACAAGTTCCACCTGGCCGTGGTGGTCAACGAGTACGGCGGGACGGCCGGTCTGGTGACCCTGGAGGACCTCATCGAGGAGCTGGTAGGGGAGATCGTGGACGAGTTCGACGTCGAGGAGATCCCGATCGAGCACCTACCGTCGGGTGGCCTGCGGGTCAGCGCCCGACTACCCGTCGACGAGGTCAACGACCTCCTCGACGCCCACCTCCCGACGGGAGCGTGGGACACGGTGGGCGGACTGGTGTTCGACCTCCTCGGCCACGTGCCGGTGGCCGGCGAGTCGGTCACCTCCGACGGGCTCCGTCTGGTCGTGGACCGGGTCAACGGCCGGCGCATCGAGCGGGTGTCGATCGAGCGCCTGGCCGACGCCCCGCGCGATGCCGAGTCGGCGGACGCCCGATGAGCGGGTTCCGGTCGGGCTTCGTGGCCGTGGTCGGCCGGCCCAACGTGGGCAAGTCGACGCTGGTCAACGCCATGGTGGGCACCAAGGTGACCATCGTCTCGCCCCGGCCCAACACCACCCGGTCCCAGGTCCGAGGCGTGCTCAACCGCCCCGAGGCCCAGCTGGTCTTCGTGGACACCCCGGGCCTCCACAAGCCCAAGACGGCGCTGGGCGAGCGGATGAACGAGTCGGCCACCTCCTCCCTCGACGATGTGGACGCCGTGGTGGCCCTGGTCGAGGCGACCGGCGCCGTCGGCCCGGGCGACCGGATGGTCCTGGCCCATTCGGTGAAGCGGATGCGGGCCATGGCGAGGGCGGCCGCCCTCGCCGCCGACATGGGAGTGGAGGGCGCCGGTCGGCCCACGTTGTTCGTGGTGGTGAACAAGATCGACCGGGTGGGGGGCGACGGGGTGCTCGGCCACTTGACCGGAGTGTCGACCGTGGTCGGCGAGCTCGACGCCGAGGCCGGGGGCGACCCGGTGCCGGTCGAGTACTTTCCGCTGTCGGCGGCCACCGGCGAGGGGGTGCCGGCCCTGGTCGACGCCCTTGTCGAGCGCATGCCGGAGGGCCCCCGCTACTACCCCGAGGGCATGGTCACCGACGTGGCCGAGGCCTTCTGGGTGGCGGACCTGGTCCGCGAGGAGCTGCTCTACCGGGTGGCCGACGAGCTGCCGCACTCCATCGCCTGCCGGGTGACCGAGTGGGAGTGGCCCCGGGTCCGGTGCGAGATCCTGGTCGAGCGCGACAGCCAGAAGGGCATCGTGATCGGCAAGGGCGGGGTCACCCTGAAAGAGGTGGGCACGGCGGTGCGCAGCCAGATGGAACCCGGCGCCTACCTCGAGCTCTTCGTCCGGGTGGAGAAGCGCTGGCAGCAGCGCGACGACTCGCTCGACCGACTCGGGTTCTGAGCCGCCCGTTCGTCGCGCCGGTCAGTTGATCCGGCGGTCCCTGCCCTGCCAGTAGGGGTCGCGCAGCTCCCGCTTCAGCACCTTCATGGCTCCCGACAGGGGGAGGGGCTCGGAGCGGAACTCGATGCTCTTCGGCACCTTGTACCCGGCGATCCACTCACGCGAGTGGGTGATCAGATCGTCGGCGTCCACCTCGGCGCCCGGAACGAGCACGACGACGGCGTGGACCTGCTCGCCCCAGGTGTCGTGGGGGATGCCGATGACGGCCACTTGCAGGACGGCCGGGTGGCTGGCCAGGGCATTCTCGACCTCGATGGAGTAGACGTTCTCGCCGCCGGTGACGATCATGTCCTTCACCCGGTCGACCAGGTAGAGGTAGCCCTCGGCGTCGAGGTAGCCGGCGTCGCCCGTGTGGTACCAACCGTCTCGGAACGCATCGCGCGTCGCCTCGGGCTGGTTCCAGTACTCGACCATGAAGTTGCCGCCCCGGGCACAGACTTCGCCGGTCCCGCCGGTCGCGACCGACCGGCCCTGCTCGTCGAGGATCACGACCTCTACGCCGGCCACGGCCCGGCCCGTGCTGCGCAGGTAGTTGCCGCCCCGGCGGTGCTCGTCGGGGCCGAGCAGGGTCAGGATGGCGCAGCACTCGGTCATGCCGTAGCCCTGCCAGATGTTCACGTCAGGGTAGAGCTCGAGCAGCTGTTCGAGCATGTCCCGGGGCATGGGCGATGCACCGTAGACGAGTTCGCGCAGGCACCCGAGGCGTTCGGGCCGGAAGTCGGGGTGGGCCATGGTCAGGCTGATCATGGTGGGCACCATGACGGTGTCGGTGACCCGGTAGGTGTCGATGGCGGCCATGACGGCCTCCGGCTCGAACATGGGCAGGATGACGGTGTGAGCGCCGAACGCCGGCCCGCCGGTGATGCCGAACATCGAGGCGGCGTGGAACATCGGGGTCTGCAGCAGGTTGACGGTGTCGGGGCCGACCGGCCGGTCCATCATGATGTGCATCAGGTTGAGCACCTCGGCCCGCTGGTCGAGCAGCACGCCCTTGGGTGGGCCGGTGGTGCCGCCGGTGTACATGAGGACCACTGGGTCCGTCTCCTCCCCTTCGTCGGGAATGACCGGGTCGGAGGCGGCCATGAGGTCGTCGTAGGTGGCGGTGTGGGGCACGTCGCCGCTTCCGATCAGGACCACGTGCTCGAGGCCGGCCTCTTCCCGGACCCCCTCGATGAGCGGTGCGAAGATCCCGTCCACGAAGCAGGTCGTCGTGCCCGAGTCGCGCAGCACGTGGACCAGTTCCTTCGGGGCGAACCGGAGATTGAGGGGGTTGATGACCCCGCCACCGAGGTAGGCGGCGTGGTACAGCTCGAGGTACTCGGGCGAGTTGAGGGCCAGGA
>DATCCR010000103.1:0-7146 GCA_036511155.1 Acidimicrobiales bacterium
TGCGGGTGACCGGCCGGCCGTTCTGCTGGAAGGTACCCGAGGGGGTGGCGACCGAGGTGGCAGCCTGCGTGCCCGTTCCGTTCGGGACCGCCGACGACTGCCTGTTCGAGTTCGGCCGACTCCAGCCCGGCGAGACGGCCCTCATCCACGCCGGGGCCAGCGGCGTCGGGATCGCCGCCGTCCAGCTGGCCAAGCGGGCCGGAGCCACCGTGCTGGCGACGGCCTCGAGCCCGGAACGGCTCGAGCGGCTGGGCGGGCTCGGGCTCGACCACGGCATCGACTACACCGCCACCGACTTCGTCGAGGCCGTGCGCACCCTCACCGACGGGCGCGGCGCCGACGTCATCGTCGACTCGGTCGGCGGCTCCAACCTCCAGCGGAGCCTGCACTGCCTGGCCTACCGGGGCCGGTGCGTGACGTTCGGCGACGCCGGGCGGGAGACGCCGTCGACCCTGGACATCTCGACGATGCGGTCCCAGAACCAGACGCTCGTGGGCTACTTCCTCGGCGCCGAACTGTTCCTCGGCACCCGGGCCCACGCCATGATCGCCGGGCACCTCGACGACATCGCCGCCGGGCGGCTGGCCGTGGTCATCGACCGCCGGTTCGCCCTCGAGGAGGCCGGAGAGGCCCACGCCTACATCGAGAGCCGCCAGGCGTTCGGCCGGGTCCTGCTGGTCCCGTGATCGTCCGTCCGGCCACACGGGGCGACGTCCCGACCCTGGTCACCCTCATCGGCGACCTGGCCACCTACGAGCGGGAACCGGACTCCGTCGAGATCGACGAACGGATGCTCGCCGACGCCCTGTTCGCCGAGGCCCCGGTGGCCTTCGCCAATGTGGCCGACGACGAAGGGGCCGTGGTCGGCATGACCATCTACTTCCGCAACTTCTCGACGTGGACCGGGCGGTTGGGCATCTACCTGGAGGACTTCTACGTGCGTCCGGAGGCCCGGGGCCTCGGGGTGGGCCGGGCGCTCATGGGCGCCCTGGCCGACGAGGCCCGGATGCACGGCTACGCCCGCATCGACTGGTCTGTCCTCGACTGGAACGAGACGGCACTCGGCTTCTACCGGTCCATCGGGGCCAGGCCCATGACCGGTTGGACGGGCTACCGCCTCGACGGCGACGCACTGGCCCGCTTCGGGGTGGACGGGGCTTGACCTCGGGGCGCGTCGCCCAGACGGCGCCGCTCAGATGGTGAAGGCCATATTGGCGACCAGCCGGCCCCCGAGTTCGCGGTCGCCCGAGAACCGCACCCCGTCTTCGGGGTCGACGCCGGCGTCGTGGCGGCCCCCGGTGAGACGCAGGAAGTGCAGGGCCGGCAGTTCGATCGCCACGGTCGGCTCGCCGTCGAGTGCGTCGACCACCGCGGCCCGGCCGTCGACCTGGACGAGGTACGTCCGGGCCGCCGGCCCGGTCAGGTCGATGCGCACCCGGGAGCCATCGGGCATGCCGGCCTTGCGCCCGACGATGAACCCCAGCCCGGTGGCCACCTCGTCGAGGGAGGAGGCAAGGTCCTCGACGGTCTGGCGAGCCGGCATCCCGAGCGCCAGCCGGATGTCCTGCTCGTGGAGGTAGCAGTCGTAGTGGCGGATGCGCATGAACCGCCCGTAGGTCTCGTCCTTGCCGGCCGGCGTCCACGACGGGGCGTCGAACTCGGCCTGGCTCATGGCGTCGAGCTCGGCCAGGCGCCGGGTCGCGACGTCCTCCAGCCGGGCCATCATCTCGGCCCCGGTCAGCCGACGGTGGGCCTCGACCCACACCTCGTTGGCCTCGGCGATCGGGTTGCGCATGTGGGTGAGGTGGGAGATGTCGACCCCGGGGACGGGCTCGCCGAGGAGCATGGCCTCGGACCCGATGACGTGGCTGAGGACGTCGCGCACGCTCCAACCGGGCAGGCACGTCGGAGTGTCCCACTGCGCGTCGTCGAGGGCGGCACCGAGTTCCGCCAGCTGCCGGAACTCGTCGCGCAGCAGGTCGACGGTTGCCTTCTTGTCCACGATGGTCGGCATGGGGCAACCGTAGCGGCACCGGGACCGGCCCCATCGACCCGGTCGCCCCTCGATCCTGCGACAAGCGCTTCGGCGAGGAGTGGCCCGGCACCACCGGTTGCGCAGGGCTAGCCTCTCGACATGAACTCCCGTCTCGCGCGCCTGGCCCTGGCCGGCGTCCTCGTGACCACCGCACTCGCGGTCGGCCTCGTCACCACCCGGGCCGGTGCCTCGACGCCCCGGCAGTCAGTCATCTCGATGCAGGGCGCGCCGTACACGCCGTCCGCACCGGCCGGCGGGACCGACGACTACCACTGCACCCTCATCAACCCCCACGTGACGAAGAGCTCGTACATCGTCAAGGCGCAGTTCTTCCCGAACAGCGTCGAGGTCCACCACGCCATCCTCTTCCTCATCCCGCCGAAGCTGGCGGCCCAGGCCCTGGCCGACGACAAGAGCGGCAAGGGCTGGACCTGCTTCGGCGAGTCGGCCCTGCCGGGCACGGCGTCGATCCGCGAGATCTCGAACACCCCGTGGCTCACCGCCTGGGCGCCGGGCCACGGCCAGGACGTCGAGCCGGTCGGGACCGGCGTGTGGCTGCCCGCCGGCAGCCTGGTGGTCGAGCAGATCCACTACAACCTCCTGCGGGGCGACAAGTCGGTCCGGGCCAAGCTGCAGCTGACCACGGTGCCGGCCTCCACGCCGCTCCAGGCCCTCAACCTCGACCTGCGTCCTGCCCCGCCGGACGTCCCTTGTCCGTCCACGGTGACCGGTGCCCTGTGCGACCGCTCCGCCTCGATGGCCGACCTGGCCAAGCGCTTCGGTCCGTGGGCCGCCACCTTCGACAACATCATCGAGCAGGCCTGCGGCCGCAACCCCGCCGATCCGCCGTCGGGGACCTCGACGTCGTGCACGTGGCCCATCGGCGGCAACGAGACCATCGTGCGGCTCGGTGCCCACATGCACCTCACCGGCCGGGCGTTGCAGATCACCCTCGACCCCGGCACGCCGAACCAGAAGGTGCTGCTCGACGTCAAGAACTTCAACTTCGACTACCAGCGGTCGTACACGCTTGCCCATCCGGTGATGACCCACCCGGGCGACACCGTTCGGGTCAGCTGCACGTTCGACCCGGCGTTGCGCCAGGAGCTTCCCCAGTTGCGCAAGCTCCCGGCCCGCTACGTGGTGTGGGGCGACGGCTCGTCCGACGAGATGTGCCTCGGCCTGATCCAGAGCGTCAAGGGCGCCTACAAGCACTAGGCGGTCGGTGCCCGGACGGTCGTCAGTCGCCCGCCCGGCAGCCCGTGTCGGGCGTCAGTCGCCCGCCCAGCAGCCAAGGATCACGTCGGCCACGGTGAAGGTGACGGCCGACGCGCTCGTCGGCGGCACCCCGAACTGGGGCGGGACGCCCGTGTCGTCCACCAGCAGAACCTTCCAGTCCTTGCGCACCACCACCGAGCCGTCGGTGGCCTGGAACGCCGCCTGGCCCAGCGACTCGAGGTCCCGGGCCTTGCCCAGTCGGGAGGCCAGGGCGTCGTAGTAGGCGGAGGTCTCCGACCAGTTCGACAGTTCCTTGACCGACACCTCGAACGAACCCGCAGGTGTCGAGGTCGGGTAGTCGTAGGTGCAGGCGTAGCGGTGGTCGACCCACGTGGGCGTCGAGACGCGTGCCGCCTCGCCCAGGGCCGAGGCCATCTCCCGTTGGGCCTCCTTCGAGCACACCTGCACCGAGATGGGCGACGGGAGCACACCGGCCGGCTTCGGGGCCCGCGTGGTGGACGGGACGCTGGCCGGCGTCCCACCCGAGCAGGCGGAGGCCGCCACACCGGCCGCGAGGAGGAGGGCCAGGGGTCTGCCGCGCACGGATCGAGGGTAGCCGCGGGCACTCCGCCGAACCGGTCGCCTCGGCGCACCCCTCCGCGCTGTCGACGGCCGGACCCAGCGCCCGGCTCAGGCCGGCGGCGCCTCCAGGATTCCGACCAGTTCGACGTGCTCCGTCATCGGGAACAGGTCGAAGGCCCGCAGCGACCGGAGCGTCCACCCCGCCTCCAGGGCCACCTTGAGGTCCCGGGCGAACGGAGCCGGCTCGCAGGACACGTACGCCACCCGGCGCGGCGGCGGGTCGAGAGCGACGAGGGCGGCCACCACCTCGCGACCGGCACCGGCCCGGGCCGGGTCCAGAACCACGAGGTCGGGTCGGCCGAGGCGGCGGGCCACCAGATCGGGGGTCACATTGGACCGCAGCACCTCGACCTGGGCGAGCCCGGTGGCGTTGCGCTTGAGGTCGGCGACCGCCGGCCCGCTGCGCTCGACCGCCACCACGACCCCCCGCGGGCCGACCACCCGGGCCAGGGCCACGGTGAACAGTCCCGCCCCGGCGTACAGGTCGGCCACCCGGTCCCCCGGGCGCGCCCCCAGGCCCTCCAGGACCACGCGGGTCAAGAGCGGTCCGGCTGACGGATGGACCTGCCAGAACACGCCGGCCCCGACCGCGAACCGGTTGCCGTCCACCTCGATCTCGACGTGGTCCGGCGCCCGCAGAGTCCGTCCTTTCCACACCAGTCCGACCTCGAGGTCGGGCAGGCCGTCGAGCCGTTCCTTGCCCGTCTCCACCAGGACCACCGGCGTGCCCCCGTCGGGCGAGGCGAACACCTCGAGCTGGCGGGCACCCCGCCAGTTGACCGAGCCGACACCAGCATCGTTCACGCCGTCGGTGGCGATCGGGCACCGCACCACCGGCTCGATGTCGTGGCTGCGATGGCGCCGCAGTCCGATCCCACCCTCGCCGTCGACGGCGAAGGCCACCCGGGTCCGCCAACCGAGGCCCCCGGGGGCACCGTCGACCTCCTCCACCTCGATCCGCAGGTCGAGCCCGGCCAATCGCGACAACTGCTCGGCGATCAGGTCCTCCTTGAGGCGCCGCTGGGCCGGTAAGGCCACGTGCTGGAAGTCGCAGCCGCCGCACCGGCCGGGCCCGGCATGGGGGCAGGCCGGGGCTACGCGGTCGGGCGACGCATCGAGGACCTCCACTGCGTCGGCGCGCAGGTACGAGGACGCCTCCGAGGTGATCCGGGCCCGCACCCGCTCACCGGGCAGGCAGTGGCGCACGAAGACCACCCGGCCGTCGGGGACCCTGGCCACGCACCCGCCGCCGGCGGCAATGGCACCGACCTCCAGCTCGAGGACGTCGTCGGGTACGGACGCAACGGTGGCCATGGCCCGGTTCTTAGCACCCACCAGCCGGCCGACCGGGGTCGGCGGGAGCACGACGGGTCCGGAGCGGCGGCGGTACGGTACGTCGGACGGCACCTCCAACGGGCGGCGCCTGACGCTCGGGGAGGGCACATATGGACATCGACGAGGCGCTCTACACCACACGTGCCATGCGCAGGGTGAAGCCGGACCCGGTGCCGATGGACGTGCAGGCGAAGATCCTCGACGCCGCCATCCGTGCCCCGTCCGGGGGCAACACGCAGAACTGGCGGTTCCTCCTGGTGGACGACAGAGACGTGATCGGCCGGATCGCACCGCTCTACCAGCACGCGATCGGCGAGCTGTGGACGACCGTCTACGCCGACCGGTTGGCCGCCGCCGAAGCCGACCCCGGGGCGGACGAGAGCGTCCAGATGCTCAAGGTCCAGGCCTCCGCCCAGTGGCTGGCCGACCACTTCGCCGAGGTACCGCTGTTCCTCTTCGCCTTCATCCAGGGCGACCCCACCGGTGGGTCGATCTACCCGGCCGTGTGGAGCGCACAACTCGCAGCCCGGGCCCAGGGGGTGGGCAGCTCGCTGACCGCCGTCCTCGGCTTCTGGCACCCCGACGAGACCTTCGACATCCTCGGGGTGCCCACCGACGAGCAGTGGATCATGGCCTGCTGTGTGAGCTTCGGCTACCCGACGGGACGGTGGGACGTGGCCGCCCGTCGACCGGTCCAGGAGGTCTCCTACCGGAACAGGTGGGGGTCTCCGGTCGGATTCATGGTGGACGAGCCACTCTGGTCGCCCGAGGCACCCTGAGTCGGTCTCCCGGACCGGATCTGGGCATACCCCCTGGTCAGCGCACCGCTGCTAGAGTCGTTGACCAGAGTCACGCGGCTGTAGCTCAATGGTAGAGCCTCTGATTTCCAATCAGATGACGAGGGTTCGATCCCCTTCAGCCGCTCCACCGGCGGCCCCGCCGTCGCCCCATGACCGGTTCGGCCTCCGACCCGGGCTCACCCGACGCGACGGATGTCGCAGACTGGACCGGCCGTGGAGTTCGTGACCGAACGCGTGATCGCCGACCGCCTGGCGGCACTCCCCGGCGACGAGCCCCGGGTGGTGGTGGGCGGCAACTTCGCCACCCCCTACGAGCTCGTGCGCATCCTCGACGCCTCACTCCCCCGGGTGCGGGCCTTCTCGCTCAACATCCAGCACGGCTGGCCCCGGCGCGACGGATTCCACACCGAGACGCCCTTCGTCGGGCCCGGCGTGCGTGGCGACCCGTCGGTCGAGTACCTCCCGATGCGGCTCTCATTGGTCCCCCGCCTCTTCGGCGCGTCCCGCCCGCCGGACGCCGTACTGGTCCAGACGTCGCCGCCCCGGGACGGCCGGGTGTCCCTCGGGATCGAGGTCAACCTCCTGCCCGCCGCCCTCGAGGCGGTGGTGGCCCGCGGCGGTCTCGTCGTGGCCCAGGTCAACCCCCGCATGCCCTACACCGGGGGCGACGCCCTGGTGGACATCGACCGGATCGACCTCGCCCTCGAGGTGGACACCCCACTCCCCTCTCCGGGTGACCGCCGTCCAGACCCGCTGTGCGCCGTCGTCGGCGAGCGGGTCGCCGCCTTCGCCACCGACGGGGGCACCGTGCAGCTGGGGATCGGACAGATTCCCGACGCAACTGCAGCCGCCCTGCGCAACGTCCGGGGCCTCGGGGTGTGGTCGGAGATGGTGAGCGACGGCGTGCTCGACCTCGTCCGGGCAGGCGCCCTCGACCCGGCACGCGCCATCTGCACCTCGTTCCTCTTCGGCTCGCCCGAGCTCTACACCTGGGCGGACGACAACCCCCGGCTGGTGATGCGCCGGACCGAGGTGATCAACGACCCGGCCCGCATCGCCCGCCAGCCGGCCATGCTGTCGGTCAACACCGCCCTCCAGGTCGACCTCTTCGACCAG
>DATCCR010000104.1:0-2906 GCA_036511155.1 Acidimicrobiales bacterium
CTCGAAGGCCCGAGCCACTTCATCCAGGAGGACGCCGCCGACGAACTGGTGGCCATCATCGACGCCTTCGTCCGGAGTGACCCGGCCTGACCGGAGGGGCCGACGGACCGGCCCCTCCGGTCCTCCGAACCCGATCCTCCCGTCGGAAGGGGCCGCCGCTACGATCGAAGTTGCCGCCGGCCCGCCTGCCGGACGAACGGCACCGCCGAAGGGGGACCGCCATGCCCACCGTCGAGACCGTCCGGGGTCCGGTCGACACCGCCCAGCTCGGACGCACCTACATGCACGAGCACATCTTCGTGCTCACCCCGGACGTCCAGCAGAACTACCCGGACGTGTGGGGGGACGAGGAGGCACGGGTGGCCGACGCGGTGGCCAAACTCGGGGCCCTGGCGGCCAGCGGCGTGCGGACCATCGTCGACCCGACGGTCGTCGGGCTGGGTCGCTACATCCCCCGGATCCAACGAGTGGCTGATCAGGTGCCCGAACTCAACGTGGTGGTCGCCACCGGCTGCTACACGTACCACGACGTCCCGTTCTTCTTCCACTACCGCACCCCCGATGTCGGTGCGCTCCTGGGACGCGAGGAGCCCGAGCCGATGGTGGGCATGTTCGTCGGCGACATCACCGAGGGCATCGCCGGGACGGGCGTGCGGGCCGGGATGCTGAAGTGTGCTGTCGACGAGGACGGCATGACCGCCGGGGTGGAGCGGGTCATGCGGGCCGTGGCCAAGGCCCATCTGGCGACCGGCCGCCCGATCACCGTGCACACCCATCCGGAGAGCCGACGCGGACTCGACGTGCAACGGGTGATGGCCGAGGAGGGGGTGGACCCCCGGGCGGTGGTGCTCGGGCACAGTGGCGACACCACCGATGTCGACCACCTGTCGGCGCTGGCCGAGGCCGGCTTCTGGTTGGGCATGGACCGGTTCGGCATCAATCTCGCCACCACCTTCGAGGCCCGGGCCGACACCGTCGTCGAACTGTGCCGGCGGGGCTTCGCCGACCACATGGTGCTGGCCCACGACGCCGCCTGCTACATCGACTGGGTCGACCCGGACGCCCTGGCCTTCATGCCCCAGTGGCACTACCTCCACATCGAGCAGGACGTGCTGCCCTACCTCCGCGGCCACGGGGTGACCGACGAGCAGATCACCACGATGCTGGTCGACAACCCTCGTCGGATCCTCGAGGGCGGTTGAGCCACCCTGCCGGCCGACCGGGTTGTCCGTACCGCCATCGCGGTGAGGCGGACCGGTTCATGGCGTGAGGACGGTGACGTCGCCGGTCCGCCCACACGTGGTGGGGGCCGGGGTCCCGGCCAGCCGAGCGTTCATCCACGCCACGATGGTCGGCGCGGCGACGAAGACCACGGTGCCGTGGGTCGCTCCCGTGACGTGGAGATACTGGATGGTGTCGCCGGTGGGGCAGGCCTTCGACGTGACGTAGGTATCGGTCAGGGGTGGCGGCACGGTTCCGTCGGCGGTGCCTTGGACGACCAGCATCGGGACGGTGGTGCGCACGTTGCCCGGGTCGTTCGCACGGGCATGGGCCAGCACGTTGGGATTCGACCCGGCCCCGGCAGCGAAGACCCTGGTCGGGGTCAGATGGTGGGCGACGATGGCCGCCGCCACCTGGTCGGAACACCCCTTGGTGACCTCGGTCGAGGCGAAGGCGGCGCCGGCAGGGGTGAGTACGGTCGATTCCGGCAGGTCGGTGTAGGTTTGCGTCCAGGCGTACGAGGTCGGGACGCTGTAGGGCAGGAACTCTGCCCCGGTCGGGGTGCCCACGATCGAGATCAGGGTGCTCAGCCCTGTGGCCGGGGCGGCGGCCACCACGCCGACCACGTGGAGGTCGGGCGCATAGGTGGGGGCCAACTCCGCCGCGAACAGCGCGGCGTGCCCGCCCTGGGAATGGCCGTAGATCACCACGGTGTCGGCGGTGGCGAGGCCGGCGAGGTGGCGGGTGGCTCGCGTTGCGTCGAGCACAGACCGTCCCTCGCTGGTGCCGAGCAGGTAGGGGTGGACGCCGTCGGACACGCCGAGGCCCTGGTAGTCGGCGGCCGACACGACGTAGCCGGCGGCCAGATAGCGGCTCAGCGAAGGCAGGAGGTACGGACCCGACCCGCCACCGGAGCTGGTGAAGAGGGACGGGGCGCACGGGGCGGCGAACCCGGACGTGCCGTGGGCCCAGGCGATGACCGGGTAGCCGCCGGCCGGCGCGGGGGACGACGGGGCGATCACGTAGCCCGATTGAGCGACGTCGGCCCCGTAGATGGTGGTCGAGTGGAAGAGGATCCTCCACACCGTGGCGCTGGTCGGCACGCCGGGCACGCCGACCACCTTGACGGAGCGGATCAGGGTCCCGGGAGCGGCCGCGGGCAGCGGCGACGGCGGGGTGTAGAAGGCCGGGATGGCCGAGGACGCGCTCGATCCGGCGGTCGTGGTGGAGGTGGCGCCCGACGAGCTGCAGGCCGCCAGCCCGACGGCCAGCGCCATCACGGCCAGTGCCCCCCACGCCCGGCGCATCGTCCGCGGCGTGTCGTGTCCGCTGTCCGTAGTCGTCATGCGTCCTCCCCCGGATCGGCCCCGGGGAGCGACGCTACCGCGGCCCGGGCCGGTGCACGGGCCGCGGTCACCGCCTGGATACGGCCGGTGCGGGCGCTACCCGGGTTGCCGTGGATCGGGACGTTCGACCCTGTGCCCCGAGGCCGTCACCCACGACACTGGTATGGCAGGCACGGACGACCGGAGGTGGACCATGGGACACGGGACGACAGCAGGGGACGAGGCGAGGACGGTTCGGTCGACGCGGGGTCGGACGCTGCTCGGGCGGGCGCTGGCGCTGGTGGCGCTGGCCATGTTCGTGGTCGTGCCGATGGCGAGTTCGAGCCCGGCGGGAGCCGC
>DATCCR010000105.1:0-2263 GCA_036511155.1 Acidimicrobiales bacterium
CGCCGGGCTGGTCGAGGGGCTCGAGCGGGGCGACCGTTACCAGACCCTTCTGGGCATCACCGGGTCGGGCAAGACGGCCACCATCGCCTGGACCGTCGAGGCCGTCCAACGGCCGACGCTGATCATTGAGCCCAACAAGTCGCTGGCCGCCCAGCTGGCCGCCGAGCTGAAGGAGTTCTTCCCGAAGAACCGGGTGGAGTACTTCGTCTCGTACTACGACTACTACCAGCCCGAGGCCTACGTGCCCTCCTCGGACACCTACATCGAGAAGGACTCGTCGATCAACGACGAGATCGACCGGCTCCGGCACGCCTCCACCTCGTCGCTCCTGCTCCGGCCGGACACCATCGTGGTGGCCTCGGTCTCGTGCATCTACGGCCTCGGGTCGCCCGACGAGTACCGGGACCGAATCGTCTCCCTCGAGCCGGGCGAGGAGCACGAGCAGCGGGACCTGCTGAAGCGCCTGGTGGACCTCCAGTACTCCCGCAACGACATCACCCTCAACCGTGGCCAGTTCCGGGTGCACGGCGACACGGTGGAGATCCACCCGGCCTACGAGTCCCGAGCCGTCCGCATCGAGTTCTTCGGCGACACGGTGGAGCGGATCCGCCCCTTCGACGTCCTGACCGGCGAGATCGGCGACGAACTCGAGGACCTGGTCGTCTTCGCCAACACCCATTACGGCACGGGCGACGAGCGCATGCGCCGGGCCGTGTTGAGCATCGAGGACGAGCTGCGGGGCCGGCTGACCGAGCTGCAGGACGCCGGCAAGCTGCTCGAGGCCCAACGGCTGCGGATGCGCTGCGAGTACGACCTCGAGATGCTGGCGGAAACGGGGGTGTGCAGTGGGGTGGAGAACTACAGCCGCCACCTCGACGGGCGGGCCCCGGGCGAGGCGCCGTTCACCCTGCTCGACTTCTTCCCGAAGGACTTCCTCTGCGTCCTGGACGAGAGCCATGTCGCCCTGCCCCAGCTCCGGGGCCAGTACGCAGGCGACCGCTCCCGCAAGGAGACCCTGGTCGACCACGGCTTCCGGCTGCCGTCGGCCATGGACAACCGCCCGCTCCGCTTCGAGGAGTTCACCGAGCGGGTGGGCCAGGTCATCCTGTTGTCGGCCACGCCGGGCCCGTGGGAGCTCGAGCACAGCACCAACATCGTCGAGCAGGTCATCCGGCCGACCGGCCTGGTCGACCCCGAGGTCGACATCGTGCCGACCACCGGCCAGATCGACGACCTGAGGGCCCGCATCGACGCCACGGTGTCCGGTGGGCACCGGGTGCTGGTCACCACCCTCACCAAGAAGATGGCCGAGGACCTGACGGACTACTTGTCCGAACAGGGGGTGCGGGTGCAGTACCTGCACTCGGACGTCGACACCATGGCCCGCATCGAACTGCTGCGCGAGCTGCGCCTCGGCGTCTTCGACGTCCTGGTCGGTATCAATCTCCTACGCGAGGGTCTGGACCTGCCGGAAGTCGCCCTGGTGGCCATCCTCGACGCCGACAAGGAGGGGTTCCTCCGCTCCGCCTCGTCGCTCATCCAGACCATGGGCCGTGCCGCCCGCAACGTGAACGGACGGGTGGTCATGTACGCCGACCGCATCACCGACTCGATGACGGCGGCCATCGGGGAGACCCAGCGGCGGCGGGCCCGTCAGATCGCCTACAACGAGGCCCACGGGATCGACCCCCGCTCCATCACCAAGGCGGTCACCGACATCCTCGAGCGGGTACGGGGCGACGGCTTCGCCAGCGCCGGCAACCTGGCCGGCCTGACCCCGGTGGCCGGACCGCGGCGCCAGAAGGGGGTACGGGGGGAGCGCACCAGCGTCGACCCCCGGGCCCTGGCGGCCGAAATGGCCCACGCCCTCGGTCCCGACGCCGACGAGCTCTCCAGCCTCATCCACCGCCTCGACGCCGAAATGAACAAGGCGGCCGAGGAGCTCCGGTTCGAGGAGGCGGCCCTGATCCGCGACGAGGTGGCGGAGCTGCGGGCCCTGCTGGCCCGGGACCCGGTGGACGGCAGTCCGGTGCTCCCGGGGGCCACGGCCGACGTCGACGCCCCGGCGCCTGCGTGAGCCGGTCGCCCGTACCCGACGGGAGACCACCCCGGCACCGGTATCCTCACCGCCATGGCTGATCGACTGGTGGTGCGCGGCGCGCGCGAGCACAACCTCCAGGACGTCTCCCTCGACCTGCCCCGCGACCGCCTGATCGTCTTCACCGGGCTGTCCGGCTCGGGCAAGTCGTCGCTGGCCTTCGAC
>DATCCR010000106.1:0-21004 GCA_036511155.1 Acidimicrobiales bacterium
GGCCGCACCGGCGAGCGGCGCGGGTCTCCCGTGCCACCAAGGAGACCTCGATCGAGGTCGAGGTCGACCTCGACGGCACCGGCGCCGCCGACATCGCCACGGGCCTGCCCTTCTTCGACCACATGCTGAGCCAGCTCGGCAAGCACAGCGGGATCGACGTCCGGGTGGCCGCCGTAGGCGACCTCGACGTCGACGCCCACCACACGGTGGAGGATGTCGGGATCGCCCTGGGCGAGGTGCTGGGTGAGGCCCTCGGCGACAAGGCCGGCGTGTGTCGCTTCGCCTCGATCTCCCTACCCCTGGACGAGGCCCTGGTCGACGTGGCCCTCGACCTGTCGGGCCGCCCGTTCCTGGCCTACACGATCGAGTTCCCTCCGGACACGGCGGGCCTCGGTTCGCCCCCGTTCGACCCGCAGCTGGCCGAGGAGTTCTGGCGCGCCTTCGCCACGGCCGCCGCCCTCACCCTGCACATCCGCGTGGTGACGGGCAAGAACACCCACCACATCCTCGAGGCCTCGTTCAAGGCGGTGGCCCGGTCGCTCAAGGACGCGGTACGCATCGAAGGCGGGGGCATCCCGTCCACCAAGGGCACGCTGTGACGCGGCCCGCCCTCCCGTGATCGCCGTCCTCGACTACGGCATCGGGAACCTGCGGTCGGCCGAGAAGGCCCTCCAGCGGGTCGGCGCCGACGCCCGCCTGATCGACGACCCCGACGCCGCCACCGACGCCGCCGGCATCGTGCTCCCCGGGGTCGGCGCGTTCGGGCGCTGCGCCGAGGCGCTGTCGGCTACCGGTCTGGATCGGGTGGCCACCGACGCGGTGGCCCGGGGCGTCCCCTTTCTCGGGATCTGCGTCGGCTTCCAGCTCCTCTACGAAGGCTCCGAGGAGGATCCCGCGGCCCGCGGCCTCGGCATCCTGCCCGGCACCGTCCGGCGCCTGCCCGACGGGGTCAAGCACCCACAGATGCAGTGGAACATCCTGGAGATCGGCCGCTCCGACCTGCTGGCCGGTGTCCCCGACCCGGCGTGGGTCTACTTCGTCCACTCCTTCGCTCCCGAGCGCACCGACGACACCACCTCGACGTGCGACTACGGCGGGCCGGTGGTGGCCACGGCGGAGCGGGGCCGGGTGTGGGGCACGCAGTTCCACCCCGAGAAGTCCGGGTCCGTCGGGCTGGGCATCCTGGCCAACTTCGTCGCCGCCGTCGACGGGGCGGCGTGATGGACCTCTACCCGGCCATCGACATCCGTGACGGTGGGGCGGTCCGCCTCACCCAGGGCGACTTCGACCGCCAGAGCGACTACGGCGACCCGGTGTCCCTGGCCCTCCGCTTCGCGGCCGGCGGTGCGCCGTGGCTCCACGTGGTCGACCTCGACGCGGCCCGGTCGGGCCGCCCGGTCAACCGGGCCACCGTGCTGGCCATCGCCGCCGCCGTCGACGTGCCCGTCGAGACCGGTGGCGGTGTGCGGGGCGATGCCGACGTCGCCCAGCTCCTGGAAGGCGGCGTGGCCCGGGTGATCCTCGGCACCGCCGCCGTTCTCGACGACACGGGCCTGGTGCGTCGAGCCGCCGCCGCCTATCCGGGCAGGGTGGCGCTCGGTCTCGACTACCGGTGGACTTCCGACGGGCGGACCGAGGTGGCCGTTCGGGGCTGGGAAGAAGGGTCGGGCCGCACCGTCGGCGAGCTGCTCGACGAGGTGGCCGGGGCCGGCCTGGCCGCGGTGATCGTCACCTCCATCGCGCGCGACGGCATGCTGACCGGTCCCGACCTCGAAGGACTGTCCGCCGCTCTGGGCTCCACCGAGGTCCCCGTGATCGCCTCGGGGGGCGTGGGGTCGGTGGCGGACATCGAGGAGCTGGCCGCCCTCGAGGTGGTCATCGCCGGGACGGCCCCCCGGCGGTTGCTCGGGGCCATCACCGGCAAGGCGCTGGTCGACGGGCGGATGACGGTGGAGGAGGGGGTGGCGGCGTGCGCACGGTCCGTGTGATCCCCTGTCTCGACGTCGACGACGGCCGCGTGGTCAAGGGCGTCCGTTTCACCGACCTGTTCGACGCCGGCGACCCGGTGGAGTTGGCCGCCCGCTACGACGCCCAGGGCGCCGACGAGCTGGTCTTCCTCGACATCACCGCATCCTCGGACAATCGGGGGACCATGGTCGACGTGGTGGCCCGGACGGCCGAGCAGGTCTTCATCCCGTTCACGGTGGGCGGCGGGGTGCGGGCCGTGGACGACGCCCGGCGCCTGCTGCGGGCCGGGGCCGACAAAGTGGGGGTCAACTCGGCCGCCGTGGCCCGGCCCGAGCTCATCGGCGAGCTGGCCGACGAGTTCGGCGCCCAGTGCGTGGTGGTGGCCATCGACGCCCGCCGCCGCACCGACACCGACGCCCTGGCCTGGGAGGTCTTCACCCACGGAGGCCGGACCGGCACCGGCATCGACGCCCTCGCCTGGGCCGAACGGTGCAGTGGGCTCGGGGCCGGCGAGCTGCTGGTCACCTCGATGGACCGGGACGGCACCCGGGACGGGTTCGACCTGGAGCTGACCCGGCGCATCGCCCAGGCCTGCCCGGTGCCGTTGGTGGCCTCCGGCGGGGTGGGGGAGCTGGACCATCTCGTCGAGGGGGCGGTCGAGGGCGCGGCCGACGCCGTGCTGGCCGCGTCCATCTTCCACCTCGGCGAGTTCACCGTGGCCGAGGCCAAGGCCCACCTGGCCGCCGCCGGTGTGCCCGTGCGCCCGGCCGGACACCCCTCCTGACCAGGGGGGCTTCGCTCGTCCGGGCCCCGGCAGGGCTGCGGTAGCCTGCGGTTGTGGCGACCACTACCTCGGAGGCCCCGGCGACCGGGGCACACGGCGACGATGCCCCGTTGGCCATCAACGTGCTGGCTGACCGGGTCCTGGTCCAGGTGGGGCAGTCCGACGGTGAGCGGCGCTCCCGGGCCGGGATCCTGATCCCGGCCACGGCCCAGGTGTCCCGCCGCCTCAGCTGGGCGAAGACGGTCGCCGTCGGGCCGCACGTGCGCTCGGTCAAGGTCGGCGACAACGTCCTGTTCAACCCCGAGGACCGCTTCGAGGTCGAGGTGCAGGGCGAGGAGTACGTCATCCTGCGCGAGCGGGACGTCCACGCCGTGGCCGCCACCCGGTTCGACGGCGGCACCGGCCTCTATCTCTGAGTTGGCTCCGGACGCCGACGCGACCCACCCGATACCTACGACCGACGAACGACCCGTGACCGAACGACCCTTTCCACTGGGAGCCACTGTGACCACCTCCACCCCGCCGTCCACCTTCGTCGCCACCCCCGTCCCCTACACGGCCGACGAGTTCGCCACCATCACCTACAACGACGACGGCCTGGTCGGTGCCATCGTCCAGGACGGCACCGACGGGGCCGTGCTGATGTTCGCCTGGATGAACGCCGAGTCGGTGGCCAAGACCCTCGAGACCGGGCGGACCTGGTTCTGGAGCCGGAGCCGCCAGGAGTACTGGTGCAAGGGGGAGACCTCGGGCGACCGACAGTACGTGCGCAGCGTGCGCTACGACTGCGACGGCGACTGCCTGCTGGTGACCGTCGATCAGGAGGGCGCCGGCGCCTGCCACACGGGCAGCCGGACCTGCTTCTACCGCGCCTTCGGCGACGGCCTGGCCGGGGAGCCGGCCGGCTCGTGAACGGCCCTGTCGGCCCGGGGTCCGAGGGCTTCCGCCGGCTGGCCCGCGCCCACCGGATCGTCCCCGTCTGGCGCGAGCTGGTGGCCGACACCGTCACCCCGGTGGCCGCCTTCCTGCAGATCGTCGGTACCGGCGGCACCAGCGGCTTCCTGCTCGAGTCCGTCGAGGGCGGCGAACGGTGGGGTCGCTACTCCTTCATCGGGCGCAACCCGCTGGCCACCCTCGTCGCCCAGGGCCACGAGGTCACCACCCGGGGCGCCCTCGACCTCGACGAGCTGACCGGCGGAGGGGTCACCGGCCACCACGGGGTGCTGGCCGCCCTCGAGGCCATCCTGGACGCCGTCGACTCGCCCGACCTCCCCGACCTGCCGCCGCTCCATGCCGGCCTGGTCGGCTACCTCGGCTACGACGTGGTGCGCGAGGTCGAGCACCTCCCCGACGTGCCGCCCGACGACCTCGGTCAGCCCGACGCCATCCTGGCCGTCATCGGCCAACTGGCCGCCTTCGACCACTGGCGTCAGCGGGTCGTCCTGATCGACAACGTGGTGGTCGACCCGGCGTGGGGCGACGACGAGCTCGACGCCGCCCACGCCGCCGCCCAGGCCCGGCTCGACGAGCTGGCTGCCGACTGCGTGCGGCCGACCGCCGAGGCCCCCCGGCTGCTCCCGCCGCGCCAGGACCCGCCCGGGGACGTCACCCGGACCATGACCGACGGGCTGTACATGGACGCCGTGCGGGCGGCCAAGGAGCACGTGCTGGCTGGCGACATCTTCCAGGTGGTGCTGTCCCAGCGCTTCGACCTCGCCGAGCTCGGTGCCGACCCGTTCGACGTCTACCGGGTGCTGCGTCTGGTGAACCCGAGCCCCTACCTCTACTTCCTGCGCTTTCCGGAGGTCACCGTGGTGGGCGCTTCGCCCGAGCCCATGGTCCGGCTTCGGGAGGGGACCGTCATCTCCCGGCCCATCGCCGGGTCGCGGCCCCGCGGCGCCACGCCCGAGGAGGACCTCCGGCTGGAGGGCGAACTGGTGGAGGACCCGAAGGAGGTGGCCGAGCACGTCATGCTCATCGACCTGGCCCGCAACGACGTCGGACGGGTGGTCAGCTTCGGCACCGAAGTGGTCGACGAGGTCATGGTCGTGGAGCGCTACAGCCACATCATGCACCTGACGTCCCAGGTGTCGGGCAGTCTGGCCCCGGGCAAGGGCCCGATCGACGTGCTGCGGGCCACACTGCCCGCCGGCACCCTGTCGGGGGCGCCCAAGGTGCGGGCCATGGAGATCATCGACGACTTCGAGCCCACCAAGCGCGGCGTCTACGGCGGGGTGGTCGGCTACCTCGACTTCAGTGGCAACCTCGACACCGCCATCGCCATCCGCACCATGACCGTCACCCCGGACGGACGGGCCTCCGTCCAGGCCGGGGCCGGCATCGTGGCCGACTCCGATCCGGCGTCCGAAAATGCCGAGTGCGCCCACAAGGCCGCCGCCATGCTGTCGGCGGTGGCCATGGCACGCGCAGCCCAGGCCCGGTCCGCCGGACCCGGGGCGGCCGACACCCGGAGCGGGTCGTGACCGACGGGGCCGTGGCCCGGGTGGTGGCCCGTGACGTGCTGTCGGTCACCGGGCCCGACGCCCGCTCCTACCTCCAGGGCCAGTGCAGCCAGGACCTCGACGGTCTGGCCGAAGGCTCCACCACCGAGGCGCTGCTCCTGAGCCCGCAAGGCAAGGTCGACGCCTACCTCCGGATCACCCGGACCGGCGAGGAGTCGTTCGTGCTGGACACCGACCCCGGCTGTGGCGACGCCGCCACGAGCCGCCTCGAGCGGTTCCGGCTGCGCACCAAGGTCGCCATCGAGACGCTCGACTGGTCGTGCCTGTCGGTGCGTGGCCCGGCCGCCGCCGCCCTCGACGTGCCGGAGGGTCCGATCCTGGCCCTGGCCGTCGACTGGCCGGGGTGGCAGGGCGTCGACCTGCTCGGTCCCCGGCCGGTCGACGACACCGAGCTGACCGGTTGGTGGCCCGACGGTGCCGTCCCGTGCGACGAGGAGGCGTGGGAGGCAGCCCGGATCGAGGCCGGCGTGCCCGTCGGGGGACGGGAGGTGACCGAGTCGACCATTGCTGCCGAAGCGGGCCTGGTGGAGCGGACGGTGTCCTTCACCAAGGGGTGCTTCACCGGCCAGGAACTGGTGGCACGGCTGGACGCCCGGGGCTCCAAGGTGGCCCGTCGGCTGTCCGGGCTGGTGGTGGCCGACGGCGCCCGGCCACCGGTCGGGTCCGCGGTGTGGACGACAGACGGCGACCACGAGGTGGGGACCCTGACCTCGGTGGCCTGGTCCGAGCGCCGTGGGGCCAGCGTGGCACTCGCCACCCTGCACCGGCGGGTCGAGCCGCCCGAGACGGTCGTGGTCCGGTGGGACGGCGGCGAGGCGACGGCCGAGGCCTGTCTCCCGCCCCTCCCGCCCGCCTGACGTTCGGACGGGGTGTCCCGGACGCGCTACGTTGCCCCGCAGGCTGGCTGCACCTGGTGAGGATCCGGGGGACGCCGTCCGGATTGGGGAGACGACATGACGACCGAAACACCGACGAGTGGCCGACCGGACGGCACCGTGGAGATGGGCGCCGAGCGCATCACCACCTCGACCCGCGACCCGGGGGAGATGCGTGACCAGTTCGAACGGTGGCTCCAGGCCACCCTACCCGAGGGCAGCAACGCACGGGTGGTCGAACTGACCAGCCCCGAGAGCAATGGGATGTCGTCGGAGACGCTGCTGGTCGACGCCGCCTGGACCGAGGACGGTGCCGAGGTGACCCGCCGCCTGGTGGCCCGGGTGGAGCCCCCGGCGACCGACTACCCCGTCTTCACCACCTACGACCTCGACATGCAGTTCCGGGTGATGCGCCTGGTGTCCGCCCACACCGAGGTGCCCATCCCCGAGACCCACTGGTACGAGCCGGACCCGTCGGTGCTGGGCGGCGCCTTCTTCGTCATGGACCGGGTCGACGGCGTCGTCCCGCCCGACGTCCTGCCCTACACCTTCGGTGACAATTGGGTCTTCGACGGCACCGAGCGGGCCCGGACGACCATCCAGGAGTCGGCCATCCGAGCCGTGGCCGGCATCCACTCGATCACCCCCGCCGACCACGACCTCGGTTTCCTCCAGCACGACCAGCCCGGCGGCACCGCCCTCGAGCGGAGCCTCAACCACTGGAAGGCCTACCTGGAGTGGGTGGTGGGGGACGACCGCTCCCCGCTGCTCGACGACTGCTTCGCCTGGCTGACCGACAACCTGCCCGACGACACCAGCCCCGACGCCCTGTCGTGGGGCGACGGCCGGATCGGCAACATGATGTTCCGGGACAACGAGGTGGTCGCCGTCCTCGACTGGGAGATGGCGGCCGTGGCGCCACCCGAGGTCGACCTCGGGTGGATGTGCTATCTCCACCTGTTCTTCCAGGACCTGGCCGTCCAGCTCGGGGCCGCAGGACTGCCCGACATGTTCCGGCCGGCCGACGTCCGGGCCGCCTACGCCCGGGCCGCCGGCCACGAGCCGGGGGACCTGAAGTGGCACATCGCCTATGCGGCCATCCGCCACGGGGTGATCATGCGTCGGGTGACCGAGCGGTCGATCCACTTCGGCGAGGCCGAGGCTCCGGCCGACATCGACGGCCTGATCATCCACCGGGACACCCTGGTCGGCATGCTCGACGGCTCCTACTGGGAGGGCATGGCCCTCTGATCCGGGCCCATCCGGGTGATCGTCTGGTCCACCCGGGTCGGTGCAGAGGGCGCATACCCTCAACCATCGGTCGAGGGTGTATCTCTACTAGAGGGTTAGGTATTGCGTCTACCTGGGACTATGAGGCGCTGAGGGGCCTCGCTTCGGCGTCGATCGGTTCGTCGGCATGCGGCCCCGGTGGCTGGAGGTTGACGACCATCCGGGTGCCGGGCGCCCCGTCCGGACCGACGGGTGACTCGGCGTGGACGTCGGCACCCATGGCCGTCGCCAGCTCGGCCACGATGGCCAGTCCCAGGCCGGACCCCTTCCGCCGCCCGGTGTCGCGGTCCGTCGTGAAGTGGCGGTCGAACACCCGGGTCAGCCGGTCCGGGGGGATCCCCGGCCCGTCGTCGTCGACCCACAGGACGGCTCCGTCGGGACCGCCGGCCAGGCCGACCACCACCCGCCCGGTGGCGAACGACGAGGCGTTCTCGACGAGGTTGGCCAGGATCTGGCCGAGCCGGTCGCTGTCCGACGACACCGGGCAGGGCGCATCGGAGCCGGGTGCCAGCGTGAGGGCGACGCCCAATTCGGCGGCGCGGGGCTGGAAGCCGCCGACGACCTGGGCGACCACCAGGGCCGCATCCACGGTACGGAGCTCGAAGGTGAACCGGTCGGCGTCGAGTCGGGCCAGGTCGAGCAAGTCCTGGACGAGGCGTTCGAGTCTGCGGGCCTCGGTGCTGATGACGGCCGCCGCCGCGTGGGGGTCGTCGGTCGCCCCGTCGAGGACGGCGTCGGCATAGCCGCGGATCGAGGTGAGTGGCGTCCGGAGCTCGTGGGAGACGGACAGCAGGAACTGCCGCTCCTGGTCGCGGGCCCGGGCCAGACTGCCGCCCATGGCGTTGATCGATTCGGCCAACTGGGCGAACTCGGGGTCCTCACGTGGCCCCACGGCCACCTTGGCGTCGAGGTCGCCGGCGGCGATCCGCCGGGTGGTGTCGACGGCGGCCACCACCGGCCGGGTGAACCGTCGGGCCAAGGCGGCGGCCACCAGGGCGGCGGCCAGCACGGCGCCGAGGCCGATCAGCCCGAAGTAACGGATGCCGTTGACCGGGTTGTGCACCTGGCGGGTGACCACCAGCACCGGCGTGCCGTTGGTGGTGGCCTGGAGCGGCGTGGGTACGGCCGAGTAGGCCAGCAGCGCCGGGGTGTGGCCGGTGACCTGTTCGCCGGCCAGCAGCGCGGGAGGGTCGATGGTCGCCGTGGGCAGCCCGGCGGCGAGAGGCGCGCTGATCGTGCCGTCGGGGGCGAGCAGGACGAACTGCACCGAGGTGAAGTTCCCGGCGCTGGTCACGATGGCCAGCTCCTTGGCGAACGAGGCCCTGGTCAGGCCGACCCGGTTCGAGAACGTCTTCGAGATGGCCTTGGCCTCGCCGGCCAGCTCCCGCTGGGACGTCGAGATGGTGGCCCGGCGGATGAGCACATAGCTGCCGATGCTGGTCACGGCCACGGTGACGACCACCAGGGCGATGACGGCGACCGTCAAGCGCCTTCTCACGGGCCGTCCGTCCGGGGTCCGGGCATCATCCGAGCCGGTAGCCGACGCCCCACACGGTGGCGAGTGGTAGGTCGGTCCCGAGCTTCTTGCGCAGCTGGCGGACGTGGACGTCGACGGTCCGCTCGTCGCCGAACCAGTCCGGGCCCCAGACGCCGTCGAGGAGCTGTTGGCGGGACAGGGCCAGGCCCTGGTTGTCGACCAGGAAGGCGAGCAGGTCGAACTCGCGGGTGGCGAGCGGGATCACTTCGCCGCCCAGGCTCGCCTCGCGGCGGCCGGTGTCGACGGCCACCGTGCCGAACTCGACCACCGCCGGCCCCTGGCCGGTGACGGGCACCGAGGTCCGCCGCAGGATGGCGTGGACCCTGGCCACCAGCTCGCGGGCACTGAACGGCTTGGTCACGTAGTCGTCGGCACCCAGCTCCAGACCGAGGATCCGGTCGACCTCGTCGTCGCGGGCGCTCAGGATCAGCACGGGCACCGGGGGAGAGGCCGCCGCCAGGCGCTTGCACACGTTGAGTCCGTCCAGCTCACCGGGAAGGCCGATGTCGACGATGACCAGGCGGGGGGACTCGCGGTCGACGGCGGCCAGCCCCCGCTCGGCATCGCCGGCCTGGACCACCCGGAAGCCGTCCCGGCGGAGGTACATGGCCACCAGGTCGCTGATGTGGTGGTCGTCCTCGATCACCACCACACTGACTTCGGCGCTCGCCATCGGACCAGCCTGCCACCGCCCGGGCCGGCAGCGAGGCCATCATTAGGGAAGTGTGAGGGGCCGGGTGCCGCCCGTCGCCGAGCCACCACCGATCCCGGGCACCCCGCCGGTAGGCTGGCCGGGTCATGCCGGCCTACCTCGATTCGATCCTCGTCGCCCACCGCGCGGCAGCTGCGGCCGACGGGCGCGACGTCGCCCAGGTGACCGAGGCGGCGCTCCTGTACCTGGCCGGCCAACGCAGCACGACCGGACCCACCGCCCCACGGGACTTCGTGTCCGCCCTGCAGGCGGGCCGTGCCGCCCGGGGGATGGCCGTGATCTCCGAGATCAAGCGCCGGTCGCCCTCCAAGGGCGACCTCGATCCGACACTCGACCCGGCTTCCGTCGCCTGCGACTACGAGGCGGGCGGGGCGTCGTGCCTGTCGGTCCTCACCGACGCGGAGTTCTTCGGGGGGAGCCGGGCCGACCTCGAGGCCGCCCGTTCGGCGTGCTCGTTGCCCGTCCTGCGCAAGGACTTCACGGTCGGCCCGCTCGACGTGTGCGACGCGCGGCTCATGGGCGCCGACGCCGTGCTCCTGATCGTGGCCGCGCTGGACGACGCCGAGCTGGCCGAACTCCTCGCCCTGGCCCGCCAACTCGCCCTCGCCCCGCTGGTCGAGGTCCACGACGAGTCGGAGCTCGACCGGGCCCTGGCCGTCGGCGCACGTCTCGTCGGCGTCAACCAGCGGGACCTGCGGACCTTCGAGGTCGACAGGGAGCGGGCCCTGCGGATGGGGGAGCGGATGCCCGACGGCGTGGTGGCCGTGGCCGAGTCCGGGATCCGGGATGCCGCCGACGTCGAGCGCCTGGCGGCGGTCGGGTACACGGCGGTCCTGGTGGGGGAGACCCTGGTCCGCTCGGCCGACCGGTCGTCGGCCGTCGACGGACTGCTCGGCGCACGGGCATGACCGCCGGGCCGACTGACGCATCGGAGCTCTTCGTCAAGATCTGCGGCGTGACCTCGGAGACCGACGCCCTGCTGGCCGTGGGCATGGGCGCCTCGGCGGTCGGGTTCGTCTTCGCCCCGTCGCCCCGACAGATGGCCCCTGCAGCCGTGGCCGACATCGTGAAGCGCCTTCCCTACGAGACCGTCACCGTCGGGGTCTTCCGGGACGAGTCCCCCCGCCGGGTCGTCGAGATCGCCGGGCAGATCGGGCTCCGCGCCGTGCAGCTCCACGGCTTCGAGTCGGCCGAGGACACCCGGTGGGTGGCCGAGCGGGTCAACTGGACGATCAAGGCCTTCCCGGCCGGCCACCGCAACATCGAGCGCTTCCGCGAGTACGGGGCGCAGACGCTGCTGGTGGACGGGCCGCACCCCGGCTCGGGCGAGCTGTTCGACTGGCGCCTGGCCGAGGGCGTGGTCGACCCGACCCGCCTCATGGTCTCCGGAGGCCTCCGTCCCGACAACGTGGCCGGGGCCATCGCCCACCTGCACCCCTGGGGGGTCGACGTGTCGAGCGGCGTCGAGTCGTCACCCGGGGTGAAGGACCCCGGCAAGATCCGCGACTTCGTGCAGGCCGCACGGGAGGCCGGCCGGCTGGTGGCGGCCGAGCACCCCTACGCCGTCCGCGACGCGGGCGCCGATGACGGTGCCGGGCCCCGCAGCGCCACCGACCTCTTCGATTGGCAGGACGACGAGTGATGTTCCCGTCAGCCGTCTAGGCCGACCTCCCCGCGGCTCCGACGACCAGGAGTCCCCCGACCGACACCGAACAGCGAGCAGCAGACGATGACCCCAGATACCAGCACCGGCAAGATCATCATGGGCGACCCCGGCCCGACCGGACGGTTCGGCGACTTCGGGGGGCGCTACGTCCCCGAGTCGCTCGTACCGGCCTGCATCGAGCTCGAGGAGGCGTTCCGCGACGCCTGGGCCGATGACGCGTTCCGGGCCGAACTCGACGGCATCCTGCGCAACTACGGCGGCCGGCCCACCCCGGTGACCGAGTGCGGCCGGCTGTCCGAACAACTCGGTATCCGCTTGCTGCTGAAGCGGGAGGACCTGACCCACACGGGGTCGCACAAGCTCAACAACGTCATCGGCCAGGGGTTGCTGGCCCGGCGGATGGGTAAGCGGAAGCTCATTGCCGAGACGGGCGCGGGCCAGCACGGGGTGGCCACGGCCACCGCGGCCGCCCTGTTCGGCATGGAGTGCATCGTCTACATGGGAGAGATCGACACCCAGCGCCAGGAGCTCAACGTGTTCCGGATGGAGCTGCTGGGGGCCACGGTGGTCCCGGTGACCAGTGGCAGCCGCACGCTGAAGGACGCCGTCAACGAGGCCCTCCGGGCATGGGTGGCCGCCGTCGACGACACCCACTACTGCCTGGGCTCGGTGATGGGTCCCCATCCCTACCCATGGATGGTGCGGGAGTTCCAACGGGTCATCGGCGACGAGGCGCGCGTCCAGTGCCGCGACCTGCTCGCCGGGGCCGACCCCGACCTCGTGGTGGCCTGTGCCGGGGGCGGCTCCAACGCGGCGGGAATCTTCGCCGGGTTCGCCGACGCCACCTCCTCGGACCTGGTGGCCGTCGAGGCCGCCGGCGGCGCGGCGGTCACCACCGGGATCCCGGGGGTGCTGCACGGCATGCACAGCGCACTGATCCAGGACGAGGCCGGGCAGATCCTGGAGGCCGAATCGATCTCGGCCGGGCTCGACTACCCGGGCATCGGGCCGGAGCACGCCCACCTCGCCGATCTCGGTCGGGCCCGCTACGAGGCGGCCGGCGACGAGTCGGTGCTCGAGGCGTTCCAGCTGCTGGCCCGCACCGAGGGGATCCTGCCCGCCCTCGAGTCGGCCCACGCCCTGGCCTGGGTGGTGGACGCCACCCGGCGGGGCGACATCGCCGAGGGATCGACCGTGCTCGTCAATCTGTCCGGTCGGGGCGACAAGGATGTCGCCCAGGTCCGCGACATCCTGCGGGGCCGGGCATGAGCGTCCCGGTGACTTCGACGCACACCCCGGGCTCCCTCGAGGCAGCCCTGACGGCCCGACGCGATGCCGGCCACAAGCTGCTGGTGCCTTACATCACCGGCGGGCTCGACGACGAGTGGCTGCTGGTGCTCGAGGCCCTTGCCGGGGCGGGAGCCGACGCCATCGAGGTGGGGATCCCCTTCTCCGACCCCATGATCGACGGAGCCGTCATCCAGGAGTCGTCGCTGCGGGCCCTCGGCCGGGGCACCACCCCGGAAGGCGTGCTGGCCGACCTCAGTCGCGTCGACGTCGGCGTGCCGCTCGTGGTGATGACGTATTACAACCTGATCTACCGGGCGGGCCACGCCCGCATCGCCGGCGACATGCACGGATCGGGCGTGTCGGGGGCCATCATCCCCGACCTGCCGCTCGAGGAAGTCGGCGGCTGGGCCGCGGCGGCCGATGCCGAAGACGTGGCCACCGTGCTGCTGGTGGCACCCTCCACCCCGGAAGACCGTGTCGCCGCCATCTGCGAGCGGGCGCGGGGCTTCGTCTACGCCGTCGGGCGGATGGGTGTGACCGGCGAGCAGGCCGAGCTGGCCGACTCGGCCCGCCAGGTGGCGGCACGCATCCAGCCCCACACGGACCTGCCGGTCTGCGTCGGCATCGGCGTATCGACCCCGGACCAGGCCAAAGCCGTCTGCGAGGTGGCCGACGGCGTGATCGTGGGCTCGGCGCTGGTCCGCCGTCTGTTGGAGGGCGCGGGCCCCGACGGGGCGGCCGAGTTCGTCGGCTCGCTACGGGCCGCCCTCGACGCCGGCTGAGGCCGCGTTGACCTCGGGTCCCCGGTTCCAGGTGGGGCCCGGGAGTACCGTGGGCGCCGTCACCTGAGGTGGGGGCACAAGGAGGCGGAGCCCGTTGACAGATGCAGAGACCGCCGGTCCGTCGACCGGAGCCCCCACCGGGCAGGCGGCGGCGATTTCGACGCCGTCGACCGCCTCGACGGCACCACACGCTGGGGATCCGAACTACCCACCGGAGACGAGGGCCGGGGCCTCCGTCCTGTGGATCGTCCTCCTCGCCGTCCTGGCCGGGACGCTCCTGGTCATCCTCGTCGTGGGCGGAGTTCGCCACTGGGTAGCGCTCCACACCGGCATCCTCAACGCCGGACCGGACAAGTACTACAACTTCTGGTCCGGGTTCGGGTCCGACCTGGGCGAGGCCACCCTCATCAGCGCCGTGGGCGTGGGGTTGTACACCGGGATGCGCAAGGTGAACTGCCACACCAAGGGCTGCTGGAGGATCGGCAAGCACCGACTCGAGGGCACCCCGTACGTGCTGTGTCGCCACCACCACCCGGGGGTCCCGTCCAAGGGTGCCTCCCACGAGCACATCCTCGAGCAACACCGCCGGTACCAGGAGTCGCAGGACTCCCGGGCGATCTGAGCGGGGACGGGATCCGTCGCAGCGGCGGACTCTTTCCATGTCCGGGTCGCAGGGTGCAACCCGGGTGGCAACAGGTGGTTCAGTCCTTGGTCGGACGGACGATCCGGTACACGGCGCGCAGTAGCGGGACCCGTCGCCTCGGATGCTCGTGCGCTTCGAGCCGCTTGGCGATCAGCTCGCGTCGCTCCTGGAGGTCGCGGAAGGTGATGGCGTCGGCCTCCTCGGTGAAGCCCATGGCCGCCCGGTAGCCGTCGAGGTCGATGGTGTCACTCGTCACCTCGAAGCCCACTTCACGGGCGATGCGTTCGCCGTGGCGCTCGGTGAAGTAGGTGACGACGGCCATGATCTCGCCCAGGATGTCGACGTCGGGGGCCATGGTCGCCATGGCACCGTTCAGGAACAGCATGTTCTTCACGAACAGCATCAACTCCTTCGGCAGTCTCGCCCCGTAGCCGAGCAGCGCCTTGGTCACCTCGCGCAGTTCGGCCATCATCTCGTCGGCCGTCAGCGTGGTCGGGTCGATGGGCGGACGGTCGAGGTTGAGGTCACGGATGACGGCGTCGATGTCCGAGTCGGCCGGCAGGGCGCCGAGGTCCCGCAGCGCCTCGACCTGGACGGTCACGTTGTTGGTGCTGGCGCCCATCTGCAGGCGGAGGAAGGCCTGCCGCTTCCGCTCGTCGAGGCGGGCGGTGATACCGAAGTCGAGCAGGGCCACGGTCCCGTCGGACTGGACCATCATGTTGCCGCCGTGCAGGTCGCCGTGGAAGACCCCGTACAGCAGGGCACCCTCCAGGAAGGCGATCAGGCTGGACCGCAGCACGGCGGCGGTGTCGATGCCCGCCTTCCGCATGCCCTCGGCATCGCTCCAGGGGAACCCGTGGAGATGTTCCATGACCAGGACCCGGCGGGTGACCAGTTCGGGGTGGGGCCGGGGCACGACCACGGTCCGCTGTCCGGTCCCGGCGAACACCTCGGCGATGTCGAGCATGTTCTGGGCCTCGAGCCGGAAGTCGAGCTCCTCGACGATGGTCTCGGCGAACAGCTCCACCAGCGCCGGGGGATTGGTGAGGGCGGCCACCGGGATCCTGCCCACCAGGAACGGGGCGATCCACGCCATGGCGGCGATGTCGAGGCGGACCAGCGGGGCCACCCGGCTGCGCTGGACCTTGACCACCACCCGCTCGCCGGTGCGCAAGGTGGCCGCGTGGACCTGGGCGATGGACGCCGAGGCGATGGGGATCCGGTCGAACGAGGTGAAGACTTCGGCCAGCGGACACCCGAGGTCCTCCTCGACGGTACGGCGCACGATCGGGAACGGCTCGGGTGGGACCCGGTCGCGCAGCAGCCGGAACTCGGAGACGAGTTCCTCGGGGAAGATGCCCTCGCCCGACGAGATGATCTGACCGAGCTTGATGTAGGTCGGCCCGAGGTGCTCGAAGGCGGGCCGCAGCCGCTTGGACAGCCCGGCCCGCGACTCGGGGGTACCCCGTTCCTTCGCCCCCCAGGCCAGCAGCGGGATGCCGAGGCGGTAGGCGACGGACAGTACGCGTCCGACCGAGGGGAGGTGTTGGGGGTGGATGAGGGTCCGGGCCAGCTCGGCCGCCTGGCGGCGCAGCGTGTCGACGTCGGGTTCGCCTCCGGCCCCGAGACGCCAGGGCATGGTGGCGGGCTCCACGATCCACGGCGCGTGCGGCGTGAAGGCACCGATGGCGAGGTCGGCCGGTCCCTCGGGGCCGGGGTCGGTGTCGGTGTCGGTGTCGGGGGCGTCGGCGAGCGGGGGCACGGGGTCGATCATGGGGACTCCACGGTAGGGGACCTCGGGCCCCCTCCGGACGGCGCGGTGCGGGGCAGTTACAGGGGGTGGGGGCGCTGGCGGGCCGACCGGACGTGCCGGGTCAGGCCGGGGTGATGACCAGGCAGCCGTTGTGCCCGCCGAACCCGAAGGAATTGGAGAGGATCGGCCCCGGCTCCCATGGCCGCGCCTCGTCGGCCACCACGTCGAGGTGGATCTCGGGGTCCCGCTCCTCGTAGCCGATCGTGGGCGGGATGCTGGCATGGGCGATGGTGAGGACGCACGCCACCGCCTCGATGGCGCCGCTGGCGCCGAGGCCGTGGCCGGTGGCCCCCTTGACGGACGTGACGGGCGGCGAGTCGCTACCGAACACCTTGCCGATGGCATCCGACTCGGCCTGGTCGTTGAGGGGTGTCGAGGTCCCGTGGGCGTTGATGTGGGCGACCTGCGAGGCCGGGATGCCGGCGTCGTCCATAGCCAGCTGCATGCAAGCGGCGGCCCCGGACCCCCCGGGGGCGGGGGCGGTGATGTGGTGGGCATCGGCGGTGCTGGCTGCCCCGGCGAGCTCGCCGTAGATCCGGGCACCGCGGACGACCGCCCGGTCCCAGTCCTCGAGCACGAGAGCGCCGGCGCCCTCGGTCATGACGAACCCGTCACGTCGGACGTCGAAGGGCATCGAGCGCCCGGTGGTCGACAAGGCGGTCATGTTGGCGAAAGCCGCGGTGCCGACGATCGTCATTCCGGCCTCCGCGGCCCCACCGATGGCCACGTCGCAGCGGCCCGAGGCCACGAGCCGGGCGGCGTGGGCGATGGAGTGGGCCCCGGCCGCGCACGCGGTGATGACCGTCTCCGACGGGCCGTGCCAGCCGAGCCGCATCGACACCGCGGCAGCCCCGGCATTGGACATCATCATGGGCACCAGCCGGGGTGAGATCCGGCGGACTCCCTTCTCGGCGTAGACGAGGATCTGGGTCTCGAGGGTCTGCAGGCCGCCCACGCCGGTACCCATGATGACCCCGGACCGGCCCGGGTCGGCGTCGAGCTCGCCGGCGTCGGCGAGCGCCATGTCGGCCGCGGCCACGCTGAACTGGGCGAAGCGGTCGACGTTGCGCGCCCCTTTGGTGGAGAACCACTGCTCCGGGTCGAAGTCGTGGACCCGGCGTTCACCCTCGGGGGCAGGGCCGTGCAGGCCTGACCAGAAGGCATCGGTCCCTATGCCGACCGACGAGAGGACCCCGACACCGGTGATAGCCACCCGCCGGCCGCCGATCGGCCCGTCGGGACCGACACCTAGCAGCATCAGATCTTGGCGGCGATCAGGTCGTAGGCCTGGCCGATGGTCTCGATGCCCTCGAGCTCGGTCTCGTCGACGGAGACGTCGAAGGTCTCCTCCAGCGCCATCACGAGCTCGACCAGGTCCAGGCTGTCGGCGTCGAGGTCCTCGGCGAACCGGGCCTCCTTGGTGATCTTGTCCTCGGGGACCTGGAGCACCTCCACGGCACATCCCTTGAACTTCTCGAACGTCTCGTCGTTGCTCACTGCTTCTCCTTGGTCTGTTCCCGATGGTGTGCGGTCTTGGTGCTGATGGACTGCATGTGTCCGGCCTCTTGGCCGGGTCAGAGGCCCATGGCCAGCCCGCCGTCGACCGGCAGGACGGCACCGGTCATGTACCCGGCCCCTTCCGAGGCGACGAACCCGACGACACTGGCGATCTCGTCGGGCCGGGCCACCCGCCCCAACGGGACCTGGGCGGCGAATTCGGCCCGCTTGGCCTCGCCGAGTCCGGCCAGCATATGCGTTTCCACCAGGCCGGGAGCGACGACGTTCACGGTGATGGACCGGCTGGCCACCTCGCGGGCCAGGGAGCGGGCCATGCCGACCAACCCGGCCTTGGAGGCGGCGTAGTTGGCCTGGCCGGCCGAGCCGATGAAGGCGCCGACCGACGAGATCATGATGATCCGGCCACGGCGCAGGCGGAGCATCTTGGACAACGACCGCTTGGTGACCCGGAACACGGCGGTCAGGTTGGTGTCGATGACCTCGGACCAGGCATCCTCGGTCATCCGCAGGGCCAACGTGTCACGGGTCACTCCGGCGTTGGCCACCAGGACCTCGACCGGACCCCATGCCTGCTCGATGGCGGCGAAGGCGGCCTCGACCTGTTCGGGTTCGGTCATGTCGCAGGTGAGCGAAAGGAAGCGCCCGGGTCCGGCGCCCGGGTCACGGTCCGGTGCGCCCGTCCGCGAGGTGATGGCCACCCGGTCGCCGTTGGCCAGGAACCACTCGGCACAGGCCAGACCGATGCCCCGGGACCCCCCGGTGACGAGGACGACCCGGCCGTCGCTCCGGTCCGGTCCGGTGGTCGCTCCGTCGGTCATCGTGTCGTCCCCTGTCGAAGGTGCCGAAACCGGAGCTGCCCCGGTCGGGGCTGCCGGTCTCGGTCGAGTCGTCCGGTCACGAGCCGCCGCCCCGGGTGCGGATCCAGGCGACGGGCTGGCCCTCGACCACCCGCTCGCCCCGGACGGCCAGCCACCGCACCAGGATCCCGTCAAAGGGGGTGCGGACCTCCGTGAGCCCCACGGTGCCGACCTGGTCGCCGACGGCCACGAGTGAGCCCGGCTCGGCGCCCTCGCCACTGCCCGGGGCGGCGTTGGCCTCGGCCAGGGCGGTGCTCTCCAGGGCGGCGAGGTGGACGGCGGGCTCGAAGACGCCGGGGGCGGGGCTGACCACGACACGCTCGGAGGTGTAGAGGTGCTCGCCCTGGCCGTCCGGACCCGAGGCGCTCCACTCGTCGTTGCCCGACACGTGGTCCATCAGTTTGTCGAGGTCGTCCGGTGCGGCCACCGGTACGCCGCGCATGTCCGGGGTGGACCGGCGGACCATGCCGGACAGCACCCCACCGGGCCCGAGTTCGATCGCCAAGGTGGATCCCCTTCCGCTCAGTACCTCGAGAGAGTGACGCCAGCGCACCGGGCTGCACAGCTGGGCCGAGAGCAGGCCCGGCCACTCGCCGGCGTCGGTGTGGACACGGGCGTCGACGTTGGCCACCACCGGCACCTCGGGCGCATGGAACGTGACGGAGTCGAGGCGCTCGCGTAGCCGGGTACGGGCCGGGAGCATCATCGGCGTGTGGAACGCCCCGGACACCGGGATGGGTAGGACCTTGCGGGCCCCGAGTTCCTTGGCGTGGGTGGTGGCGCGGGCGATGCCCTCCTCCGTACCGGCGATCACGACCTGCCCCGGCGCGTTGTAGTTGGCCACCCAGACGTCGGACTCGGCCCGCTGACATGCGGCCTCGGCGTCGTCGTCGGCGATCCCGATCAGAGCGGCCATGGTGCCGGGCCGGGCGTCGGCGGCCTCCTGCATGGCGTCGCCCCGTTCGATGACGAGCGACGTGCCGTCCGCCAGCGATAGTGCGCCGGAGGCCACCAGGGCGGTGTACTCACCCAGGCTGTGGCCGGCGCAGGCGGCTGGGGTGAGGCCGAGCCGCTCGACGGCGTCGAGCACCACCAGGCTCATCACGAAGGTGGCCAACTGGGCGTTGGCCGTGCGGGTGAGTTCCTCCATCGGAGCGTCGAGGAGTAGTCCCGTGAGGTCCCGTCCGGCGATCTCGGAAGCCTCGCTGGCGACCTCCCACGAGGGATGGTCCACCCAGGCGTGTCCCATGCCGGACCGCTGGGACCCCTGTCCCGGGAAGGTAAAGGCCAGCACCCACAGGCTCCTCTCGTATCGGGCCGGTCGTCGGCACGACCGGTGGACGGCCCAGTGTGTCACGGTGGCGACGGGGTTCGGTGGTTACCGGGGAGTATCCGTGGCCTGCACCACAGACGGGAGACGGCGTGGTCATCCGTCTACGCTTCGAGCATGGAGACGGGCCCCGAGGACCCCGACAAGCCCCCACAGGGCTGGTTCGTCGACCCGTTCGGGATCCACGAACTCCGCTGGTTCTCGCAGGGTTCACCCACCGCGCTGGTGCGTGACGGGCGAACGGAGACCCAGGACCCACCGCCCGACCGGCCCGTGCCCGGCCCGCTGGTGCGGGGCACGGTGCCGTCCCGACCCGGTCCGGCCGGGTCCGATCCGAGGCGTGCGGACAGCCGCGATCGTGACGTCCAACCCGGCAGCCAGGTCGATTTCACAGGCAGTCCGGCGAGGACGGACGAGGTCGGGATGCCGACCATGGCCCCACTGGCGTCGACGCCGGGCCGGACCATCTCCGCTGGGACCGACGGGGCGCCGCTGACCCCGAAGCGGATCGTCCGGACCCGGTGGGTGGCCTTCGGCTTCGCCGTGGTCTGGACGCTCTTGCTGACCGGACTGTTGTGCACGGCGACCACCACCACGTACACCGGCGGTATCCATGGACCGCGGCACTCCCACACCCAGTCGGTCCTGAGCGCCGACACCTCGGGTGTCATCGCCTTCGTGGCCATGCTGGTCGTGGCCGTCGCCGTGACCGGTGTCGGGTTCGTGCGCAGGCTGCGGGCCGAGAGCGAGGCCCCCGGTCGGGCCGGTTACGTGTTCGCCGGTATCCTCGGGGTCCTGGGCGTCCTGTCGCTGGCCACCATCGGGTTGGCGCTGATCATCCTGGGCGCCGCGCTGGCCGTCGTCGCCCGTCCGCTCAAGAAGCCTCGGCCGCTGCCGGGCGAACAGGTGGCGTGAGGCCTGGCAGGCCTGGCGGCCCTGGCGTCGCTCAGCGGCGCCGGTCGAGATCGGCCTCGAGCTTCTGCGGCCAGAGCCGGTAGTAGGCCTCGGCGAGCGCCAGTCCGAGGCCCCAGGTGAGGAACCCCCATACCAACAGGGTGAGGCTGTAGTCCCAGACGTGGTGGCGGACATGGTGGAAGAGCTGGTCGGCCACGGCCAACTCGGGCAGGTGCCATGTCTTCAACAGCGCGTAGTAGATGGCGTACGGGGCGCCCACGCACACGGCGAACCGGACCCAGCTGGACGGCGTCGCCCACCGCCCGCGGACGCCGAGCGGCCGGAAGGGGAGGAGGACCGACAGGAGCGACCCGAACCCGAGCCAGACGGTGATGTCGGCCAGGTCGCGCACCAAGGCGATGGGGATGGAGTCGGGCGGGTGGGCGACGACCAGGCGGAGGACGGTGGACAGCAGGAGGATCGGCGGGGTCAGGACGACGAAGACCGACAGGTTCTTCAGGAA
>DATCCR010000107.1:0-17711 GCA_036511155.1 Acidimicrobiales bacterium
GAAGGCGTCGCTCAGCTCGAACAGGGTCTGGGGTCGGAAGGCGTTGCGGACCTCGGGCCGACAGATGGTGAGCTTGGCGATGCCGTCGGCCACGTCCATCCGGATGTCCTTGTAGTCGCCACGGGACTCCCAGGCCGGCAGCGGCAGCTCCCGGAACCGGTCCACCGGGTCGATCGGCGGGCCGGTGATCACCGTCTCGAACTGTGCCTCCTGCGCTCCAGCGCCACCACCGTCGTGCTCGGGTGCAACCATTCGACCATTCACTCCTAGAGTCGCTACTCGTACGGTCGCCTAGGCTACCCGCATGGGTGAGTTGGTAGCGCTCGACCTGCCGGCCGGCCCGGCCTTCGTGGACACCCTGCGGGCCGTCTGGGACGCCGGCGACGCCGCCCTACCCGTCGACCCCCGTCTTCCCCGCCCGGCCGCCGAACGCCTCCTCGACGCCCTGCGCCCCGCCCGGGTCGTGGCCCCCGACGGCAGTCACCCACGCCCCGGCGGCATCCCCACCGAGCCGGGCGACGCCCTGGTCATCGCTACCAGCGGCACGTCCGGCGAGCCCAAGGGCGTGGTCCACACCCACGCCTCGGTGACCGCCTCGGCCGTGGCGACCTCGGCCGGATTGGACGTCGACCCCGACCGCGACCGCTGGGTCGCCTGCCTGCCCCTCGCCCACGTCGGCGGCTTGTCGGTCGTCACCCGCTCGCTCGTGACCGGCACCCCGTGCACCGTGCTGGAGCGGTTCGACACCGACGCCCTGGAGGAGGAGGCCCGACACGGGGCCACGCTGGTCTCGTTGGTCGCCGCCGCCCTCGGGCGGTGCGACGCCTCGGGCTACCGGGCCGTGCTCCTGGGCGGGGCCGCTCCCCCGACGTCGTTGCCACCGAACGTCGTCTCCACCTACGGCATGACCGAAACCGGCTCGGGCTGCGTCTACGACGGCCACCCCCTCGACGGGGTCGACCTCCGCATCGGCGACGGCACCCTCGGCGCCGAGGGCGAGGTGCTGGTGCGGGGCCCGATGCTGCTGCGCTCCTACCGCGACGGCACCGACCCCCGGCTGTCCGGAGGCTGGTTCCCGACCGGCGACGGCGGCCGGCTCGAAGCCGACGGCACGCTGGTGGTGTTCGGGAGGATGGCCGAGGTGGTCGTCACCGGGGCGGAGAAGGTGTGGCCGGTGCCGGTCGAAGACGTGGTGTCCACGATGGACGCGGTGGCCGAGGTGGCCGTGTGGAAACGGCCCGACCCCGAATGGGGCGAGCGGGTGGTGGCCTGGGTGGTGCTCCGCCCCGGTGCCGAGGCACCGGCGCTCGAGCAGGTGCGGGCGCTGGTCGCAGCCGAGATCGCCCCCTACGCCGCCCCCCGGGAGCTGGTGGTCGTCGACACCCTGCCCCGCACCCCGGGCGGGAAGGTCCGCAGGGTCGACCTGGTCTGACGGGCAGGTCCGGCCCGTCAGGGCCGGATCAGGACAGTGAACCGCTGGCGATGCAGAGCGAGCCGCCGTCGACCACCAGGGTCTCGCCGGTGATCCACGACGCGGCGTCCGAACACAGGAACAGCGCGGCGTTGGCGATGTCGGCCGGCACGCCCAGGCGCCGGGTCGGCAGCCGCTGCGAGATCTTCTCCTCGCCGGGCTCCCACAGGGCCTTGGCCAGCTGCGTCTTGACCAGGCCGGGGGCGATGCCGTTGACCCGAACCTTGGGGCCGAGCTCACCGGCCAACTGGGCGGTCAGGTGGATGACCGCGGCCTTGGTCACGTTGTACCAACCGATGCCACCCTCGACGGTCATGCCGCCGATGGAGGCGATGTTGAGGACCGCCCCGCCATGGTCCGACATGCCGGCCCGCCAGACGGCCTGGGTCCACTCGAGGTAGCCGCTCTGGTTGACCCGCACCGTCTTGTCGGCCCGGGCCTGGTCGATGTCGATGATGGGGCCGTAGTACGGGTTGGTGGCGGCGTTGTTCACCAGGATGTCTACCCGGTCGAACAGGTCGACGGTGGCGGCCACGCACGCCTCCGCCTGCTCGGGGTCGCCGGCGTTGGCCACCGTCCAGGCCACCTCGCCCGCCCGGTCGCCCAGCTGGGCGCGGATCTCGTCCGCCGACGTCCCGAGCCCCTCGGCGTTCCGGGACGAGATCATCACCAAGGCGCCGGCGTTGGCGAAGGCCAGGGCGATGGCCTGGCCGATCCCCCGGGATCCCCCGGTCACCAGCGCCGTCTTGCCGTCGAGTCGCAGTTCCATGGGCGCTCATCGTAGTGACGGTTGGCCCGACCCTCCTTCGCCGTCTTCCGATCACCGGGAGGGCGCCCTTGAATCATCCAGGTACCGGCGCGACAGTGAATTGAGGGGCGAGGGGCGATGTCATCATCCACCGAGCACCCAACGAGGAGGAACCCATGTCCACTCTCCTGCGCAAGAACCTGGACGAACCGGACGAGACTCGGGAATTCGACGCCGGAATGGGCCACCTGGACGTCGTGAACACCGACGGCGGCGCCGTCGGCCGAGCAGTGTTCGAGCCCGGCTGGCGCTGGTCCGAGCACGTGAAGCCGATCGCCGGTACCGCAAGTTGCGAGGCCGCACACACCGGATATGTCATCTCCGGCGCCATGAAGGTCGTGATGGATGACGGTCAGGAGGCGGAGTTCGGCCCGTCCGACTTCATGATCATCCCGCCGGGCCACGATGCCTGGACCATCGGCACCGAGGCCTGCGTCATCATCGACTGGCAGGGGTATGCCGACTATGCGAAGGCCTCGGCCACCGCAGGGACAGTCCGTTCCTGACGCGTCACCGTGGTCTCCCCTCCCGGTCGGGCTGCCCACTGCAGGCTTGCACACGTCGGGGAACGACGGGCGTCTGGGTACGCTCGGGTGGGTGACCACGAACCGCCTGAGCCGGGAGACGTCTCCCTACCTGCGCCAGCACGCCGACAACCCCGTCGACTGGTACCCGTGGGGCGAGGAGGCCTTCGCCTTGGCCGCCGCCGAGGACAAGCCCATCTTCCTGTCCGTCGGTTACTCGGCCTGCCACTGGTGCCACGTCATGGCGCACGAGTCCTTCGAGGACCCGGTGGTGGCCGCCCGCCTCAACGACCGCTTCGTGAGCGTGAAGGTCGACCGCGAGGAGCGCCCCGACGTCGACGCCGTCTACATGGAGGCCGTCCAGGCCATCACCGGATCCGGCGGCTGGCCGATGAGCGTCTTCCTCACCCCCGACCGCCGCCCCTTCTACGGCGGCACCTACTTCCCCCCCACCGACCACCACGGTCGACCCTCGTTCACCACGGTGCTCGACGCCCTGACCGACATCTGGACCAACCGGCGCGCCGAGGTGGAGGAGCAGGCCGAGGAACTGGCCGGGGCCATCGTCTCCCGGTCGGTCATCGAGGCCCGGCCCGGAGCTGCCTCGCTGCTCGACGCTGTCGACGGGTCCGGCCCGCCCGACCTCCTCACCCCGGCCGCCGAGGAGCTGGCCAAGCGGTTCGACCCGGAGTGGGGCGGCTTCGGCGGCGCACCGAAGTTCCCGCAGCCGTCGCTCATCGACGTGGCCCTCCGCCAGGCCCTGCGCGCGGGCAGCCGTCCCGAGGGCGACCCCGCCGCCCACCTCGCCACCCGGACCCTCGACGCCATGGCGGCCGGAGGCATCCACGACCACCTGGGCGGCGGATTCGCCCGGTACGCCACCGACACCGAGTGGCTCGTCCCCCACTTCGAGAAGATGCTCTACGACCAGGCCGGACTCCTTCGGGCCTACCTGCACGGCTGGCAGCTGACCGGCAACCCCGACTACCTCCGGGTCGCCGAGCGCATCGTCGCCTACGTCTCCCGCGACCTGACCGCCCCGGAAGGCGGCGTGTACTCGGCGGAGGACGCCGACTCCGAGGGGGTCGAGGGCAAGTTCTACGTGTGGACTCCGGACCAGGTGACCGAGGCCACCGCCTCCGGGCCGGACGCCGCAGCGGTGGCCGGGGCGGTCCTCGACTGGTTCGACGTCACCCCCGCGGGCAACTTCGAGGGAGCGACCATCCTGAAGCGCCCGGTCGGAGGCCCACTCGGCGGTCCCGGCCACGTCGAGGAAGGTCGCCAGCGCCTGCTGGCGGCCCGGTCGACCCGGGTCCGGCCAGGACTCGACGACAAGGTCCTCACCGAGTGGAATGCCATGTACGCCTCGGCCCTGGCCGAGTCGGCGGCAGCCGCCGGGCGGACCGACTGGGCCACCGCGGCGGTCGGCATCGGGGAGTTCCTCTGCGCCAACCTGGTCGACGACCGTGGGCGCTGGCTGCGGAGCTGGCAGAGTGACGGCGGCGCCCGCCACCTGGCCTACGCCTCCGATCACGCCTGGCTGATCGACTGCTTCACCCGACTCGCCGAACTGACGGGACGGGCCGTGTGGACCGAGCGCGCCACGGCCACGGCCGACGCCCTGATCGCCCGGTTCTCCGACGTCGAGGGCGGCGGCTTCTTCACCTCGGCCGACGACGCCGAGCACCTCATCGTCCGCACCAAGGACGTCTTCGACGGGGCCACCCCGTCGGCCAACGCCGTGGCCGCCCTCGCCCTGGCCCGCCTCGGGGCCCTGACCGGCGACGCCGCCTACACCGCTCAGGCCCGTCGCGTGGTCGACCTGGTCGGCGACCTCCTGGCCCGTCACCCGACGGCCTTCGCCCACACGGTCCTGACCGCCGACCTCCTGGCCCGGGGGGCCACCGAGGTCGTGGTGACCGGCGACCGGCCCGACCTGCTGGCCGAGGTCCGCGCCCACTGGCGGCCCGATGCCGTGGTGGCCTGGGGCGAGCCCACCGACTCCCCGCTGTGGGCCGACCGCGAGCCCGGCTTCGCCTACGTCTGCCAGGGCTACAGCTGTCGCATGCCGGCCGCCGATGTGGCCGTCCTGGCCGACCAACTGGCAGGCCCCCGGGGCTAGGGCTTCCGGTCGGGGCCACCTGCTAGACAGATCCACGTGATGGCTGCCCGCTCCGCCCGGACCCCGCGCAGCGGCACCGCCCGCGACGTGGCCCGCGCCGTCAAGCACCGCGACCAGATCGCCGTCGAAGGCGGGACTTCCCTCACCCTCCTGGTGTTGGCCTGCCACCAGGAGGACACCACCGGCGTCGACCTGGCCTCGGGGGCACTGGTGCGGGTCCGCGTCGACTGGCCCGAAGAGCACGGTCCCGACCTCGCCCCCTTCGACGTGGTCGAGACCCAGCTGGCCGCCGAGCCCGAGCGCGACGACCTGGCCCAGCCCGAGGCCGTCACCGCCACGGGCCTCCCCCGGCACCTCGGCACCCTCCACGGCCGGACCGTCCGCCACCTCCTCCACCAGCTGGCCGCGCCGGTCGAGGAGCACGTGCTGGGGTTCCCCGGCGCGTCGGCTCCCTACTGGGAGTTCCGGGGGTTCCGCCCGTCGCTGGCCCTGATCGAGCCGACCAAGGGTCCGGTCCTCTTCCGCCGGATCGGCGACCGCACCGCGTGGGTCCGGTTCGGCTGGGGACGGAGCGACAACTGGTTGCCGGTCGAGGACCCCCGGCTCGAGCGGGCCCTCGACGTGGCCCGCCGGGACCGGCTCCAGGGCAAGGACCTGGCCTCCGCCCTCGGATTCAAACCCCATTACCTGGTGGCCGCGGTCAGCACGCCCCGCGACGGCCACTGTTACAAGACGGTCCGGGCGCTGCTGCCCCGCAGCTGACGCACCCGACGGCACCCGACGGCACCCGACGGCGTTGACCTACAGTTCAGGTTGATGTCCGCCCCAACCTCCGCCTCCGGCGGCCCGACCCCGGTCGTGCCCGTGCTGCCCGACTACAAGGGCGCCTGCATCGCCAACCTCGTCCCACGGCTCGTGACCGGGACGGCCACGTCGCCCGACGGGTCGGACTGGATGCCCCAGGTGGCCGAGCACGCCCGCCAGATCGTCCTCCTGGTCGTCGACGGCCTCGGCTGGGAGCAGCTGCGGGCCCGCTCGGCCCTCACCCCTACCCTGTCGTCCGGGGCCGGGATCGACCGGGCCATCACGTCCATCGCCCCGACGACCACTGCGGCGGCTCTCACCTCGATCACCACCGGGCGCCCGCCGGCCGATCACGGCATCCTCGGCTACCGGCTGGCAGACGGCGACCAGATCCTCAACATGCTCCGGTGGACGCTGGGCAACGGCCCCGACGGCGACGCCCGTCGGAGCGTGCCGGTGCGCGAGTTCCAGCCCGTCGCCCCCTTTCCGGGCAGCGTCGCCGCCGTGCCGGTGGTGTCCAAGGTCGACTTCGGGGGCACCGGGTTCACGGCCGCCCACCTCGGTGATTCCCCGCTCCACGACTACCGGGTGTCCTCGTCGCTGGCCGTCGAGGTATCGGCCCGTCTCGACGCCGGCGCCCCGTTCGTCTACGCCTACTACGACGGCATCGACAAGGTGGCCCACGCCTACGGGCTCGGCCCGCACTACGACGCCGAGCTGGTCGCCGTCGACCGCATCGTGGCCGATGTGGCCGCTGTCCTGCCGCCCGGCGCCGTCCTCCTGGTCACCGCCGACCATGGCCAGATCGAGGTCGGCAACCGCGTCGAGCTCCTCGGGCGCGAGGCCATGGCCATGACGAGGTTCTTCTCGGGAGAGGGGCGCTTCCGCTGGGTGCACGCCAAGCCCGGAGCGCACGCCGACCTGGCCGCCCTGCTCGAGGAGTGTTACGGCGACACCACCTGGGTCCGCACGCGCGACCAGCTCGTCGACGACGGCTGGTTCGGCGGACCGCTGGCCGCCGGCTTCGCCGACCGCCTGGGCGACGTCGCCCTCGTCCCGTTCGAGCCGATCGCCTTCGTGGACCCCGCCGACACCGGTGAGAACCGGCTGGCCTGCCGCCACGGCTCCCTGACCACCGACGAGATGCTGGTGCCCCTCGTGGCACTGGGAGGAAACTGACCGTGTCCGACGATGCACCCGCCACGCCCGAATCCACCGAAGCCCTGCGACCCGAGGTGGTGGACCCCACCGTTCTGGGCGCCACCGGGCCGGATGCCGATGGGTCCGAGTCGGACGACGAGCACGCCGAGTCCATCGAACAGCCGGCCAAGTTGCTGCGCATCGGCTCGATGGTCAAGCAACTCCTCGAGGAGGTCCGACTTGCCCCGCTCGACGAGGCCAGCCGGGAGCGCCTGCGCGAGATCTACGAGCAGTCGATCCGGGAGCTGGCCGACGGCCTCTCCCCCGATCTGGTCGCCGAGCTCGACCGGGTGTCGATCCCCTTCGACAGCCCGACCCCGTCGGACGCCGAGCTGCGGATCGCCCACGCCCAGCTGGTCGGCTGGCTCGAGGGTCTCTTCCACGGTATCCAGGCCACGCTGGTGGCCCAGCAGGTGGCCGCCCGCGCCCAGCTCGACGAGATGCGCCAGCGCTCGCTGGGTGGGGGTGACGACGGCAACGTCGGCCGTCCCGGCACCTACCTGTAACCAGCGCCTACCTCCAGACGGGGCACCGCCCGCCAGATGCACGCCGCATCGGTGTCGTCGGTCCGGCCCGCCCGCGGGCGCTGGATGGAGGTTCGCCGCGTGACCGCCGCCGCCCGGGGCCCACGGGATCCGATCTACGCAGTGACGGTGCGGGCCAGGATGCCGAGTGTGGCCCGGAGCGCTCCCTCGGGGAGGATCGGGAAGATGTCGGCCTCCAGCCACACCGGGTCGGCGCCCGACCAGTCGTAGTACGAGGTCACCAACGTCCCACCCTCGACTGGCTCGAGGGTGTAGCCGAAGACGTGCCGGAGCGGCGGCTCGATGGCCCCGAGGACGGTCCAGGCGATCTCGCGGTCAGGCTCGAACGCGGTGATGGTCACCGTCACGTCGTACAGGCCGAGCGGGTAGTCGTTGAGGGCCTCGCGGTCCATGTGGACCAGGAACGTGTCGCCGACCGCCCCGACGGGATCGCCGGTGGCCGACATCAGCATCCCCGAACTGTCGATGGCCACATGGCCCTGCGGGTCGGACAGGACGGCGAAGATGGTCTCCGCCTGGGCCCCGATCGTGCGGGGCACTTCGATGCGCTGGGTCGTCATGGGCCGATCCTCGCATGCCCGCGCTGCCCCCGCCCACGTTGCCCGCCCACCGGCGGCCGCGCCACACTGGTCCTGCCAATCGGGCGGAGGCGCGGACATGGACCACGAGCAGTGCGCGGCGTGCCGTTTCGACGGTGCCGGCTTCGACACCGAAGGACTCCTCGCGTCGCTGCGAGGGCTGGGGGCACGGTGGGGCGCCCTGCTCGCCGATGCCGGTGACGATCTCCGGGTGCGCCCGGCACCGCAGACGTGGTCGGCCATCGAGTACGCCGCGCACAGCAGGGACATCACGGCCCTGCACCGGTGGGCGGTGGACGAGGCCCTCACGGGCACCGAGCCCGTGCTGCCCGACGTCGCCGCGGACGATCTGATCGAATCTGCAGCCGCCACCTACGCCGGTGCCGACCCGGTGGCCGTCGTGGACGAGCTGGGTACGGCCGCCACCGCGATGGCCGATGCCGCCGGCGCCGCCGGGGAGGCGGCCTGGGGCAACGGCATGACGATCGGCGACTCGCGGAGCTCCGTGCGCCGCCTGCTCGAGCACGCCCTGCACGACTCGACGCACCACCTGATCGACGTGTCCGGAGGCTTCACCACCCTGCGCGCACGCCCCCGCTGAGCGGCGCGTTCGGGTTCCGCGTGGCCCCCCGGCGTCGGCCCGTAGCCCGGGGCAGAGCGGCGGCCCAGGTCAGCGGGCCGCCCCTTCGCCCCGGGTCCGTGCGCGCTATCGTCGGAATCACACCGCTGTAACTCGTCCACAGCCTGTGGATAGCCCTCGCGGCGTCTCCCACGGGCCCGGACGACCGATCCGAAAAGGCACGCAGAGACGTTGGCAGCACGGTCGTTCACCCACCTCCACACCCACACCGAGTTCTCGATGCTGGACGGGGCGGCGCGGGTGAGCGACCTGGTCGAGGCGGCCGTCGCCGACGGTCAGCCGGCCCTCGGCATCACCGACCACGGCAACATGTACGGGGTTCTCGACTTCTACGCGGCGTGCCGCAAGGCCGGCATCAACCCGATCATCGGCACCGAGGCCTACATGGCCGCCGAGTCCCGCCACGAGCGGCCGGTCCGGCGGGGCAAGGTCGACGACACCGGGGGCGACACCGGCGGGGGCGAGAAGCTCTACTACCACCTGACCTTGCTGGCCGAGTCGAACGAGGGCTACCGGAACCTCCTCAAGCTCTCGTCGGCCGCCTACCTCGAGGGTTACTACTACAAGCCCCGCCTGGACTGGGAGCTGCTCGAGCGCCACGCCAAGGGCCTCATCGCCACCACCGGCTGCCTCGGCGGCGTGGTCCTCCAGGCCCTCCTGGCCGACGACCAGGTCAAGGCCGAGATGCTGGCCGCCCGACTCCAGGACATCTTCGGACAGGGCAACCTCTTCGTGGAGGTCCAGGACCACGGGCTCCCCGAGCAGCACAAGACCAACCCGGCGCTGGTCGAGATCGCCCACCGCATCGGCGCCCCCCTGCTCGCCACCAACGACAGTCACTACACCCACCGCGAGGACCACGTCGCCCACGACGCCCTGCTGTGCGTGCAGACCGGCGCCCTCATCGACGACCCCAAGCGGTTCAAGTTCCAGGGCGAGGAGCACTACCTGAAGTCGGCGGCGGAAATGCGCCACCTCTTCAGCGAGCTGCCCGAGGCGTGCGACAACACCCTGCTCATCGCCGAGCGGGCCAACGTCGAGATCGACTTCGGCAAACCCAGCCTCCCCCAGTTCCCCGTGCCCGACGAGTTCACCGGGGAGACCTACGAGGTCCGGGCCGCCGCCTACCTCCGCCACCTGAGCATCGAGGGGGCCAAGGAGCGGTACGGCATGCCGATCCCGGCCGAGGTGATGCAGCGGCTCGACTACGAGCTCGACGTCATCGCCAACATGGGGTTCTCGGCCTACTTCCTCGTGGTCTGGGACCTCATCCGCTTCGCCCGCTCCCAACGGATCCGGGTGGGCCCCGGCCGTGGCTCGGCCGCCGGCTGCTGCGTCGCCTACTGCCTGCAGATCGTCGACCTCGACCCCATCAAGTACGACCTCCTGTTCGAGCGCTTCCTCAACCCCGGCCGCATCCAGATGCCCGACATCGACATGGACTTCGACGAGCGCTACCGCGGCGACATGATCAAGTACGCGGCGGAGCGGTACGGCTCGGACCACGTCGCCCAGATCGTCACCTTCTCGACCATCAAGGCCCGGGCCGCCGTGCGCGACGCGTCGCGGGTGCTCGGCTTCCCGTACATCGTGGGCGACAAGATCGCCAAGGCCATGCCGCCCCTCATGATGGGCCGGGACACCCCGCTGGCCGCCTGCCTGACCAGGGTCGAGGGCTTCGAGGACGGGTTCGCGGCCGCCGCCGAACTGCGCACCATGTACGAGACGGACCCCGACGCCAAGAAGGTCATCGACGTGGCCAAGGGCCTCGAAGGCCTGCGCCGGGGCGACGGCATCCACGCCGCTGCGGTGGTCATCACCGACCTGCCCCTCACCGAGTACGTCCCCATCCAGCGCAAGCCGGACAACAACAACCCGGGCGACGCCCCCATCGTCACCCAGTACGAGATGCACGGGGTCGAGGACCTCGGGCTGCTCAAGATGGACTTCCTCGGGCTGCGCAACCTGTCGGTCATCGAGCGGTCCCTCGACCTCATCGAGATCTCGACCGGCAACCGCCCCGACATCGACAACATCCCGCTCGACGACGAACCGACGTTCGTCATGCTCCGCAAGGGCGACTCGATGGGCGTGTTCCAGCTCGAGGGCGGCCCGATGCGCTCGCTCATGCGCTCCCTCGCCCCCACCTCGTTCGACGACGTGGCCGCCCTGGTCGCCCTCTACCGCCCGGGGCCGATGGCGGCCAACATGCACCGGGACTACGCCGACCGCAAGAACGGCCGTCAGCCCGTCACCTACGAGCACCCGGACCTCGAGGAGATCCTGGCCGACACCTACGGCCTGATGATCTACCAGGAGTCGGTCATGCGGGTGGCCCAGAAGTTCGCCGGCTACACGCTGGCCGAGGCCGACAACCTGCGGAAGGCCTGCGGGAAGAAGATCCGCGCCCTGATCCAGGCCGAGCGCGAGAAGTTCGTGGCCGGCTGCGTGACCGAGGGCTACGGCGAGCAGCTCGGCACCACCCTGTTCGACATCATCGAGCCGTTCGCCGACTACGCCTTCAACAAGTCGCACTCCTACGGCTACGGCTTCATCGCCTACCAGACGGCGTGGTTGAAGGCCCACTACCCCGTCGAGTACTTCGCCAGCTTGCTGACCAGCGTCAAGGACAACAAGGACAAGACGGCGATCTACCTCGGTGAGTGCCGCTCGCTGGGCATCGGGGTGCAGGTACCCGACGTCAACCGGTCGCTGGCCGAGTTCACCCCCGACTTCACCGCCGGCGAGGGCGCGATCGGTACCTCGGGAGACAGCGCCGGGGCCATCACCTTCGGCCTGGCCGCCGTGCGCAACGTCGGCGAGGCGCTGGTCGCCCTCATCGTGGGCGAGCGCGAGGCCGAGGGCCCCTTCGCCGACTTCTACGACTTCTGCCAGCGGGTCGACCCCCAGGTGTTGAACAAGCGGACCATCGAGTCGCTGGTCAAAGCTGGCGCCTTCGACTCCATGGGCCATGCCCGCCAGGGCCTCTTCCTGTCCTTCGAGGAGATCGTCGACCGCACACTCGAGCGGCGCCGCGAGCACGATGCGGGGGTGATGTCCCTCTTCGCCACCCTGGAGGAGCCGAGCGAGGGCCAGACCACCGGGTTCGCCGACACCCGGCTGCCCATTCCCGACACCGAGTTCGACAAGTCGCTCCGCCTGGCCTTCGAGAAGGAGATGCTGGGCCTGTACATCAGCGACCATCCGCTGATGGGCCTCGAGGGCTCCCTCTCCCGTCTGACCGACTGCACCCTGGCCGAGCTGCGCGACTACGACCCCGACGCCGCGGCCGCCGCCGGCTACGAGGGGGGCGGCGGGGTGAAAGTGATCGGCGGGGTCATCACCGAGCTCCAACGCCGCTACACCAAGAAGGGCGACCTCATGGCCACCTTCGTGCTCGAGGACCTCAACGCCTCCATCGAGGCGTTCGTCTTCCCGAAGACCATGGCCGACTACGGGGCCCTGCTCGACGACGACGCCATCGTGGTGGTCAAGGCGCGGCTCGACATGCGCGACGAGCGGCTGAAGCTGGTGTGCATGGAGGTGTCGCGGCCCGAACTGATGACCGACGGGCTCCGCGACCTGCGGATCTCGTTGCCCCTCGGAACCCTCACCGACCGCACCGTCGACGACCTGAAGCGCTTGCTGTCCGACCACCCGGGGCACTCGCCGGTGCTGCTCCACGTGGGCGACAAGGTCCTCCGGCTGCCGTCCGAGTTCAACGTGGATTCGAGCCGCGGACTGATGGGCGAACTCCGGGTCCTGCTCGGTCCGCACGCCATCCAGTCCTGACGCCCCGTCAGAACTGCGGGCGCGGATGCCGGGGGCGCCGGGCCCGCTAGACTGGCTCCGGTCCTGGTCAGGGCCTCGGGGCGACCCGGAACGGGGCCGGATACGACAGGGGGCCGGAAATCCCGTAAAATCGATGGACGGCACCAGGCGTGGGTGATCCGGAACGAGGCCCCTCCCCTGCGGCGGCACGTTCCGGGGACCACGGATTACCAGGTGCGGGGGATGGAGACGCAGGGAGATCGAGGAGTACGGAACGACATATGTCCATCCAGGTGGAGACCAAGGATTGCACGTCGATCAGTGACGCCGAGTTGGCCGAGATGGCAGACCTGTGCGCCGAGCGGGAGCCCCGATTCGACATCGGGTTCCTGTCCAAGCAGCGGGAGGAGTGGGTGCTCGTCACCCGGGCCCGTGAGGGCAACAAGCTCCGTGGCTACGCCTTCTCCACCCTGGAGCGGATCGGCGGCACGCCGTCCCTCCTGATCGGGCTGGCCACCATCGACCGGACCTCCCGGTCCGACACCGTGCTGCGGGCCATGATGGGCGACAAATACCGGCGGGCCCTGTTGGCCTTCCCCGACGAGGACGTCCTGGTCGGCACCCGCCTCCTGGGCCCTGACGGGTTCAAGGCCTTCGCCGGCCTCACCGACGTGGTCCCCGCCCCGGCCGCCCGGGCCACCGGCGAGGAGCGGGCGTGGGGACGCCGCCTGGCCAAGCGCTTCGGCGCCGACGGCCGCATCGACGACCGCACCTTCGTGGTGACCGGCGACGGCCTCGAGGCCGGCGGGTTCGACTTCGCCAGCCACAAGTCCGAGCCGGCCGTCGAGGTCGTCACGTTCTTCGAGTCGGTCAACTGCTCGAACGGCGGGCGACTGGTCACCTTCGGGTGGGCCATGGCCGAGGACCTCGCCGCCGGCAAGCTCGGCCGCTGACCCCGCTCCCGACCGCGCTCCTGTCCGGGGCCGCGGTCCACGGCGGCCGTCTCTGCCCTCCGATCGGCACAACCCCGCCTCAGGGCCCAGGCAATAGCATGGCCCTGTGAAGGTATCGACCCGAGGGGACTACGCCAGCCGGGCACTCCTGTCGTTGGCGCTCCACGCCGACGGTGGCGGCGTGGGTCCCACCGCGGTCCGCGACATCGCCGAACGCACCGGCCTTCCCCAGCCCTACCTGGAGCAGATCCTCCTCGCCCTGAAGGGCGCCGGCCTGGTCCGCTCCAAGCGGGGTGTGGGGGGCGGCTACGTGCTGGCCCGGTCCCCCGACGAGATCACTCTCTCCCAGATCGTGTCGGCCGTGGACGGCCCCATCGTGGCGGGCGACTTCGGCCTTCCTCACGAAAACGGCGCCTGCGACCACGAGGGCCAGTGCGTCCTCCTGGCCGTGTGGGCCGACGTGGGCGAGCACATGCGCACCCACCTCGACTCGTTCAACCTGGCCGACATGGTGGCCCGCGCCCAGGGCCGGGTCCCCACCCTGCGCTCACCGGCCCCCTGATCCCACCGCTCCCCCACCGATGACCGCCGTGCGCATCCTCGTGCTGGTGGTGGGGATCGTCGTCCTCGTCGGCACGGCCAACAGTGTCCTGACCGTCCTCATCGTGCCCCGGCCGGCCACCGGCCTGGTCCTCTACCCGGTACTCGTCGTCCGGGTCGTGTTCCGCAAGGTGGCCCAACTCACCCGGACCTACCAGGCCAAGGACCGGATCCTGGCCGTCGCCGAGCCCGTCGCCCTGGTGGTGCTCCTCATCACCTGGCTGACCATGACCATGTTCGGGTTCACCCTGGTCAACTGGGGTATCGGCACCGGTTCGATCGCCACCGCCTTCTCCGAGGCCGGCTCCTCCGTATTCACCCTCGGCTTCACCCTCACCCACACCGAGGGGTCGCGGGCCGTCGACTTCGTAGCGGCCGGGACCGGCATGGTGCTGGTCGCCCTCCAGATCGCCTACCTGCCCACTCTGTACTCGGCCTACAACCGTCGGGAGACGCTGGTCACCCTCCTCGAGTCCCGGGCCGGATCGCCGGCCTGGGGTCCGGAGTTGCTCATCCGCCACCAGCTGGTGGGCACCATCGACAACCTGCCCAACCTGTTCGCCGAGTGGGAGCGGTGGGCCGCCGACGTCGCCGAGAGCCACTCCACCTATCCCTCGCTCCTGTACCTGCGCTCGCCCCGGGCCAGGAATTCCTGGATCGTGAGTCTGATCGCGGTCTTGGACGCCGCCGCCCTGAACCTGGCCATGGACCCGGTGGGCGCCCCGATCGAGGCCCGGATGTGCATCCGCATGGGGTTCACCTGCCTGCGCGACATCGCCCAGGCCACCCGGATCCCCTTCGACCCCGACCCGGACCCGGACCATCCCATCGCCCTCGACGAGGCGGCGTTCGACCAGGCCTACGACCGCCTGGTGGCCGTCGGGCTGTCGACGTCGCGCCCCAAGCACGAGGCCTGGGCGCACTTCCGGGGCTGGCGGGTCAACTACGAGGCGGTGGCCTACGACATCGCCTACCGGCTCGACGCCCCGCCGGCCAAGTGGACCGGACCCCGCCGCCAGTTCCGGGGGGAGTCGATGGAGCCGGTGCGCCCGACCGATCGCCAGCCCTCCTCGGCCCCGTCCGGCCCACCCCGGATCGCCACCGAGGGCGAGCGCCCACCGGACGGCCCCCAGCTCTGAACCCGGCGCCTGGTCCCCCTTGATCGTCGACCCGGCCGCCCGGGCCAGATGTCGCCGCGTCAGGTGTTCCAGTGCTCGACGACCCGCTGCTCGCGCTCCCACCCGAGCACGCTGATCGAGGCCGGGCCCAGCACGAGGTAGCGGGCGGCCTCCGGATCGAGTCCCAGCCACCGCACGGCCAGCACCCGCAGCAGGTGGGCGTGGGCCACACAGGCCACGTCGCCCGTCCCGGCCCGGATCCGGGCGATCACCCGATCCACCCGGGCGGCCACCTGGTGCAGGGACTCGCCGTGGGGGACGCCTTCGGTGAACAGGTCCCAGCCCGGATGGTCCGCCCGGATGGCCGCCGTGGTCCGGCCCTCGTAGTCGCCGTAGTCCCATTCGAGCAGGTCCGGCGTGACCTCGACATCCCCCAGTCCGGCCAGCTCGGCCGTCGCTGTGGCACGGGACAGTGGGCTGACCAGGACCTCGGCGAATTCCCGGACGTCGAGGCGGAGGGCCAGGGCGGCGGCCTGGGCCTCACCGTGGGGCGTCAGCGGGATATCCGTCCGGCCAGTGTGGCGCCGGTCCCGGCTCCAGGCCGTCTCGCCGTGGCGGATGAGGACGGCCCGAGGTTGGGAACTGGTCATCCGTCCAGCCGACCACCCCGACTACCCGGAGCGCAAACCGCCCAGGCACCACCGGGCAGTCCGTCCTGCACCGGAACTGCTCTCCGGGGTCAGGAATGTACTGGATGGGTACGGCGTTGCATCCAGTGCAAGCCCGACCAGGAGGACGAGGAGAGGGATGACCACCCGCACGGCGACAGTGAAGACCAAGGCTTCGGGCCCCTCCACGGCCGCCAACGGAACGAAGGCGCCCGCAACCGGGCCGCCCGCCATGTCGAACGCGGCCAAGGTCGCCGCCAACCGCAGCCGGGGGTCGGATGCCGACAGCCTCGGACTGTTCCTGCGGGACCTCGACCACCACCCGCTGCCCGACCACGAGGCCCAGACTGAACTGGCCAAGCGCGTCGCGGCCGGCGACGATGCCGCCCGCCGGGAGATGGTCGCCGCCAACCTCCGCCTGGTCGTCCACTGGGCCCGCCGCTACCAGGACCGCGGCGTGGATCTGCCCGACCTGATCCAAGAGGGCACCTTCGGCCTCATGCGGGCCGTCGACAAGTTCGACTGGGAGCGGGGCTTCCGCTTCTCCACCTACGCCACGTGGTGGATCCGCCAGGCCCTTCAGCGGGCCGTCCAGCAGCACGGACGCACCATCCGCCTGCCGATGGAGGTTGCCGAGCGCAACCAGCAGGTGGACGCCGCCACGTGGGAGCTCACCCACCAACTGCAGCGCCCGCCGACCGACGCCGAGCTCGACGACGCCACCAACACCACCGCAGTCATGCGGGAGGACCTGACGCAGGCCGCCCGTGTGGTGGCCAGCCTCGACCAGCCGGCAGCCGCCGACTCGACGGCCACGTTGGGCGACCTGGTCTCGACCGACCAGAGCAATTTCGAAGACGACGTCACCTCCGAACTCACCCTCGATCTGGTCCGCCAGGCGGTGGAACGGCTGTCCGACCTCCAGCGGGAGGTCATCCGCCACCGATTCGGCTTCGACGGTGCCGACCCGGCGTCGCTGCAGACCACGGCGGAGCGCCTGGGCATCGGTGTCCGCAAGGTCCGCCAGGCGGAGGCCGAGGCACTCGAGATCCTGTCGGTGAGCGACGTGCTCGAGGCCGCCCACGAGGCTGCCTGAGCCTGGCCGTCCAGCCACCGGGTCCGGTCGGTGACCGGGACCGAAGTTGCAGTACGTTCCGTGCATGGCGACACGTGGTCAGACCCATCCGAACCTGATTGCCGGGGGCATCGGCCTCGTGGCGCTCGGGTCCCTGCTGTCCGTCGTCGTCTTTGCCCACGAGACGATCCGCGGTTCGGACATCGGGTACCTCGTCGTGTTCCAGGTGCTCCTGTCCCTCGCGTTCTGCCTGCTGGCCTGGGCCTACCGCTCGTCGATCCTGTCCATCGGGCCGTCCGAGCACCCGAGCCCGATGGCTCGGCCGCTCCGGGCCTTCGCCGCCGCCAACCTGGTCTTCGCCCTCGCCTACCTGGTGTCGTCGGCCGACTATCTCCGCCGTGAGGTGGCCTACGGATTCGACGGGTGGGCCATGGTCGTATGGCTGATCGCCCAGGCCGTGATGTGCGTCGGCTTCGGCGTCGCCACGGTCGGGCTGTGGACCTCGGCCCGTGCACTCGGGTCGGCCGACGGCGCGGTCGTGGACGGCGCACCTGTCGACGTCCCCGCCTGACTGCTGCTCCGGTCGGTCAGAAGACAGGCACCGGGGCCACGTTGCCGAATCCGTACCCGGCCCGCACCAGGGGTAGGTCAGCCATGGTCCGGATCCCGGCCGGTGCCTCGCACAGCACCGGAATGGCGTTGATGGCCTGCATGGCCGTGGCCACGCTGGCCGCACGCACGTGCTCGGCGATCGGCAGGGGCCTCTCATAGGACATCAGCGTGAGCAGATGGGCTCGGATGGAGGGTTCCCCTTCGATGGTCAGGGTCCACCCG
>DATCCR010000108.1:0-5556 GCA_036511155.1 Acidimicrobiales bacterium
CCGCACAGTGCGACCGAGTGGGGGCCGGCCCGCACCACGCGGACCCGCTCGCCGTACTTGTCGCCGAAGAAGGCCAGGGCGCCCATCGCCTCGGCGTCGGCCTTGGAGGTCTCCTCGACCACCACCTGGGCGTCGGTCAGCACGTCGGCGTTGGCCAGGGTGGCGACGAGGGCCAGCTCCTCGGGGGCCACGGCCGCATGGTGGCTGAAGTCGAAGCGGAGGCGGTCGGGCGCCACCAGCGAGCCCTGCTGGCGGACCTGGTCGCCCAGCACGGTGCGCAGGGCGGCGTGCAGCAGGTGGGTCCCGGTGTGGTTGCGCCGCAGTGCGTCGCGACGGGGCCCGTCGATGGTGGCCAGGGCGTCCTGGCCGGCGAAGAGCTCGCCGGTCACCGTGGCCCGGTGGGAGGTGAGGCCGGGCAGGGCCGACACCGTGTCGAAGACCAGGGCGGTGCCCGTCTCGGTGACGATGGTGCCGATGTCGCCCATCTGGCCGCCGCCCTCCGCGTAGAAGGGGGTGCGGTCGAGGAAGACCTCGATCTGGCCGGCGCGCTCGGGGTCGTTGTCGACCAGCACGGCCACCACCCGGGCGGGGGCCGAGTAGCCGTCGGGCGACTGGCCTACGAAGGTGGTGCGCCCCTCGGTGTCGAGCACCGACCGGTAGGCCTCGTCGCCGGCCGTCGCCCGTCCGGCCCGCGCCGCGGCCCGGGCCTGGGTGCGCTGCTGGTCCATGGCCTCCTCGAACCCCGCGAGGTCGACCTTGGAGCCGACCTCCTCGGCGATCTCGACGGTGAGCTCCACCGGGAAGCCGTAGGTGTCGTGCAGGCGGAAGGCGACGTCGCCGGGCACGGTGGTGGCGCCGGCGGCCAGGACCTCGTCCAGGATGGCCGAGCCGGTGGCCAGGGTGCGGAGGAAGCCCTCCTCCTCGCGCCCGACCACGTCCACGATCAGGCGGTGCTGCTCGGCCAGGGCCGGGTGGGCCGCCCCCAGCATGCCCACCGTGGCGTCGACCAGGCGCTCGGAGCAGGCCACGTCGACACCCAGCTGGCGGGCCCGCCGGACCGCCCGTCGGATGATCCGGCGCAGCACGTAGCCCCGGCCCTCGTTGGAGGGCAGGACCCCGTCGGACACCAGCATGGACATGGCCCGGCCATGGTCGGCCATGATGCGGAGGCCGACGTCGGTCGCCTCGTCCTTGCCGTAGGTCTGGCCGGTGATCGACTGGGCCACGTCCAGCATGGGTGCGAACAGGTCGGTGGCGTAGAGCGAGTCGACTCCCTGGATGACCGGGAGGATCCGTTCGAGCCCGGCGCCGGTGTCGATGCTGGGCCGGGGCAGTGGCTCGGTCGAGCCGTCGGCACCCCGGTTGTACTGCATGAACACCAGGTTCCAGATCTCGATGAACCGCTCCGGTCCGCCGAAGGCCGGGCCGCCGTCGGCGCCGTAGGAGGCACCCTTGTCGATGAAGATCTCGCTGCTGGGCCCGCACGGACCGGTCTCGCCCATCTTCCAGAAGTTGTCGTCGCCCAGGCGTTGGATGCGCTCGGCCGGCACGCCGACGGCGTCACGCCAGATGGCCTCGGCCTCGTCGTCGGTCTCGTAGACGGTCACCCACAGGCGGTCGCCGTCGATGCCGAGCACCTCGGTGACCAGCTCCCAGGCGAAGGGGATGGCGTCGGACTTGAAGTAGTCGCCGAAGCTGAAATTGCCCAGCATCTCGAAGAACGTGCAGTGGCGCAGCGTGGTGCCCACGATGTCGATGTCGACGGTGCGGAAGCACTTCTGGACCGAGGTGGCACGTCGCCAGGGCGGGGTCTCGTCCCCCAGGAAGAACGGCTTGAAGGGAACCATCCCGGCGATGGTGAACAGGACGGTGGGGTCGTGCGGGATGAGGCTGGCCGACGCCACGGCGGTGTGCCCGCGCTCCACGAAGAAGCGGGTGAATGCGTCGCGCAGATGATCGGCGTCGGGCGCCGTGCCGGAGGTCACGACCCGAAATCCTACTTGCCCAGGTGGGAAGGGGATCTGCGGGCGGCCCGGCGGACGCGCCGGGTGGACGTGTGGGTGGTGGCGGGCGGCGCCGCGGCTTCGTCGGCATCGGGCGCCTCGACCCGGTCACGGATCATGCCCTCGAGGGTCGGGTCCAACTCGGACCACAGCTCGACCTCGCGGCGACGCTTCTCCTCGCGACCGGACGCCATCGCGTCGCGGACACGGCCGCCGGTGCTCGTCACGGCCTGGCGGGCGGTGCGCCCGACCTCGGCGGCCAGAGCGTCGGGCTGGAGGCGGGCCGAGGCGGCCTCCACCGTGCGCCGGAGCTTGCGCTCGGCGTAGAGCGACGAGGCGGCGCCGGCCACCACTCCGGTGACCAGCCACACGGAGCGACGGGCCACCGCTACCGGCTCCGGTCCCGGATGACGGTGGAGCCGTTGCGGGGCGCGCCGTTCCGCTTCGTGCCCTCGGCCTCGGCGGCGGCCAGACGCCGGATGCCCGTGGCGGCGCCGGCCCGGACGGCCAGGACCTTGACGACGGGATTGGCGAAGGCCCGGTAGGCGAGCCGCGAGGCGGAGTCGACGGTGGCGGCCACCGACTCGGTGGTGTCGAGCACGGCGCCGACCCGTTCCATTTCGGTGGCGGCCTGGCCGACCACCCGGTGGGCGTCGGCCACCAGAGGCACGGTCTGGCGCTTGAGTTCGTCGGCCAGGGCACCGATCCGGGCCACCTGTCGGCGGAGGGAGGCGACGGCGAACAGCAGGCCGACCACGGCGAGGAGGCAGGCGATGCTGGCCACCAGGACGGCGATCTGTCCGGAGCTCATGATCGACTCAGTGTAGATGGCACGCCCCGGGCGACGGGGCGACACGGCCCCGCCGGCCGGTCCGCACCGAGACGACCTAGGTCGAGGACATCCCCACGATCGGCTTGTTGAGCACGAGGTTGCCGGTCGAGCCGTAGAACGGGGCCGTGCCGAAGGCGAAGATGCCGCCGTCGGAGGCGACCAGCCAGTAGCCGTCACCCGTCAGGTCGACCGACATCCCCACGATGGGTTGGTTGAGGGTCAGCGCCCCGGTGGAGCCGTGGAACTGGGCGTCGCCGTAGGCGAAGATGCCGCCGTCCGAGGCCACCAGCCAGTAGCCCAGGCCGTCGGGCGTGGCGGCCATGCCGACCACCGGGTGGGCGAGCGCCCGGTGACCGGCCGGTCCGAAGAACCCGGCGCTGCCGTAGTGGAAGACGTCCCCCCCGGCGTCGACCATCCAGTAGCCCGTACCGGTCGGTGCCATGGCCGAGCCCACCATGGGGACCGACAGGCCCAGGTTGCCGGCCGATCCGAAGAACCCGGCGCTGCCGTAGTTGAAGACGCCGCCGTCCGAGGCCACCATCATGTACCCGGGTTGCACGTAGTAGTAGAGGCACCCGGAGGTGGACGGACTGGTGCCCATCGGCCCCGTGACGACGACCGGGACCGTCGCGTGGGCCGGACTGCCGACCGGGACGGTGGCCGTGATGGTGGTCGGCGAGGTGACCTGGACGCCGGTGGCCGCCAACGGCCCGAACGACACCGTGTCGCCCACGGCGAACCCCGAGCCGTTGATGGTCACCTGCCCTCCACCGGCCAGCGGACCGTGGTCGGACACCACCGAGGCGACCAGGGGCGACACGAAGGTGAACGTCGAGGCGGCCTGGACCGGACTGGTGCCCGCCGCCGTGCCGGAGGTGGTGACCGTCACCCCGGCGGTGCCCCCGACGATGACGTTCGGGGTGACGACGGTGACCGACGTGGGAGTGGACGTCGTGACCGGGGCGACGACTCCCCGGAACCGGACGACCGGGGTCCCGGTGCCGAAGCCCGTCCCGGTGATGGTGACCGGGGTGCCACCGACCGCCGGTCCGGACAGAGCGCTGAGCCCCGTGACCGTGGGGCAGCCGGCCGCCGAGCCCGACAGCAGGGCCAGCAGGGTGCCCGCTCTCGGGCTCCCCCACCCGGTGGCCAGGTCGTAGCCCGGGCCGGCCGGGTACTTCGCCCCGCCGAACAGGTTGTTGGTGCCGGTCGCCACGTCGTTCATGGCCGATGCCGCTCCCGACCCGTAGAGGGTCGGGTTGAGGAATCCGGCCGGTGCCGTACAGCCCTGGTTCGTATCGGCCACCACCGCCGCCCACAGCGGGGAGGCCTGGCTGGTTCCGCCGAACGGGTACCAACCCCCGCTGAAGTAGATGGCGTCACCGTGCAACGGGTCGGCCGAAGCCGACACGTCGGGGACCTCGCGGCACTGCTGGTTGACCGCGGGCCCACAGGTGTACGAGGTCGAGGTCGACTGGGCGGAGACCACCTGCTGCCAGGGTGCCGCGACGAACTGGGAGGAGTTCCCCCCGCCGCTGGCCCCGCCGTCGCTGTTCCAGGCTGTCTCGGTCGGGGATCCGGGAGCTGCCGTCGTCAACGAGGTGCCGCCGACGCCGGTCACGCCGGGCTGGTCGGCCGGGTCGTCCACGGCCAACGTCTGATCGGGGTTGTGGGTCGTGTAGCAGTCGATCGAGCCCGAGTCGCCCGACGCAGCCAGGATGGTCTGACCCTGCGCGGCGGCCAATTGGAACAGGGTGTGTTCGGCCGCCCGATCGACGGGAGCGACCTGCGGCTCACACTGGCCCCAGCTGGTGGACAGCACCTTGGCCGTGTCGGCATCGATCATGGCCTGGTACGTGTCGAACGGCCCGGTCCCGCCGTTCGGTCCGGAGTAGACGGTGATCGACGCCCCGGGGGCCAGGCCGGCCACCACCTCGATGTCGAGGGCGGCCTCGCCGGCCTGGCCCCCGCCGGCCCCGCCGTCCACCGCGACGTCGGTCACCGGCACATTGGTCCCGTAACACGTCTGGTAGGCCTGGATGTCCGACGGTGTGTAGGGCTCGAGCTCGAAGATGCCTACCGTCTGCCCGGCCCCCACCCGGCCGTTGGCGTAGAGGCCGGTCAATCCGTAGGTCGACGCCAACTGATTCGCCGTCCAGATCTGGGAGAAGCTGCTGATGGCGGCGCAGGCCTGGGGTCCGACCGGCCCGTGGGGTGTCACCGGGGATGCGCCCGATGCGACGGACAGCGGCGCGTCGTGCACCAAGGTGGGATGGGCCATGGCGCGGTCCGACAACCCGATGACACCGGTGACCGACGACGCCAGGCCCGCCGGCACCGACGGGTCCCTCGTTCCGAGCCGCACCGTCCGGCCGTCCGCCAGGCGGGCGCGGACGAGAGGCACCCGGAAGGCCGCCTCGACCTGACCGGCGGTCCCCGTCGCCGAGAGGATCAGTCCGTCGCCGCTGGTGGTGCCCACCGACAGACCGGTCGAAGCCAGCCACGCCCGGGCGGTGACCAGCGTGGTCCGGGTCGGGCCGAACATCGAGGCGAACTGTCCCTTGGCCAGGTAGTGGTGGAACCGGGCGTCGCCCGGCGTGGAGACGGCGCGGACGAACGCGCCGAGAGCGGCGGGGTCACGGGGCTCGAGTGCCACGTCCACGGTGAGGCGGGAGGAGGCGGCGGTCGGGCCGAGCACGGTGGACCCGGCCGGAACGGCCG
>DATCCR010000109.1:0-4009 GCA_036511155.1 Acidimicrobiales bacterium
TGACGGCGGTGGACGCCGCCCACCTGGTCGCTCTCGGCGACGTCGACGGGGTGGCCCGCGAGAAGGCGGCTCTGGTGGCCCACCTGCCCGCTGACGGGTTGGCCGTGCTCAACGCCGACGACCCCCGGGTGGCGGCCATGGCCGACGCCGCTCCGGCCCCGGTGGTCTCCTTCGGGTCGCTCGGCGGCCCCGCGTACGCCGAGTACTCGGCCACCGACATCCTGATGACCGCGGCCGGCACATCGTTCACCTGCCACCACGACGACTGGGAGCCCCGGGTCACCGTCCCGCTGCTCGGTACCTACAGCGCCGTCCCGGCGGCACTGGCCGCTCTGGCCGTCGGGGAGCACTTCGGCATCGACCGACAGGACGCGGTGGCCGCACTCGGGCGCGCCACGCCCGTGCCCGGGCGACTCCGTCCCCTGGCCGGCCGGGGCGGCAGCCTCGTCCTGGACGACACGTACAACGCCGCGCCCAGGTCGGTGCTGGCCGGGCTCGACACCCTGCGCAGATTGCCGGGGCGTCCGCGTATCGCCGTGCTCGGCGACATGGCCGAACTCGGAGGGGAGAGCGAGGAGCTGCACCGGCTGGTGGGCCGGCAGGCCGCCGAAGTGGTCGACCTGCTCGTGACCCAGGGGAACTCGGCCGCCTGGGTGGCGGACGCCGCCCGGAAGGCCGGCCTCGACCCGGACAAGGTGGTCGTCACCTTCACCGCCGAGGACGCGGCGGCCGAGGTGGCCCCCCACCTCGGCCCGGGGGCCGTGGTGTTGGTCAAGGGCAGCGCGTCGGCCCGGATGGAGCGGGTGGTCGAACGGCTGCTCGCCGAGGGGACCGACCCGACCGATCTGCTGGTCCGCCAGGACCGGGCGTGGAAGTCGCTCAGCATCGTCGAGCCCGACCGGCCGACCTGGCTCGAGATCGACCTGGCGGCCGTCGCCCACAACGTCCGACTCCTGGCCGTCCGGGCTTCCGGGGCCGAGGTGATGGTGGTGCTCAAGGCCGACGCCTACGGGCACGGCGCGGTGCAGGTGGCCCATACGGCGCTGCGCAGCGGCGCCACCGACCTGGGCGTGGCCTGCGTGCCCGAGGCGCGCGTCCTGCGCCGGGCCGGCATCCGGGCCCCGATCCTGGTCCTCGGGTACACCCCGGGCTGGCAGGCCCGCGAAGCGGTCGGCCTCGACCTCACTCTGGCCGTCTTCGACCTCGACACGGCCCGCGCCTTCGGGCGGGCCGCCCGGGCCCTGGACTCGCGGGTGGCTGTCCATGTGAAGGTCGACACCGGCATGCACCGGCTCGGCGTGCACGCCGACGTGGCCGCCGACTTCGTGCGGGGCCTCGGCCGAGTCGAAGGCCTGGAGGTGGCCGGGCTGTTCACCCACTTCGCCTGTGCCGACGACCCGTCGCCGGCAGGCGTGGCGGCCACCGACGCCCAGCTCGAGGCGTTCGGGCGGGTGGTCGCCGAACTGACGGCGACCGGGGAGCGGCCGGCTGTGGTGCACGCCGCCAACAGCGCCGGCCTCCTGTGCCGCGACGACGCCGCCTTCGACCTGGTCCGTCCGGGGATCGCCGTCTATGGCCTGCCGCCCGGGTCCGAGGTGGCCATGGGCGACCTGCGGCCCGCACTGTCGTGGAAGTCCCAGGTGGCCCAGGTCCACGACCTCGGCACCGGCGAGTCGGTGGGCTACGGCCACACCTGGACGGCCACCCGGCCGAGCCGGGTGGCCACCGTGCCGGTCGGCTACGCCGACGGGTTGCGCCGGGCTCCGTCCACCTGGCACCACGTGCTGGTGCGGGGCCGTCGCGCGCCGTTGGTGGGCCGGGTCTCCATGGACCAGATCTCGATCGACGTGACCGGGATCGACGGCGTCCGGCGCGGCGACGAAGTCGTCCTCATCGGCAGCCAGGGTGGCGATGAGCTGCCGGCCACCCGGGTAGCCGAGTGGCTCGGGACCTCCCCGTACGAGGTCGTGGCCGAGATTCTGGCCCGTGTTCCCCGCGTCAATTGAGCCCTGTACGCAACTGTCCATTGCAGGTACGCTGCACCCAGAGCACCCAGAGCACTCAGAGCACCCGGGTCACTCCGGGGGCAGGAGTGGTGGAGGTACTGCGATGAGCTCTACTCGGAACTCGGAACTCGGATCGAGGAATCGGAGCGGTCCGATGACGGTCGACCAGGAACCTCTCCCTGCCACCCGAGATCTCAAGCTGTCGGCGGCCGACGGCATCGAGGAACTCATCGGCGCCACGGCGATCCTCCGGTCCGAGCTGAATGTCCACGAGGCGATCTGCCGCAAGGTCCTGAGTGAGGTCCGCGTCGACCACGAGATCACCGGGGTGCTCCCCGAGATCCACGCCGACACCTGGCGATCGGCCGTCACCGACGCCATCCGCGGCTTCGAGGCGGCCCGCCACCGGGTGCGCCTCCTTCTGGTGGCCATCGAGGTCGAGGAGGGCCGCTCTATCGGCGAGGTGGCCAAGAGCTGGGGCGTGTCCCGCCAGTTGGCCTCGCGATGGGTCCAGGAGAGCGCCACCATCAAGGGCTGATGCCACCGGTCGGACGGTCGGGCGCATCCCGGGTCCGCTCAGTGCTGAATTGAGTGCGATGGATGGTGGCGTGAGGATCCGGCTCGCGCCCGGCGCTGCCGGCGACCGGATTCCGACCCGGTGAGTCCAGCGGGCCATGGTGCCCCGTATCCTGTGCGCCATGGCCGACCACGCGCACACCTCCGGGACGCCGAACCCGGTGGCCGGCACCTTCCTCGAGCCGCTCTTCGCCCGGTTCCACATCGACTTCACGCCCGCCGACCCCCAGCCGTCCTGGGGGAGGCTGGCCGTCGCCACGGTGGTCGCCCTGGTCGGATCGCTGGCCGCCGACGCCGCCCTGGCGGCCGCCGGCAAGGCCGTGTTCCCGGGCACGACGCACTTCGCCCACTACGAGTTCGCCTCCTACGCCAAACTGACCGTCATCGGAGTGCTCATCGCCTGCGCCGCCTGGCCGGTGGTGACCCGGGTGTCGTCGCGACCACGTTGGGTGTTCTGGAGGGCGGCGGTCGTCGTCACCCTCGTCCTCCTGCTGCCCGATGTCTACATCTGGCTGAAGGGGGAGTCGGCCCGGGGGATCCTGGTCCTGGTGGTGATGCACCTGGCCATCGCCGTGGTCACCTACCAGGCACTGGTGCGGATCGCCCCGGCGGGCGAGGCGCGGCCCACCCCGCCCTTGACGGCAGCGGGCGGGGACACCGGTGGCTGAGCCCATTGCCGACCCGCATCCCGTCGGACACCCGCGCGCCGTCCACTGGCTGGCCGACTACGTCTACGGGACCATCGCCACCCTGGTGGCCATCGCCGGCCTCACTTTCGAGACCAACCCGGGCGAGCTGTCGATGGCCGGCGTGGTCATCGTCGGGGCGATCGCCATCTGGTTCGCCCACACCCTGTCGCGGCTGGTCTCCATGCGGTCGCAGGGTCAGCTCGAGCTCAGCGTGTGGGACGTGCTGGCCGAGCTGCGGAGCTCGTGGTCGATCGTGACGGCGGCCGTCCCGGCCACCTTCGTGTTCGTCCTGGCCGCCCTCCACCTGTGGACCGTGCACAGCGCCTTCATCATCGCCGACGGGGTGGGTGTCGCCTCCCTCGCCGTGGTCGGCATCGGGACGGCCGGGGGGCGGGACCGACCGCTGCACCGGCGCATCGCCTATGTGGTCGGACTGGTCCTGGTCGGCCTGGCCATCGTGCTGCTCGAGGCCGGCGTCCACCTGCTGTGACGCAGGCTGTCGGTGCGGCAAGGGCCCGGTGCCGCTAGCGTCGGAGCCACCGGTGCCGGCCCGCCACGGGCCGGCGGGACGGAGGGCGTGTCATGGACCTCGAGGTGACGGACGGCGACACCGACCTGGCTCCCCTGACCGAGGACGAGCTCTGTGCGCTGGCCCTCGGGACCCGGGCCGGCCGGCCGCCGGCCGACGACGCCGTGCCCCTGGCCGATTACCTCGCCACACGGCGGGCGGGCCACGGC
>DATCCR010000110.1:0-6369 GCA_036511155.1 Acidimicrobiales bacterium
CATGACCTCCGGGACATCCCCACCGACCCTGTCCATACCGAAAGAGTAGGTCGGCGACGCAATGCACGATCGCATGGATTCGCAACACAGGTTGCGGCGGCCAGCGGAACGCTCGACCGCACGGGTCGGGTCCCCGGGATCACCACCCGGCGGCCCGACCCGCCGGCGTCACAGCGACGTAGCCGACCACCGGACGGCATGGGGCCCGACGACGGGGCGCCCCACGTCGATCTGGACGTCCTCGTGGGACCCGAGCGGGATCGACCGCGGGTCCCCCTGGTAGCGCCGGCCGTCGACCCACATGGTGAGGTGACCGGTCACCGGTCCCACCCGGTCGGGGCCGAGTGGTTGGCCCCACAGGTCGAAGAACTGGCCGAGCACGTAGGTATGCCCCGCCGGCGACTCGATGTGGATCACCCCGTCCTGGGCGTGGACATGGAGCCAGTAGAAGCACCGCGAGGCACTGTCGAAGGCTCCGGCCGGCGTCTGCTCCACGACCGGTGACACGACGCCGATACCGGCCGGCACGGGCCGGAGGACGCCGTCCACGTACACACTCAGATGGGTGTGTACGTGGGAGGCCAGCTGCTCCGACGAGTTGCACTCGACGCCGTCGACCGTCCCACCGGTGGCGGACGACGATGCCGGAGCGAGCACGGGGCCCTGCTCGACCGGCACGTGCTCGGGGCCGATCGGCCCGGGCACCCCGGGCAGCCCGGTCGTCGGGGACTGGGCGCGGGTCGAGGTGGTCGCCGTCATGATCATGAGCACGGCGACGATCACGGTGCCGATGACCGCCAGGGCCCCGACCGCCCTGCGCCGTGACCGCCGGGACCGGTCTGCCACCTCCTGCACCTCCTTCATCCGGGCGATCCGCTCGGGACCTTGGCGGTCCGAGAGTCGTCCGGTCGTCGTCGACTGCTTCCTGGGCTCCTGGGTGATACCGGATCCTGCGCTGCGGCGGTCCGGCGGGTCGTTTCGGGACATGGGAACTCCTCGTTGGTGTCGGCAGTCGACCGCGCGGCGGTACTGCGACGGATGGGTGCCGGGCCGGCGGACGCCGGTCCGGGAGCGTGCGACGTGTGCGCACGGAGCGAACGTTTCGATCGGACCGACGGGTCCGATCGGTGTCTGGTCGACAGCGCGAGGCCGCCGACTCCTACCGGGACGAACCCGGGGCCCGGTCAGGTGGGCTCAGAGGGGAAGGGCGAGCAGCCGAGGGGGGCGGTCGATTCCGGAGGTGACCCCACGGGCGAGCGACGGGGTGGACCGGCGCCGCCGGGTCCGCCGGACGGCCACGACGAGCATCACCGCAGCCGCCACGAACGTCGCTCCCACCCAGGCCGGGCCGGCGGCCGATGCCGGTGCACTCGGATCACACCGAAGGGCCCCGGGGACGCAGGATCCGAGGCCGTGTCGGGCCGATGACTGGGCCCCGAGCTCCACGCGGGTCGCCGATCCAGGGTTGACGGCGAGGTGCGGGACCGCAGCCAGCAGCCCGATCACCACAGCGGCGACGAGAACCACGGAGCGGAGCCGATCGGCCATCCACCCAACCTACCGACGGCTCGGGAGCGGGGGACGTCACCCCTCCCCAGGCACGGAGCGACCCCGGTACGGACCCCGCGGATGCAGTGCCCAGCCCCGACCGGGGGATCTCCCCCCGAGTCACTAGGCTGCCGCCGTGCGCATTCCACGGGGGGCATCGGTGCTCGCCGCGATGGCCGTGGCCGCCACCTCACTCCTCGCCTTCGAGGGGTCGGTCGGGGCCGCGACCACCGCGACGTCCACGCAACACGTCACGACCATCACACTGAAGCCGGCCAAGGCCTACCGGCCGAAGGCCCAGACCGGCACGACGGACGACTACCACTGCACGCTGATGGACCCGCACGTCACGCGGAACTCGTACATCACGTCCAGCCAGTTCTTCCCGGGCAGCATCGAGGACCACCACGCCGCCCTGTTCCTGGTGCCACCGTCGATCGCCGCCGTCGCCCGCAAACACCACAGCATCGGCACGACCTGGACCTGCTTTGGCGAGGCCGCCCTGCCGGGCACCACGCTCGCCCAGTTCCTGCAGTCCCCGTTCCTCAGCGTGTGGGCCCCCGGGCACGGCGCCGACACGCTGCCCAAGGGCACCGGGATCCCGCTCCTGGCCGGCAGCCTGGTCATCGAGCAGGTCCACTACAACCTGCTGGTCGGCCGCAAGCCGGTCACCGACCGCCTCGTGCTGCACACCGTGCCGGTCACCAAGGCGGTCCTACCCCTCCACCTCGACCTGATGCTGGCGCCACCCGACGTGCCGTGCCCGGCCAGCGTGGTCGGACCGCTGTGCGACCGTGCCACGGCGTTGGCCAACCAGGGGACGCGGTTCGGGTCCAACGCCGTGGACTACGTGAACGGCATCGAGGAGATGTGCGGCCACGACCCGGTCAGCCCGCCCGTCGGCAACTCGACCTCCTGCGACTCGACCGTCGGGTCGACCGGCTACATCGTGCGGACCCAGGCCCACATGCACCTGCTCGGGACGAGCTTCACCATGGTGCTGAACCCCGGCACACCGCAGGCCGTGACCGTCCTCGACGTGCCCAATTACAACTTCCACAACCAGAAGGCGTACACCCCGACCGCGCCGATCCGCGTCCACGCCGGGGACAAGGTCCGCATCACCTGCACCTACGACCCGATGCTGGCCCAGGAGCTGCCGACGCTGCGGAGGGTCCCGCCCCACTTCGTGACCTGGGGCGACGGCTCGTCGGACGAGATGTGCATCGGGCTGGCCTGGACGTCCAAGGTGCTGCCGCCCACGCACTGACCCGCTGGACGGTCCACGGTCCGTCCACCGCCGTCAGGGGGCGACGAAGTCAGGGTCCGGCTCGAAGAACTGCAGCGCCAGGGCCTCGAGGGTGACGGAGTAGAGCGTCCACTCCTGCATCTCGCCGCCGGTCCCGGTCGGCAGGTCGAAGGTGGGCGCCTCCCGCACCACGTGCCGGCGAAGGGAGTCCCCCTCCGCCAGCGAGGTCACCGCCAGGGCGAACTGCTCCAGTGTCCGGGGATCGCGCATCCGCAGCCCCAGGAAGGCGATCAGCCCGCCGTAGATGCCCCCCCAGAACTCGGTCACCGACCGGTAGCCCTCGGACAGCGCCTCGCGCATCCGGTCCCTCTGGTCCGGGTTCGAGCTGGTGGTGGCGATGGTCACCACGCTGATCCACAGCGGCCAACTGCTCGACTCTGCGATCACCTGCCGGCTCGTCGCCCCGGCCACCCGGCACAACTCGCTCATGCCCCGCATGCGTCCCTCGACCGTCGACAGGTCGACCTCGCCCAGCACCTGCTGCACGGCACCGAGGGTCTGCTCGACCTCCGGTCGCTCCTCGTCATGGGCGATGTCCACCAGCACGTCTGCCTGGTAGTCGGCCTGGTTCTCCCAGATGCGCTTGATGACCGACGCGTTGGTGAGGTGACGCCCGGTGTCCTTCTGGACCCGGTCGAAGACCCGCTTGAAGGTCAGGTTGTTCGACGCGGTCTCGATCCCCTCCTCCTGGAGGATGGTCCGACCGGTCTCGAGCAGGAGTTTGCGCAGCTCGCCCTTGGGCTGTCGCTTCCTGGCGCCCGCGGACGAAGGCGCATCGTCCGCCCCCTCCGTCCCGCCCGCCTGTACTGATTCCACCGGACCATCATGCACCTTGGAGTCGCAAGTGTCGATAGGTGTTGACATCTCGGGCCCGATCCGACCCTGTCGACGGTTCCGTCAGACGTGGATCCACTCCTCGGGCACCGTGTCCCCAGGGACGTAGAGCGGGTGGGTGGGATGCCCGCCCTTGGTCACCCGCAGCGCCACCGGGCGGACGCCGAGGCCGGCGAGCAGGGCGGCCACCTGGTTGCCGCGACCCTGGTGGGTCCCACGGATGCCCCACGCCACGACCACCCGGTCGGCGGTCCGGGCCGCATGGCGGATGGCCCGGTCATTGCCCGCCCCCACCGGCTCGGACTGGGCGACCAGGACCGTGGGGTCGGTGGCCCGGAAGGCGAAGATGTTGGTGACCTCGAGGGACCCGAAGCCCCAGGACCGTGCGAACCCGACGCATCGCCGGACTGTGGGATCGAGCTCGAAGGCGTCGGCGGTCGACGGGTTGAGCATGACGAAGTTGACCCGGGGCCCGTCCGGGTCCCACGTGCGGGTCAGCCGGTAGCGGTAGGTGCGGGAAGGGTCGAACGTCGCCAGGGCCGCCCCCTCGGGTCCGGTGGTCCGGTCGGTGACCTGGCGGGTCGCGGCGGTCGGCACCGACGGACCGTACCCGACGGGCTCGGGCCCCGGTCGGCGTCCTCCCCGCTCGGGCCGACCCCCGGATGCCCGATCCGATCGAATGACCCGGCTCGGGCATGCCAGCATGGTCGGTGTGGACACGGCGACCTGGTTCCGGTGGTTCGCGGCCACCGAGGCGGCAGGATCGTCGCCGAGCTACGAGGCGGCCTCGCTCGCGGTGGCGGCGGACGACGAGGTCCTCGCCGCGCTCGCCGCACTCCCCTCGATGAAGCGACAGCCCAACCTGCTCTTCGCGGCATGCCGGTACCTCGGCATGGCGTTCGAGGACACCGACGCGGTCATCGCCGGCATGCTCGAGCGATGGGACGACGTCGCCGAGGTCATCCGGACCCACTCCACCCAGACGAACGAGCCCGCCCGTACGGCCACCATCCTGCCCCTCCTGGCGCAGCTCCCGCAGCCCCTGGCCCTGGTCGAAGTCGGGGCCTCCGCCGGGCTCTGCCTCCACCCCGACCGTTACCGGATCCGCTACGACGACGCCGAGCCCGTCGGTCCCCCGGAGTCGCCCGTGCGCATCGAGGTGAGCACCCAAGGGACGGTACCGGTGCCGGCGGTCATGCCCACCGTCGCCTGGAGGGGTGGAGTCGATCTCCACCCGCTCGACGTCCGACGGCCCGAGGACCTCGACTGGTTGCTGGCCTGCGTCTGGCCGGAGCACCGACAGCGGCGTGAACGGCTGCTCGCTGCGTCCCAGATCGCCTCCGGTGTACCGGTCGAACTCCTCAGAGGGGATCTCGTGGCGACGATCGACGAGCTCCTGGCCGAGGTTCCGGCGGAGGTGACGCCGGTGGTCTTCCACTCGGCCGTGCTGGCCTACCTCGACGAGTCCGCCCGACGGGCGTTTGCCGAGAAGATGCTGCGGCATGATCGAGTGGTCTGGATCTCCAACGAAGGCCCCGGCGTCGTGCCCGGTCTGGTCGCTCCGGTCGGTGCGCCCCACGGCGCCCCCTCCGTCGCCCACTTCGTCGTCGGAGTCGGCGGTGCCCGCGTGGCAGCCGTCAGCGACCCACACGGAGCCTGGCTCACATGGATCGGGCGTTCCCGGGGCACCTCCGGACCAGGGGTCCGGTCGGTCGGCCCGGCCCGAGTGTGAAGCCGGTGCCGCGCACTCCCTGAGGTCCACCGGACCTACCCCACCCCGATCCCCCGAGGGACGAACGGCCCTACGGCTCCGTTCCCCCAACCCCTACGATCGGATCCGGGCCCCGGCGCGGCGCCGGGTGCCCGCGGGAACCCATCCCCGACATCGAGACAGTGGAGCGACCATGAGCGGATCTGACGACGCCAGCGAGATCTACGAGCAGGGCGACGACGCCATCGACGAGGCGACGAGGCTCGACCCCGACTTCATGGAGGAGCTCGAGCTCGACCCGTCGCTCGATCCCAACTTCCAGGTCGACGAGAAGGAACTGGAGGAGGCCGGCGCCGTGCTGGACGACCCCGAGCAGATCGCCGTCCTCGACGGCCTCATCGACGACCCCGACGGGCTCGGCGGACCGTCGCCCCGCAACCGGTCCCGCGAGGAGGACCCGGCGGGCTGGGACCTCGATGCCCCCATCGTCCCCGGCGACGCCGACGACGCACCGGTGGCCGACGACGGGGCGCCCGAACTCAGCTGAGGCTCAGGCTCCCTCGAGGAGGCCCGAGTCGCGCACGGCGGCCAGAACGTCGTCAGCCAGTTCCGGGTGGCAGACGATCAGGTCCGGGAGCCAGGGGTCGGGTCGGGCGTAGCGGAGGGGCGAGCCGTCGATCCGGCTGGCGTGGAGGCCGGCGGCCAGCGCCACGGCCACGGGCGCGCAACTGTCCCACTCGTACTGACCCCCGGCGTGGACGTACACCTCGGCCTCGCCCCGGACGACGGCCGAGATCTTGGCCCCGGCCGAGCCCATCGGCACCGTCTCGGCCCCCAGCCGCTCGGCCACGAACGGCACGAACTCGGGCGGGCGGGTGCGGCTGACCACCAGGCGGGGCACGTCCGGGCGGGCCGGCAGGGGTGGTGGGCTCCCGGTACCGAGCACCAGGTCGAGGCCGGGCAGCGC
>DATCCR010000111.1:0-3412 GCA_036511155.1 Acidimicrobiales bacterium
CGGACGGCACGGGCGATCATCTTGGCCATCCGCACGTCACCCTTGAGGCGGGCCACGTCTGCCGGGCCGTTCTCCCGGATCTTGATCTCGGGGACCAGACCGGCCACCGTCGACAGCGTGACCCCGGTCTCCCCCAGGGACGGGAGCACCTGTTCGATGTAGCGGAGGAAGAGCGGGTTCGGTCCCACCACCAGCACCCCCTGGCGTTCGAGCGGGAACCGGTGGGTGTAGAGCAGGTAGGCGGCCCGGTGCAGGGCCACGGCCGTCTTGCCGGTGCCGGGTCCGCCCTGGACGACCAGCACCCCGCTGAGCGGCGACCGGATGATCTCGTCCTGCTCGGCCTGGATGGTCGACACGATGTCGGTCATCCGGCCAGACCGGGCCCGGTCGAGGGCGGCCAGCAGCGCGGCCGGGCCACCGATGGGAAGGTCGCCGACGATCAGTTCGCCCGACGGGTCGCCGGTGTGGGGCACCCCGTCACCCTCCTCGACGGTGTCGGTCACCAGACCCGGGCTGGTGAAGCGCTCGTCCTCCACGCTGACCACCGTCCGGCCCTGGAGGGCGAGATGGCGGCGCAGCACGAGGCCCAGAGGGTCCCTGCCGGTCGCCCGGTAGAAGGGCTCGGCCACCGGGGCCCGCCAGTCGACCACCAGTGGCTCGTGGTCGGGGCCGTGGATGGCCAGGCGTCCGATGTGGAACGTCTCGGTCTCGGGGACGGCGGGGTCGGACGGGTCGGACCCGTACCCGTCGGCCAGGCGGTCGATCCGGCCGAACGTCAAGGCCTGGTCGCCGATGTCGAGTTGCTCGAGCCGGGCCAGGCTGGTGCGCACGATGACGTCGCGCTCGGTGCGGGACTGGAAGGTGCCGCCCTTGCCCAGGTCGAGCACGCCCTCGAGCATCGAGTTGGCGTCGCCCCGCATGGCGTCGAGCCGTGCGTAGGCGAGGTCGACGAAGTCCTGCTCGGCCTCCAGCTCCGACTCCACGCCCCCACCTCCTGTCTGCCCTGCGCCGGCGCGGTGCCCGTACCGCCGGCTCCGTGTCCGGCTCAGGGGAACCCTCGATTGTATGCGCCGCGGGGCGCACCCGCTCCCGGGCCGCTGCGGCGCTCGGGGGGCCCGCCCCCTGCCTCCTAGACTCGGGCCATGTCCACCGCTGCGCCCCGTGCGTCCGGCGAGGCCGCTCACGCGCCCGGCCGCTTCGACGACGCCCCGTTCCTCCGGGCCTGCCGGGGACAGTCCGTACCCCACGTGCCGGTGTGGTTCATGCGCCAGGCCGGCCGGTCGCTGCCCGAGTACCGTGCCGCCCGGGGCCCGGGCAGCATCCTCGACGCCATCGCCCAGCCCGAGCTGGTGGCCGAACTCACCCGCCAACCCGTCGACCGCTACGGCACCGACGCCGCCATCTTCTTCAGCGACATCGTGGTGCCGGCCGCCGCCGTCGGCTTCGGCGTCGACGTGGCCCCCGGGACGGGTCCCGTGGTGTCGGAGCCCTTCCGCTCGGCCGCCGATCTGGTCCGCCTCCGGCCCCTCGAGCCCGAGGTCGACACCCCCTACGTGATCGAGGCCGTGCAGCTGCTCAGCCAGTCGCTCGAGGTGCCGTTGATCGGCTTCGCCGGGGGGCCGTTCACGGTGGCCAGCTACCTGGTCGAGGGCGGCCCGTCCAAGAACTTCACCAAGGTCAAGGCCCTGATGCACGCCGACCCGGCCCTCTGGCACGACCTGGTCGGGCGCCTGACCGACATGGCGCTGGCCTCGCTGCGGTCGCAGCTGGACGCCGGGGCCTCCGCCATCCAGGTGTTCGACAGCTGGGCGGGCATCCTGACCCCGAAGGACTACGCCGAGCTGGTCCTGCCGGCCACCCGGCGGCTGTTCGCCGAACTCGAGGCCTCCCACCCGGGCACCCCCACCATCCTGTTCGGGGTGGGCACGGGCGAGCTGCTCGGTCTCATGGCCACGGCCGGCACGTCGGTCGTTGGCGTCGACTGGCGCGTGCCGCTCGACCAGGCCCGCCTGCGGGTCGGCCCCGGCCAGGCGGTCCAGGGCAACCTCGACCCGGCCATGTGCCTCGGCTCGTGGGAGGTGGCCGCCGCCGAGACCCGCGAGGTCCTCGAACGGGCCGGCACCGCTCCCGGGCACATCTTCAACCTCGGCCACGGCGTGCTTCCCGAGACCGACCCGGGCATCCTCGAGCAGGTGGTCGAACTGGTCCACCGGGAGGGCCGGGCCGGCGTCGGTGTCGGGGCCGGGGTAACCGCGTGACCGGCCGCACCGGCGTGCTGGTCATGGCCCACGGGACGCCCGACGCCCCCGAGGAGATCGAGCCCTTCTACACCCGCATCCGACGGGGCCGGCCGCCGACGCCGGAGCTGCTCGACGAGCTCACCCAGCGCTACGACGCCATCGGCGGGACGTCGCCGCTGACCGCCCGCACGAGGGCCCAGGTCGACGGGCTGGCCGCCGCCCTCGAGGCGGCAGCCCCGGGCAGGTTCGTCGTCCGCCTCGGCACCAAGTACGTCCACCCCACCATCGAGGAGGGGATGGCCGAGCTGGTCGCCGAAGGCGTGGACCGGGTGGTGGGCGTCGTCCTCACCCCCCACCAGTCGACCATGGGGTCGGGCGAGTACTTCGCCCGTGCCGAGGCGGCCGCCGCCGGGGCTGACCCGCCCCTCGCCCTCGCCGTCGTGCCGTCCTGGTACAAGGCGGCCGAGTTCGCGCCGATCCTGGCCGACCGCACCCGTGCCGTGCTCGCCGGCCTCGACCCGGCGGCCCGCCGGCGCACGGCGGTGTTCTTCACCGCCCACAGCCTCCCCCAGCGGGTGGTGGCCCAGGGTGACCCGTACCCCGACCAGGTGGTCGAGTCCGGGGCCGACATCGCCGCCGTCCTCGACCTCGATGCCGACCCCTCCGTCGAGTGGGGCACGGCGTGGCAGAGCGCCGGCCGGACCGCCGACCCGTGGATCGGGCCCGACCTGCTGCGCGAGATGGAGCGGGTGGCCGCCGCGGGGGCGACCGCCGTGGTGGTGTGCCCCGTGGGCTTCGTCTCCGACCACCTCGAGGTCCTCTACGACCTCGACATCGAGGCCCAGGACAAGGCCGACGCCCTCGGGGTCGCCTTCGCCCGGACCACCTCGCTCAACGACGACCCCGCCTTCCTGGCCATGCTGGCCGATGTCGTCCTCGCTGGAGCGACCGGGGCCGCCGCTGAGGACGGGGCCGCCGCCGCCGGGCGCTCGTGAGCGGCACGCTGGAGCCGACCGGGACGACCGGGCCGACCGGTCCCGTCGTCGCCGTGGTCGGCGCGGGCATGGCCGGCCTGTCGGCCGCCTGGGAACTGGTCCAGAAGCGTGACGGGGGCGGCACCCCCCGCATCGTGGTGCTCGAGGCCGGCAGCCGGCCCGGGGGCAAGGTGCGCT
>DATCCR010000112.1:0-10547 GCA_036511155.1 Acidimicrobiales bacterium
AGGGCCGCGACCACGAGTGGCCCACCGTCGACCGGCCGGCCGACCTCGTGGAGGGGGCACCCGCCGAGTACTGGGCCGGCGTCGCCGCCTCGGCCCGGGCCGCCCTGATCGGCGTCGACCTCGAGGCCGCCCGTGAGACCCCGATGGGCACACGCACGGTGGGCCAGGGCCTGGCCTTTCCGGCGATCGACTGCTACGTGCACGCCTGGGACATCGGACATGCCGTAGGTATCGCCGTGGAGGTGCCGGACGACGCCATCGCCTACTCCCACCACTACCTCGACCCGATGCCCCAGGACCGCATGCGGGGCCCCGGGGGCGCCTTCGGGCCCGAACTCGCACCCCCGGACGACGCCACGCCGACCGAGGCGTTCATCGCCTGGACGGGGCGCGCCCCCCGCTGAGCCGATCCCGCAGCTCGGTCAGGCGGCTGGCTTCCCGTTGCCGGCCACGGCGACCTCGGTCACCGCACCGGCGTCCTTCATGGCGTCGACCAGCACGGACGCGGCACCCACCAGCCCGGCCGCCTCGTAGGGGACGACCACCTTGGCGTTGGGCGACGTAGCCACGGCCTGGAGTGCCCGCAGCTGCATGATGGCCAGCGTGTTGGGGTTGATCCCCACCTTGTCGATGGCCTCGAGGGCCAGCGCTTCGCCCTCGCCCCGCAGCTCGGCGGCCCGCTTCTCGCCGTCGGCACGCAGCTCGAGGACCTGCTTCTGGGCCTCGGCGGCCAGGATCGACGCCTGCTTCTGGCCCTCGGCCTCGAGCACGTTGGCCTGCTTGCGGCCCTGGGCGCTGTTGATGGCCGCCTGCTGCTCGCCCTCGGATTTCAGAATTGCGGCCCGCTTGTGCTGCTCGGCCTCCTTCTGCTCCGACATGGCCTGCAGCACGTTGGTCGGCGGGGTGATGTCGAGGATCTCGATGCGGTTCAGCCGCACGCCCCACTTGAGGGTGGCCTCGGCCATGTGGTCCTGCATCTTGGAGTTGATCGTCTCGCGCTCGGACAGCGACTCGTCGAGGGTGAGCTCACCGAACACGGCCCGCAGTGCGGTCCTGGCCATCTGGTCGATGGCCAGGCCGAAGTCGTTGACCTCGAACAGGGCCAGCTTCACGTCGGTCACCTGGCAGAAGATGGTGGCACTGACCCACAGCGAAACGTTGTCCTTGGTGATCACGGCCTGCTGGTCGCCCGTGCGTGGGAACTCGCGGACGTCGACCTTGTCCATCCGGTCGGCCAGCGGCAGGAGCACGTGCAGGCCGGGCTGCTTGATGGTCTTGAACTCGCCGAACCGCTTCACCACGCCGACACAGCCCTGCTGGACCACCTTCAGGCTCGACTTCAAGAAGATGACGATGAAGGCGAAGATGAAGAACCCCACCACCGCCGCCCCGATGGCTACCCCTGCTGACCCGATGATCATGGCGACCACCTCCTGGCCTCACCTTAGGCACCTTCCGGCCCGGGCCGCGCACCACCCCGCAACCGGGGGTGCGTCAACGCCCCGACTCCGGCGAGACCTCGTCGGGCATCAGGCGTCGTCGGACGGATAGCAGACGAGCAGGCCCCGTTCGACGTCGGCCACGACCACCGTGGTGCCGGGGGCGATCTTGGTCCCCGGGAACATCGACCGGGCGAACCACTCCTCGCCCCGGGCCAGCACCGAGCCGGGCTGGTGAGGACCGGACAGCTCCTTGGTCACCACCGCCGACTCGCCCACCATGCCCGAGACACCGTTCAACATCGTCGACTCCTAGGTCCTGACATCCTGTGCGCAACCGGGTGTTCGGGCTCTGCGATCATCCGGCCCCTCGGACCGCACATCGGGCCCGCACCCTCTGTTCTGCACTATACGGGACCACTCCCCGCCACCCCACCGGGATACCGTGGGCCATGAGCCACACCACACCGCCCGTGACCCCCCTGACCGCCCGCAAGACCTGGCGGACGGTGGAGCCGCTGCACAGCATGGTCTACTTCGCCCCCGAGGCAGCCGAGTCCTACCGGAAGCTCGGCCTCGAGGGCCAGTCCGGCTACTTCGCCTCGCGCTCGGCCCCCATGGGCGCGGTGTCGGCCGGCACGGTGGTCGCCACCTTCTTCAACTTCCGCCCGTCCCTGGTCCACGAGTCGATGGACGGGGTGTGGGCCGAGGTGGCCCCGGCAGACGTACTCGACGCACGACTGGAGGCGGCCGGTGGCGCACTGCGCCGCATACTCGGTGCGGAAGCCGACTCCGACGACGTGGCGGCGGCCGCCGACCTGGCCACGGCGGCGGCACTGCGGGCCGGCGAGTCGACCGAGGGACGGCCCCTGTTCGCCGGACACGCCGAGCTCCCCTGGCCGGACGCACCGCTCGAGCGGCTGTGGCACGCCCAGACCCTGCTGCGCGAGTTCCGCGGCGACGGACACATCGCCCTGCTCGTCCACCACGGGCTCGACGGTATCGAGGCCCTGGTCATGCACGAGGCCACCGCCGAGCTACCGGTGGGCCTGCTGCGGGCCACCCGCGGATGGACCGACGAGGAGTGGGCGGCGGCGGCAGTTCGGCTCCGCGACCGGGGCTGGCTCCGTCCGGCGGCCGACGCCGACCACCTGTCCCTGAGCGACGAGGGTGCGGCCGTGCGGCAGGACATCGAGGAGGCCACCGACCGGCTGTCGGTCGTCGCCTACGAGGCGATCGGCGAGGAGGGATGCGACACCCTGCGGGGCCTGGTCCGGCCGTTCTCCCGTGCGGTGGTGGCGGCTGCCGGCCTCGGGGGCTGACCGGGCGGGCCCGGGCCGGTCAGACGGTCAGCCAGCCAGCAGCGCAGCGATCCGCGCCGCCTCGACGAGGCCCTGGGCCAGCCCGGCCCGGGCCGACGGCCCCCGGACCGCCGGGTCGAGCACGTCGGTGCCGAACGCGGCCATCGACGCCTCGTCCGGCGTGACGACCACCGACCGCACGCCGGTACCCAGGCCGGCCAGTTCGGCGTGCATGGCCTGGTCCGACAGCGGTGCGAGGACCACCACCCGGTCGCACCCGGTGGCCAGGTCGGAGTTGGTCAGCGACCAGATCCCGCCGTCGACGTAGCGGGCGCCGTCGATGGTCACCGGGGGCCACACCCCGGGCACGGCGCAGCTGGCCGCCACGGCGTCGACCACGTCAACTCCGGAGGTGCCGTCGAATACCCGCCGCTGACCCGTCGTCGCCTCGCAGGCCACCACGGCCACGCGGTCGCCCGCCCAGTCGAGGCCATCGAGACGGGCGGCGATGACCCGTCGGCGGACCGCCTCGTCCACCGTCTCGGCTTCGAGGGCCAGGCGGCCGAGACGACGGCGCCGCTCGTCCTCGTCCACCGACTCCGTGTAGATGGGGACCATCCGCTCCCACAGCTCCGTCACCGACAGGCCCGGGGTGAGCTCGGTGGTCAGCGACGCCGGGTCGACCTGGCGGTCGAACAGCTCGTCGACGCTGCAGCCGGCGCCGACCTGCACGGCCACCGTGGCCCCGGCCGATGTGCCGACCAGCCGGTCGGCCGACGTGAGGTCGGCCCCGCACTCGGCCAGGCCGCGCAACACGCCGGTGTGCCAGGCGATACCGGCGATGCCGCCACCACCGAGCACCAGGCCGAGTCGTCGGACCGGAGTCACCGTGCTCTCCGGACCCTCAGGCGTCCCGGCGGACCAGCAGCCAGCCGGCCAGGGCCATGGCGGCCGCCGCGTACACGACGAGCAGGCAGGTGGCCGTCCACGGGGTGAAGAGGACCCCGGCGAATTCGGTCTTGCGGGTGGTGACCAGCGTCATGGCCAGGCCCAGGTTGGACGGAAGGTACTTCTCGAACGACTGGGCGACGCTGGAGGGCAGCACGCTCACGATGAGCGGCAACACCAGCAGGATCCCGACGAAGGCGGCAATGGCCCCGGCCGTGTGGCGGATGACGAATCCGATGGCACAGGCCAGGAGGGCCAGCAGGAGCAGGTAGGTGCCGGACAGGAACACCGCACGCAAGGCCCCGCCGTCGGCCAGGCTCACATACGGGATGGCGGAGCTGTGGACCTGGGTCAGGATCGAGCTCCCGGCCGGCAGCGCCTTCGCCCCGTGGGCGAGCAGGACGGCCTGGCCGATGAAGAACGAGGCGAAGGCCGTCACCTCGGCGACCACGAAGACGACGACCCCGATGACCAGCAGCTTGGCTGCCAGCACCGTGGTGCGCTTCGAGGTGATGGCCAGCGTGGTCCGGATCGAGCCGGTGGCGTACTCCGAGGTGATCACCAGGGCCCCGAGCACCCCGACGACGAACTGGGAGAGGAACGACCCGGTCTGGCTGAACCGGACCGGGTCGAACGAGGCCCGTTCGGCCAGTCCCAGGTGATTCCAATGGCCGGCCTCGATGTTGGAGACCAGGGCCGAGAGCCCGATACCGGCCACGAACACGATGATCAGGCAGATCCAGGTGGACCGCACCGAGCGCAGCTTGGTCCACTCCGAGCGGACCTGGTTGGCCAGCCCGGCGTGGCCGTGGTCGAGCGCGGGCAAGGGCGTGGTCAACGTCGCCGTCGTCATGCGCCCACCTCCACCGGGGTCTGACCATGGAAGTCGACCATGTCGGACGTGAGCTCCATGAAGACCTCCTCGAGGCTCGCCTGGACCGGGCTGAGTTCGTGGAGGGCCAGGCCCTCGGTCAGCGCCACGTCGCCGATCCGGGAGGCGTCGAGGCCGGTGACCAGGAGCGCACCGGCCTCCCGGCTCCGCACGCCGGCACCAGCGGCCCGCAGGGCGACGGCCAACCGGTCGGCCCCGGGCGACCGCACCAGCACGGTGGCCTCGGTGTTGGAGGCGATGAAGTCGTCAACGGTGGTGTCGGCGATGAGCCGGCCCCGGCCGATGACGACCAGGTCGGTGGCGGTCAGGGCCATCTCGCTCATGAGGTGGCTGGACACGAAGATCGTGCGCCCCTCGGCAGCCAACGACTTCAGCAGGTTGCGCACCCACAGGATCCCCTCGGGGTCGAGCCCGTTGATGGGCTCGTCGAACAGCAGGACGCCCGGGTCGCCGAGCAGTGCCGAGGCGATCCCCAGGCGCTGGCTCATCCCGAGGGAGAACTTGCCGGCCTTGCGTCGCGCCACGCTGTCGAGGCCCACCAGGCCGAGGACCTCGTCCACCCGGGGCTTCGGGATCGAGTTGGTCTGTGCCATGGCCAGTAGGTGGTCGTGGGCGGAACGGCCGGGGTGGATGGCCTTGGCCTCGAGGAGGGCGCCGATCTCCCGCAGGGGCCACCGCAGGTCATGGAACCTCTGGCCGCCGATGGTGACCGCGCCCGAGTCGGGATGGTCGAGGCCCATCACCATCCGCATGGTGGTCGACTTGCCGGAGCCGTTGGGCCCGAGGAACCCGGTGACGACGCCGGGGCGGACCTCGAAGGTGAGGGCGTCGACGGCCCGGGTGGGCCCATAGGACTTGGTCAGTCGGCTGGCCGAGATCACCGGCCGCCTCGTGGGGGATGCATGGGTCGACGGTACCAGGAGGGGTCCCGGATTCCGCTTCGCTCAGGTGCGTTCGACGGTGACCCTCGGGTGGGCCTCGGGCGCGCCACGGGCGCGGCCGAGAGTCCCGGCGTACTCAGCCCCCGGCGACCAGGCCGGCCAGTTCGGCCTCGCCCCCGGGCAGGGTCACCATCCGGTAGCCCTCCCGGCCGAGCAGCCACTCGTGGTTCCGGCGGTGGATCTCGTGGTGCCCGTCGTAGCGGTTGAGCACGACGACCACCGGCACCGAGCCCGGCGCCCCGGCGAGGGCATCCATGGTCAGGCGGATGTTGTTGATGGTTCCGAGGCCGGCGTCGGCCACCAGGACCACCAGGTCGGGGCCGAGGGCGGCCACCATGTCGCACACGTCGCCGTCCTCGGCCTGGGGTGAGCGCACCCCGCCCGCCGTCTCGACCAACCCGACATCGACCCCTCCGGTGGGCCAGGCCAGCTCCCCCACCAGGTCGGCCACGGTGAATGGCGGCATGCCGAGGGCCTGGGCGGCGATGGGAGGGGCCATGGCCCGGTGGTACGAACGGAACGAGTGACACACGTCGCCGGGGTGCTCGCCCGTGGCGGCACCCAACGTCTCGGCGTCGGTGCTGCCCCCGAGGCACTCGCCGTGCCGGCCGACGTCGAAGGACTGCGCCGGCTTGCGGGCCGACACGCTCCGGCCCTGCGACCGGAGTTCGACCAGCAACCGGGCCGCCACCCACGTCTTGCCGACCTCCGTGCCCGTGCCGCACACCAGGACCACCCGGTCAGGCCGCACTTCCCACCCGCCGACCTGCGTTGGGCACCAGGTCGGCCAGTCCGGCCACCAGCCGGTCGACCTGCTCGTCGGTATGGGTGGCCGACAGGGTGATGCGCAGGCGCGAGGTGCCGGGCGCCACCGTCGGGGGGCGGATGGCCGGGACCCACAAGCCCCGCTCCAGAAGAGCGGTCGAAGCGGCGACGGCGTCCTCCTCGGCCCCGATGACCACCGGCAGGATCGGCGACGGGTGGTCGGCCACACCGATGCTCCCGGCCACCCGGTCGACCAGCTCCCCCAACCGGGCGACGAGGGCGGCGCCCTCCTCGGAGCGGACCACGCCGATGGCCGCCAGGGCGGCGGCGGCGTCCGCCGGCGTCGGTGCCGTGGTGAAGATGTAGGGGCGGGCCCGGTTGACCAGCAACTCGATGAAGCGTTTCGGGCCGGCCACGAACCCGCCGAGCGAGCCGAGCGTCTTGGACATGGTCCCCACCTGCAGCACATCGGCCCCGTCGGAGTCCCCGAGTTCTGGGCCGAGCACGGCGTGGGCCTCGTCCAGTACCAGCAGCGCGCCGTGTCGGCGGACCACCTCCACCAGGCCGTCGAGGTCGATGGCGTCGCCGTCCATCGAGAACACCGTGTCCGATACCACCACCGACCGGCCGTCCACCGAGGCCAGCGAATCGTCGAGGGCGGCCAGATCGGCGTGGGGCACGATACGCACATCGGCCCGGGCCAAGCGGCAGCCGTCGATGATGGAGGCGTGGTTCAGCTCGTCCGAATGGACCACCACCCCACCCGAGGCGAAGACCGACAGCACCGACAGGTTGGCGGCGAACCCGGTGGGGAACACCGCGGCCGCCTCTGCGGACTTCCAGTCGGCCAGGGTCGTCTCGAGGTCGTGGTGCACCGGGCGGGAGCCGGTCACGAGGCGCGACGCACCCGACCCGGCACCCCAGCGGTCGAGGGCCTCGTGGGCGGCTGCCACCACCGCCGGGTGGGTGGTCAGGCCGAGGTAGTCGTTGGAGGCGAAGGAGACCACGTTCCCGTCGTGGGCACCATTACCGAGAGCCCCCTCGTGGCCCTGGGCGTCGAAGGAGCGCGGCGCCCGCCACTGGCCCGCCGCCTCCACCGAGGCGCAGGCCTCGTCGACCCAATCGGCCCAGACCGACCGGTCCGGGCTCATCGCACGACCCGGTTCACGACGCATCCCCGCTCACCGGGCTTCCCACTCACGATGCATCTTCGGCCCACACCTCGTCGACACACGCGGCCAACACGTCGACCACCCGGTCGAGCTCGTCGGCTGTGCTGGTCAGGGGGGGCATGATGACCACGACGTCGCCCAACGGGCGCAGCAGCACACCGTGGCGGACAGCGGCCGCACACACCCGCCGACCCCACCGCACCGCGCCGTCGGGCGGGGCCAGCTCGACCCCCACCATCAGGCCGCGGCGCCGGACCTCGCCCACCCCGGGCCGGCCCACGATCGTCCCGTCGAGCCGCGACCCCAGATGCTCGGCCATGTCCGTCACATGGTCCAGCACCATCCACTCGTCCAGGAGCTGCAGGTGACGCAGGGCCACGGCGCAGCCCAGGGCGTTCCCCCCGTAGGAGTGGCCGTGATAGAAGGTCGCCGTCCCGAGGTCCTCGCCCCGGAATGCATCGAACACCTCCGCGGACACCACGGTCGCCGACAGGGGCAGGTACCCGCCGGAAATCCCCTTGCCCAGGCACACGATGTCCGGCCGGAACTCCGGGCCGGCCCACTCCGAGGCGAACAGCTTGCCGGTGCGGCCGAACCCGGTGGCCACCTCGTCGCAGATGAGCAGGACACCGTGCTCCCGGCAGGCCCGCCCGACCAGTGCCACGTCGTCGGGGTCGGCCACCAGGATGCCCGAGGCTCCTTGCACCAGTGGCTCGATGATCATGGCGGCCAGGGTGTCGGCGTGGATCTCGACGGCGGCCACCGCCTTGGCCGCCCAGTCGGCGGTGGCGTAGCCCGGCGTCCGCACCACCGGGAAGCGGAGCGGGTCGAAGACGGTGGTGCCGAAGCCGCCGTCGCCCACCGACAGGGCCCCGACGGTGTCGCCGTGGTAGGCGTCGCCGAGGGCCAGGAACCGGTTCCGTTCGGGACGGCCCCGGTTGACCCAGGACTGGAAGGCGATCTTGAGAGCCTGCTCGACGGCCACGGCACCGTCGGAGGCGAAGATGATGTGGGCGTCGTCGACGGGCACGACGGCAGCCAGCGCCTCGGCGAACTCGATCACGATCGAGCTGCCGTTGCCCAGCAGGGTGGCGTGGGCCACCTTGCCCAGTTGGTCGACGATCGCCTGGTCGAGCTCGGGCACCCGGTGGCCGAGGGTGGTCACCCACAGCGACGAGATGGCGTCGAAGTAGCGGTTGCCGTGGACGTCGATGAGCTGCCGACCCTCGGCCCGCTCCACGGTGACCGGGGTGTTCCCGGCGTAGGCGGCCATCTGGGTGAACCCGTGCCACACCACGGCGACGTCCCGGGCCACCCAGGGGTCGGTCGCCGTCACGGAAGGGGTCTCGGCACTCATGGCCCACGAGTCTTGCCCACCCTGCGACACCGGTCGAACCCGTTCGGGACGGCGCCGTCGGCCCCTGCACCGGCCGAGCGCCCAAGGGGTGCCCGGTACAATGCCCGGATGGACCGAATCGGCGTCGTCGACACCATGTTCGCCCGCTACGACATGGGCGCGGAGGCCCTGGACGAGCTCTCGGACTGCCCCGGCCACGGCTCCACCTTCGAGGTGGTCCGCCGGACCGTGCCGGGCTTCAAGGACCTCGGCGTGGCCTGCAAGCGGCTGATCGAGCAGGAGGACTGCAGGATCGTCGTCGCCCTGGGCATGCCCGGCAAGGCCGCCATCGACCAGGTGTGCGCCCACGAGGCGTCCCAGGGGATCATGCTGGCCCAGCTGATGACCTCCACCCACATCCTCGAGGTCTTCGTCCACGAGAACGAGGAGGAGGACCCGGCCAAGCTGGCCGAGGTGTGCGTCAACCGGGCCCGCAAGCATGCCCGCAACGCCTTCTGGATGCTGTACGAGCCCGAGCAGCTCACCCGCAACGCCGGGCAGGGCGTGCGTCAGGGCTACGGGGACGCCGGGCCCCTCGTCGGCTGAGCCGGCCCCTCCGGAACGCCCCGCGCCGCCCGGACCCGGGCCTCGGACCCCCGTCGCCCAGACCCCGTCGCTCAGACCTGTGGGTCGTGGGGCAGACCGAGGGTGCGTTCGGCGATGATGTTCCGCTGGACCTCGGAGGTCCCGCCCCCGATGGTCAGCGCCGGGGAGAACAGGAAGCCGTAGGACCACATGGCGTCGGGCCAGGCACCCAGGTCCGGCGTGCCCGGGACCGGGCCGCTCCCCTCCAGCATCCCCGAGGCCCCGGCCAGGTCGCGGGCCAGCCCCATGATGTGCTGCCCGTGCTCGTCGGCCAGCGCCTTGCGCACGGACGCCTCGGGGCCGGGTGGCACCCCGGCCACCGCGGCGGCCACCGTGCGCATCCGCAGCAAACGCAGGATCTCGCCCTCGGCCCAGACCCGGGCCAGGCGCTGGCGCAGCAGGGGGTCGGTGGTGCCGCCGGCCGCCTTGACCGTGTCGATCAGGTCGTCGGCCGTCGGGCCCATGCCCCACAGGGCACCGGCCCCCGACAACGACACCCGCTCGTTGGCCAGCGTCACCTTGCCGAGCGACCAGCCCCGGCCCCGCTCCCCCACCAGGTTGGCGCGGGGCAGGCGGACCTCGTCCAGGAAGACCTCGTTGAAGGTGTGGGCGCCGGTCATGTCGACCAGCGGCCGGACGGTGATGCCGGGTGCGTCCATCGGGCAGATGAAGTACGAGATCCCCTGGTGTTTGGGGGCGTCGGGCTCGGTCCGGGCCAGCAGGATCCCGAACTGGGCCCGGTGGGCGTAGCTGGTCCACACCTTCTGGCCCTGGACGACCCACTCGTCGCCGTCGAGCTCGGCCCGGGTGGTCAGCGAGGCCAGGTCGGAGCCGGCGCCCGGCTCGCTGAACAGCTGGCACCAGATCTCGTCGGCGGCCAGCAGCGGCAGGAGGTAGCGCTCCTGCTGCTCGGCCGTCCCGGCATGCAGGAGGGTGGGACCGGCCCAGCCGATGCCGATGGTGTTCTCCGGCCGGCGCGCCCCGGCCCGACGGAGCTCCTCGTCGACCACCAGCTGGAGGGCCGGGTCGGCGCCCAGACCGTAGGGCGCGGGCCAGTGGGGCGCCACCAGGCCCCGCTCGGCCAGCTGCCGGCCGGTCGGGTCGGGAT
>DATCCR010000113.1:0-3876 GCA_036511155.1 Acidimicrobiales bacterium
CTCCCGCCAGAGAGCTTCTTGACCTCGCCGATGATGCCGTAACCGTGGAGTTCCTGGTCGGCCAAGGCAACCAGGATCAAGAACTTGGCATCTCGCATCGGCTCACCCACATACACAGTATGTATCGGATGCCGACATATATCAACCTGTGCGGCCATGCCCCTAAACACCGGATGGGTGGGGCGAAATTCGGACCCTCCGAGCTGACCGGTGCCGGTACCGTAACCACATGAACAGCCGGGATCGAGAGTTATCGAAGCTGTACGAAGCAACCTGGGCCAAGGTGAAGTCTGCGGTTGACGCAGCCGACCCTCAGGGGCTTCTGGCCCTCGGTTCTCCCGACGACGAGTACGACGACGTGGTTGCTTACTTGGTCCGACCGGTTGCCAGGGGCGAACAGGTGGACTCCGTTGCCCTTCAAGACTGGTTTCGGTCGGTCTACGGGGGAGAAGGCAATCCGGAGACTGTCGAGCGACTGGTCGAAGAGATGAACCGGCTCAGTCGAACCTCGACTGTTCCCACACACTGATTGCGCCTGCCCCTGAACGCCGGATACGCCTCTCGCTGCCTCAACGCGTGCGGTACGACGCGGCGAATGGCTCCCAAGTTGGCTCCCGAGACCCCGAATTGAAGGTGATTCGGTGACGTCCTCGGAAAGTATTCCCAGGTCAACAATGGTGGGCCGTGCGGGACTTGAACCCACGACCCCTTGCGTGTCATGCAAGTGCGCTACCAACTGCGCCAACGGCCCGTGAGGGACGACGATACCACCGGTCACCCTCCGGCACGGCACGGAGCCGCCGGATGCGAGCCGTCAGCTGACGGGGACGCCGGGCGAGTGGGCCTGCGCCGCCTCGACGGCCTGCCACCCGCTGAGCTGCGCCTTGCGTACGACCTCGGCAGCGTGCCCGCCCCGCACGCCGAACAGTCGCTTGGCGTACAGCAGGTAGCCGACCACCAGCACGTTGAGCACGAGGGCCACCGACTTGAAGATGCTGATCCGCAGGTACAGCTCGTAGATCTCGTACGGGATGAGCAGGCTGGTGGCGATGAACGTCAGGTACTCGGCCCACCGCTTGTTGAACCACAGCCCCACCCCCTCGACCGCCTCCAACGAGGCGTAGGCGAAGAGGATGAGGGCCAGCACGATGAGGTGGCTCGGCGTGTAGTCGAAGGCTTTCCGCAGGTACCCGAGGACGCCCCGTACCCGTAGGGCGGCCGCTCCTCCGCCGTTCAGTGCGTTCATGATGCTCAGGTAGTCGGCGTGGAGCGACCGGTTGTGCCCGGCGAACGTGAGGAACACGATGCCGAGCAACGACAGGATGACCACGTGGAGCGCCCGGTCCAGGGCGATCAGCCGCAGGATGTAGCGGTCCCGCAGGGCCGGACCCCGCAGCGGCAGGTCGATCTCGTCCCGGACCGGGACCCGCTCGACGCCCGGGTCCTCGGGCACCGGCACCGGGAACCACGAGTCGCACCGCAGGCACCGGCACCAACGCACGCCTTCCGACTCCCGGACGTACAAGGAATCCGCCGCGGTGACGGCGGCCGCGTCCCGACCCACGAGCGCGTGGCCGTTCCAGGCACACGTGAACAGCTCGTACCGATAGTCCGGTCGCTTCGTGCGGGCCACAGCGCCAGACTAGGTGCCGACGGACGACCGACTGGAGCATGGACGATGACCGACATGAGCGACGCACTGCAGGAGATCGACCAGGTCGGGTACACGATCCTCGAGGACGCCATCGAGCCCGACCTGGTCGACGCACTCAACTTCGAGCTCCTCCGGCTCGAGGACCACCTCGGCATCGTGCCGGCCACCAATGCCTTCGAGGGCACGAAGACGGTCCGCATCTACAACCTGCTGGCCCACGGGCCGGACTTCGCCCGCATCCCGGTCCACCCGGCGGTCCTCCCGCTGGTCGAGTCCGTCCTCGACCCCGGGCTCCTGGTGTCGTCGCTCTCCTCCATCGCCATCGACCCGGGAGAGACGGCCCAACCGATCCACGCCGACGACCAGGTCATCCCCCTCCCCAAGCCCCACCCGCCGACGGTGTGCAACACCATGTGGGCACTGACCGACTTCAACGAGGCCAACGGCGCCACCCGGGTGATCCCCGGGTCCCACAAGGCAGACCACTCCCCCGACTTCGGCAGCCACTACGACTCCGTGCCGGCCGAGATGGCCAAGGGCAGCGTCCTCGTGTGGCACGGCAGCCTGTGGCACGGCGGCGGGGCCAACAACTCGTCCGAGCGCCGGGTGGGAATCGCCATGAATTACTGCGCCGGCTACATCCGCCAACAGGAGAACCAGCAGCTCGGCCTGCCACTGGCCACGGTCCGCACCTTCCCACCCCGCCTCCAGGAGCTGTGCGGCTTCGGTATCTACAGCGGCCTCATCGGCCACATCGACAAGCAGGTCCCGAGCCGCCTGCTCCTGGACGCCGAGACCAACCCCCGGCTCCTGTGGGACCTCGCCTAGGCCGCTCGGGACGTCGCCTAATCCTCCACCTCCTCCACGTCCCCTGACCCCGGGCCGGCGGCGCGGACCGCCAGGCCCGTCAGCCGTCCGGCCACAGGTCCTCGGGTTCACACCCCTTCGTCTCGGGCACGCACCAGAACAGCCCGGCGGCCAGGGAGGCCGGCAGGAAGATCACGAGTGCGGCCAGAGAGAACCGGTTGCCCAGGTCGGCCACGGCGCCGAAGGCCACCAGGCCGCCCACCGCGCCGAGCACCCCGGCCACCAGCCACCAGCCGGCCACCGATGCCCGCACCCCGGTCGGGAACAGCTCGTTGACCAGTGCGCCGGCAGCCGGCGCCAGCACCGCTCCGGCCAGCACGCCGAGCACGTAGCCGACCACGAGCGTGACCGAGGTGCCGGAGTAGGCGAGGGTGGCGCCCAGTGCGATCCCGACCATGCCGAGCGCCCCGGTCGGACGGCGACCGATCCGGTCGGCCAGCCATCGACCGACCAGCAGTCCGCCGAGGCCGGCCACCCCGGCGCCGACCACCATGGCAGCCGTCAACCAGCCCGCCAGGTGCCGGACGTTCTGGGCGTACAGGAAGATGAAGGTGTTGGCCGGCCCGGTGATCACCCCGACGGCGAACGACAGGCCCACCAGCACCAGTAACCGCGTGCGGAACCGGGGGCCGACCGCACCGAGCACCGGCATGGGGTGGTCGCGTGCCGCAGCGGCCACCGCAAACCGGTCCGGCTCGGTGACCCGCCGGGCGATCAACGGGACCATCAGGAGCGGCACCACGGCCAGTGCGAACACCCAGCGGAACCCGAGGGACGACGAGGCCAAGCTGTGGATCACCGCGGTGAGCCCGGCCCCGACGCCGTAACCGGCGGTCACCAGGGCCACGGCCCGGGCCCGCTGGCCGCTGGCCGTCTGCTCGGCCGCCACCACCTGGGACAGGGCGTTGGTGGCGCTCAGGAAGGGACGACCCAGGGCGAACGCGGCCACGAACCACCAGTAACCGGGGCTGGCCGCCGCCACCACGGTGACGGTCAGGCCCACCACCACCGTCACCAGCAGCATGCGGCGGCGCCCGAAGCGGTCGGCCAGCCCGGTGAGAGGCAGCGCGCCGATCGACGACAGGCGGATGACAGCCAGGCCGATGCCGAGTTCGGTTCCCGACAGTCCGGCCTGGTCGGTCAGGGAGGCGCCGTGGTGCACCTGCCCGAAGGTGCGGGCCACGTCGCCGAGGGCGGCCACCACGCCGAACTGCCCGAAGCCGGAGGCCAGGGCACACAGGGCCACGCCGACGACCACCGGGTCGCTCCAGCGGTGCAGGTGCAGGGCCGGCGCGGGGTTCGTGGCGGGCTGACTCATGCGGTGGGTCCACCTGGTCTCGGGCACGACCCGGGGG
>DATCCR010000114.1:0-2591 GCA_036511155.1 Acidimicrobiales bacterium
CATGTACCAGGCCAAGCATCTGGGGCCCGGGCGGTTCGTGATCTACGAGGAACGGGACGAAGGGGACGCCGGCCGCAACCTGCGGACGTCCAACGAGCTGCATCGGGCCATCCTCGGATCGCAGCTGGTGCTGCACTACCAGCCGTTCGTCGACGTGGACGACCTCCGTCTGGTGGGCACCGAGGCGTTGGTGCGGTGGCAGCACCCCGATCGGGGCCTGCTTCCCCCGGGGGAGTTCGTCGAGCTGGCCGAGGAGTGCGGGCTCATGGTCCAGCTCGGGGCGTGGGTCCTCCGGGAGGCGTGCCGGCAGGGCGCCCAGTGGATCGTGGCCCGATCGGCCGCCGGCGTCACGGGACGGGTCCCGGCCATGTCGGTCAACATCTCGCCCCAGCAGCTGTCGGAGCCGGGGTTCGCCGAGGTGGTGGCCGAGGTGCTGGCCGACACCGGGTTCCCGGCCGACAGCCTGTGGCTCGAGATCACCGAGGGGGCCCTACTGCGGGACCCAGCGGCGGCCATCGCCATTCTGCAGTCGTTGCGGTCACTCGGCGCCCACCTCTCGATCGACGACTTCGGCACCGGCTACTCGTCGCTCAGCTATCTGAAGCGGCTCCCGGTCGAGGCGCTCAAGATCGACCGCAGCTTCGTCGAGCAACTGGAGCACGGGGCCGACGACCGGGCCATCGTCGAGGCCATCGTGGCCCTCGGCCGCACGCTCCGCCTCGGCATCGTGGCCGAGGGGATCGAGCGTCCCGACCAGGCCATCGAGCTGGCCAGCCTGGGCTGCCACCTGGCCCAGGGCTTTCTCTACGCCAAGCCGGTCGACCCGTCCGTCATCGGTGACTACCTGCCCCTGTCGATCTCCGACTGGGACATCGGCAGCCGCCTCTCCACCGTCTGAGGAACGGCCGAGGATCCGGGCGTCGTCAGGTGCCGGACACGAGCTGATCCGTTCCGCACGGGGGTGGTCGACCAGGACCAGGAGCACCCCCCTCCCTACCTCGCACCCCCGCCCCCCGTCGAGGTCACGAGGTCACGAGGTCACGAGGTCAGATCCAGGCTGACGAGCCCGACCGGTCGGGGCCCGTGCCGGCCGGGGCGGACACGCCGCCGAGGTCAGGGACGCCGGCCGTTGGGCATGATGTCGTTCATGCCCCACTGGCCGATGAGGTTCAGCTGGACGTGGTCGCCGGTCGACTCCACGATCCGGTTGCCGCCCACGTAGAGGCCGGCGTGGTACACGGTCGTCCAGTCGGCCGTGTTCGATCCCCAGAAGACGAGGTCGCCCGCCTCGAGCTGGTTCAGGCCGACCGGGATCCCGGCCGTGTGGTATTGGTCGTTGGCCACCCTGGCGAAGCCGATGCCGGCGCCGTGCTGCCACGACGCCAGGGTCAGGCCGGAGCAGTCGTAACCCACCGGTCCGTTGCCGCCCCAGATGTACGGTTTGCCCAGCTGCTGGAAGGCGAAGATCACGGCCTTGTCGCCCGGGGTGATGGGCTCGAACATCAGGGCCTGCGAAGGTGGGGTCTGGCCCGCCGCCGCACCGAAGGCCTGCATGGTGCCGTTCTGCTGGACGATCCAGTAGCCGTCATTGGCGCCGGTGGCCACGAGCCGCGACACCGGCTCCCACGCCGTGCCGGCCGCCGAGCCGAAGAACTTGGCGTCGCCGAAGGTGAACACCCCGCCGTCGGCGGCCACCATCCAGTAGCCCCTGTCGTCCATGGAGCGGGCCATGCTCATGATGGGCTGACGAAGGGCGAGGTTGCCGGTCGACCCGAAGAAGGCGGCGTCGCCGAACGAGAAGATCCCTCCGTCGGCGGCCACCAACCAGTAGCCCCTGCCGTCGGAGGTGGCCGCCATGCCCACGATCGGCTGGTTCAGGTGGATGGCTCCGGTCGACCCGAAGAAGGCGGCGTCGCCGAAGGCGAAGATCCCGCCGTCGCGGGCCACCAACCAGTAGCCCTTGTCGTCCGGGGTCTGGGCGATGCCCACGATCGGCTGGTTGAGGGCGATGCCCCCCGTCGAGCCGTAGAAGTGGGTGTCGCCGTAGGCGAAGACCCCGCCGTCGGAGGCCACCAGCCAGTACCCGCCCCGCGAGTGGTCGGCCAGGGTGGCCACCACCGGACTGTTGAGCGGACCGCTCGGCGCACCGTACGAGGGGACGCCGTAGGACTCGACGGCCCCGGATGGCGTGACCAGCCAGAAGTTGTCCGTGATCGGAGAGGGGGTGGCGGCGTGGGGCGCCGTCGTGGCCCCGGCGGGGGCGGCACCCCACGACAAGGGCCCGAGAGCCAAGGTTGCGGCCGCCGCGGCGGCCAGTCCGACCCGTCTGCTTCGTCCTCTGCGCATGCCCGGCCCTTTGCACTCGTCGGTGATCTGGTGATCACACCCAGAGTGGCCACTCTACCACGTAGCGTGGTATTCCTCCCAGGGGAGGTGGTCGTCCCGGAGTACGGCCGGTGGGGCGGTCAGCCGACGGTGGCGATGCCGCCGTCGACCGGAATGATCGCCCCGGTGAGATACGCACCGGCTCGTGACGCCAGGAAGATGGCCACACCAGCCATATCGTCAGGTCGGCCGATTCGCTTGAGCGG
>DATCCR010000115.1:0-14981 GCA_036511155.1 Acidimicrobiales bacterium
CGAAAACGTGCTCCGGGACGTGGCCGCCGCAGTGGGGACCGAGCCATGACCGACCCGACTCGGACTCGTGTCCGCTTTTACCAGGTGGGGAGCTTCGCCGCCGGCAACCGCCTCGTCGAGCCGGACCGGCGTAGCGCCCAGGCCGATGCCCACCGGGCCAACTCGCTCACTTCGGGGCATCGTGCCTGCGAGGGGTGCGGCGAGGCGCTGGGTGCCCGCTACGTGCTCGACGCCGCCATGCGGTCCACGGGCGGTCGGGTGATCGCCGTCAACGCCACCGGGTGCCTGGAGGTGTTCTCGACGCCCTATCCCGAGACGTCGTGGCGGCTCCCGTGGCTGCACTCGCTCTTCGCCAATGCCCCGGCCGTGGCCACCGGGGTAGCCGCCGCCTTGAAGGCCAAGGGGGTCGACGACGTCCGGGTGGTGGCTCAGGCCGGCGACGGCGGTGCCGTCGACATCGGCCTCGGCTGTCTGTCCGGGATGTTCGAGCGCAACGATGACGTGCTCTTCGTCTGTTACGACAACGAGGCCTACATGAACACCGGTGTGCAGCGCTCCGGGGCCACACCCCCCACGGCCCGCACCGCCACCACCGAGGCCGTCGGTCCGGCACCGGGCAACGCGTTCGGGCAGGGCAAGGACATCGCCCGCATCGCCATGGCCCACGAGATCCCGTATGTGGCCACGGCAACCGTGGGCGACCTGTTCGACCTGGAGGCCAAGGTCACCCGGGCCATGACGTTCCGCGGGGCCCGGTTCCTGCAGGTGCTGGTGCCGTGTCCGCTCGGATGGGGCGCGGCCCCCCGCCACACCATCCGTCTGGCCCGCCTGGCCCAGCAGTCCGGGCTGTTCCCGGTGTTCGAGGCAGAGCGCGGCGAGGTCGCCGGGGTGTCGACCATCCGGGACCAGGTGCCCGTCGAGACGTACCTCCGGCTCCAGCAGCGGTTCGCCCATCTCTTCGACGCCGACGGATCGGTGGCACATCCGGAGATGGTGGCTGCGCTCCAGGCCATCGCCGACCGCAACATCGCCCGCTACGGGCTGCTCGACCCACGGCCCGAGGGAGTCGGGGCATGAGGAAGCCGTTCGCCATCACCCTGGACGTCGGCTCCAGCCTGGCCAACAAGACGGGTACCTGGCGGACCGAGCGCCCCGTGTACGTGTCCCGGCTGTCGCCGTGCAACGGCGCGTGCCCGGCCGGCGAGGACATCCAGGGGTGGCTCTACCGGGCCGAGGAAGGGGACTACGAGGGATCCTGGCGGGTACTCATGCAGTCCAATCCACTGCCCGCCGTGATGGGCCGGGCCTGCTTCCGCCCGTGTGAGCAGGCCTGCAACCGGGCCCAGGTCGACGAGGCCGTCGGCATCAACGCCGTGGAGCGGTTCCTGGGGGATCTCGCCATCGACCGGGGATGGGAGATCCCCGTGACCGCCCCTTCCTCGGGCCGCCGGGTGCTCGTCATCGGGTCGGGCCCGGCCGGACTGTCGGCGGCCTACCACCTGCGGCTCCAGGGACACGATGTCCACGTGCACGACGCCGCGTCTTCCCCGGGGGGCATGCTCCGGTACGGCATCCCGACCTACCGGCTCCCACGGCCCGTGGTCGACGCCGAGATCGCCCGGATCGTCGACATGGGGGTGACGCTGGTCCTGGGGAGTCGCGTCGACGACCTCGGGTCGACGATGGAGGAGGGTGGCTTCGACGCCGCGTTCGTCGCCGTGGGGGCCCAGCGGGGCCGCGATCCGGGCGTCCCGGCCGGTGACGCCGCTCGGGTGCTGGACGCAGTGTCCCTGCTCCACGACTTCGAGGAGGGTCACGCCCCTCAGCTCGGCCGGCGGGTCGTCGTGTACGGCGGCGGCGACACGGCCATGGACGCGGCCCGGACCGCCGAGCGCCTCGGGGCCACCGACACCGTGGTGGTCTACCGGAGGACCCGCGCCCTGATGCCGGCCCACGCCGAGGAGGTGGACGATGCGTCGGCCGAAGGGGTCCGCATGCGCTGGATGTCGACCGTGGCCGGATCCCATCAGGGGCGCATCGTGCTCGAGCGCATGACGGTGGACGACCAGGGATTCCCCCGGCCCACCGGCGAATTCGAGGAGCTCGACGCCGACTCGTTGGTGCTGGCCCTGGGCCAGGACGCGGAGTTGTCGCTCCTGGATGGGATCCCCGAGGTCCGCATCACCGACGGCATGGTCGAGGTCGACTCGAACCAGATGACCGGGCGCGCCGGGGTCTTCGCCGGTGGAGATGCCACCGGGGGGGACCGGACGGCGACCGCGGCTGTCGGCGAAGGCCGTCGCGCCGCCGAGGCCATCGCCGACTTCCTCACCGGCGGCATCACCGAACCTCCTTCCCCTCGATCGCCGGCCACAGCCGATCGACTCAACCTCTGGTACTTCGAGGATGCACCGAGGATGCTCCGACCCCGGCTGGAGGCTGCCCGGCGGTCCTCCACGTTCGAGGAGGTCGTCGGCGGCCTGACCGACGCCGAGGCGCTCTTCGAGGCCCGTCGCTGCATGTCGTGTGGGAACTGCTTCGAGTGTGACAACTGCTTCGGCGTCTGCCCCGACAATGCGGTGATCAAGCTGGGACCGGGACAGGGCTACGAGTTCAACCTCGACTACTGCAAGGGCTGTGGGATCTGCGTCGAGGAGTGCCCGTGCGGCGCGATCGACCTGGTGCCCGAACCACGCTGAGCTGCCGGCCGGATCGGCTCCACGGACCTGGTCGGCAAGGGTTCCGGACTCCGGAGTGGTCGTGCTCCTGGGACGCACCCGTTCTTGCGTGCACCACACACCGGCACTCCCGGCGCCACGCGCCACCCTCCCCCACGGTCCCGACTCAGGCCCCGGCGGCGATCGCCGGGCCCGGCACGTCACACGCATTGACCACCCGCAGGTTGTGCAAGGTGTAGCGCCGGAGGTTCTCCAGTTCGCACCGGGTCAGCCGGTCGCAGACCCAGTCCCAGTGGAGTGAGACGTGGTCGCCGGGCACCAGGTCGGTGACGAATCCCACCCGGTCCAGACTGCACCGTGCCTCTTCGACCCGCTCCGGGCCGAGCACCAGCTGTGACCCGCGGAACTCGAGCACCCGGTTCCGGACGACCACGACATCGCCGCATACCTCCTCCACCCGGGCCCAGCGGATCCGGCACCGGTCGAGGACGGTCAGGGGTGCTCCCTCCATGCCGGCCCGGAGGAGCCCCAGCCACGGATAGACGGCGAACACGTGGAAGCTGTGGTGCGGCACGCCCCCCAGGGGCGCGGCGGCAGCCATCGTCTCGAACCGGCCACCGGCCCGTCGCCGGAACCGCTCGTCGAGCGACGAGACCAGTGCCGGGGCGGCCACCCGGTCGAGAAGGGCGTTGCCCGTCCAGTAGGCCTCGACCACCCGTCGGTCGAGTGGGTCGGCGATGCCGCTGCAACCGGCGATCAACTGGAGGTACGGCCACGCCCCCTCGAAGCACGAGGCGAGGTTCCCCAGTCCGGCGAGGTCGACGCCCTCGGCCGCCGCATCGAGGAGCGCCCCGGGGTCCCCCGGTCCGCAGTAGCCCAGGGCGTTCGGCGGATAGGCGTAGCGGGCGAACAGCACCGGCCCGGGTGCCGGCCGGGTAGTTCCGACCTCCGCGTCCCCCGGTGCCCGGCTCACGCCAACTCCGGGCGACGGCTGCTCCACGCGACCGTCGCGACACCCACGGCGATCAGGAGCAGGCCCAGGACGTCGGGGGTCAACGGTGCCGGTCCCGTCACTCCGGTGAGCAACGTCGTGACCAGGGTGCTCGCCACCAGGACCGACGTCACGTCGACGGCCCGCGCCCGCGCCAGGGCCGTCATCCACGTCCCGACGTAGCCGGCCAGGAGGAGGCCGGTCAGGAGCACCCACTGCCATTGGACCGGGGTGAACGAGGTGAGCGCGCCCAGCAGCCCGCGGACGGCCAGGTAGGCGACGAGCACGACCGCACCCACACCCATGCGGACGAGGGACACGGTGGCCGGTGACAGCTCGACCAGGAGTCGCTTGGCGATCACCACCTCCACCGCCCAGAGCAGCGTGGCCACCAGGATGAGTGCCTGTCCCGAGCCGGCCACCAGGTGGCCCACGCCTCCGAGCAGCACCACCTGGCCGCCCAGGAGCAGCGCTATGGCCGCGATGTTCCAGGCGTGGAGGCGCTCGCCGAGGAATGGCACGGCCAGGACGGCCACCCAGATGACGAGGCTGTCGCGGAGGAACGCCGCCGGCGTGGCCGTGGTCCGGGCCAGCCCGTCGAAGAACAGGATGAAGGCGATGCCTCCGCCGACCACCCCGACATAGGACAACGCGGCGACCCGGGTCGGGGACCAGGCCCCTGTCGACCGGCCGACCGACCGGGGCGGCGCACCGGTCCACCGCTCCCCGAGCGGCCACCGTCCCGAGCGCCGGAGCCCTCCGGCTATGGCGACCACGGTGAGCAGGATGACGACCGCCACCAGGTTCTTCGCCGTGGTGTAGACCGCCGGCTGCTTGACGGCGTGGACCCCGTAGCTGTTGACGAAGACCGAGACTCCGCTGATCAACGCCGTTCCACCGGCGACGGCGACGCCGGGGAGACCCTCCTTGGTACCGGGCATGCTGGTGCTCATCCGCTCCTCCCTCCCTCTGTGGCCCCGGGAGCCGGGGTCGGCCGACCGGGCACGGCCAGGGGCGCCCGCGGGTGCAGCATGTCCCACGCGGCCCGGGCCTCCTCGGGCTCCTCGCGGGTCAGCGCGTACCCGCTGTGGACGACCAGCCAGTCGCCCGTGCGGGGTGGGGAGCCGTCGAACGCCAGCAACGACACCGCGTGGGACCCCCCGTCCATGTCCTCGACGAGCACGGACCCCGACTCGGGCGGGGCGAGCACACGGTGGAGGCGACTCATGCACATGCGCGTGCCTCCTCGATGATGCGGAGCACCGTCTCGACGGCCCGGGGCACGGCCGCCGCCACCGCCGGGCTGAGGCCGGTGCCCTGGCCGAAGTCGCTCCCTTCGATGCCCACCACGACCACCCGTGCGGGGGCGTGTCCCACCGCCCGGGCCAGGCGGAACACCCCGGCCAGGCCTATGCCGTGGGTGCTGGTCACCGCCGACCCACGGAGCAGGTCCTCCGGGCCGTGGCCGTCGCCCGCCCCCGGACGGCCACGATCGCCCTCCGCCGGACCGCTCCCGGCCGGAGACGCCGGCACGGTCAGCTCGATGGTGCGGAGCGTGCCCGGGTCGGCCCCCGACCGGAGGGCGTCCACCACCACGGCCAGGTCGGCATCGTCCCACCGTCCGAGGAGATCCAGGGGGTCCACCACCGGGCCGACGTCGCGGACGCCGAGTCGTGCCGCGAGGTCCTCCGCCACCAGGATGCCGGCGCCGTCGTCGCGCCGGTACTCGCTCCCGAACCCGGCGACCACGACCGACCTGCCCACTGCCGGACCGGCGGGGGTCGTCATCGGTCCACCGTCACATCGAGGAAGTGAGCGGCGCAGGAGATGCACGGGTCGTGGTTGCGCACGGCCTGCTCGCACCGCCACGTCAGCTCATCGTCACCGAGGTCCAGGCCGTCCTGGGCCACCCGTCGGAGGTCGGCCTCGATGGTCAGCTGGTTCTGGGAGGTGGGCGGGACGATGCGGGCGGACTCGATGACTCCCGCATCGTCGAGCGTGTACCGGTGGAAGAGCAGCCCACGTGGAGCCTCGGTGGCCCCGGTGCCCACTCCGGCCCGGGGCCGCACCTCGGTGGCCGGCGGATCGGGCGGGTCGTAGGAAGCGACGAGGCGGAGGGCCTCGGCACAGGCGAACACCAGCTCCACGCTGCGCACCACGATGCTCCGGAACGGATTGGAGCAACTGGCCCCCAGACCGGCCGCCCGGGCCGCCTGCCGAGCCACGTCGGGCAGCGCGTCCGAGTTGAGCGCATACCGGGCCAGCGGGCCGGTCAGGTAGGGGTCCGTCCCCCCGAGCCGGGCGTGCAGGGCCGTCGACCGCTCGACGTGCTCCTCCACCACCAGGTCGGCGAACTGGTCGGGCGAGAGGTCGAGCCCGTCCGATGACACCACCCGACCGCGCTCGATGGGATAGGCACCCGGCTGCCGGAGCGACACGAACCGGTAGTCCCCCTCGATGTCCGGAAAGTCGAAGGCGGACACCCACTCCACGGTGGCCACCGCATCCTCGAGGGCCCGCTCCAGCGTCCCGACCAGTGCGGCCAGGGCCTCCGGATCAGGAGCCCGGTAGAAGCCCCCCACCCGGACGTTGACCGGGTGGACCGATCGGCCCCCGACCGTCTCCATCAGCAGATTGCCGGTGCGCTTGATCCGCAGCCCGCGCTCCACCGACGCCCGGTCGCGCTCGGCCAACTCGACGGCGTCGGCGCAACCGAGGAAGTCGGGGGCGTGGAGCAGGTACACGTGGAGTGCGTGGCTCTGGATCCACTCCCCGCAGTAGAGGAGGCGCCGCAGGGCGCCGATCCGGTCGTCGACCGTCACGCCGCACAGGTCCTCCATGGCCGCGCAGGCGCTCGTCTGGTACGCCACGGGGCAGATCCCGCAGATGCGCGCCGTGATATCCGGGGACTCGTCGAACCGCCGACCCACGAGGAGGGCCTCGAAGAACCGCGGTGGCTCGAAGATGGAGAGGGCGACGTCGGCCACGGCACCGTCACGGATGTCGATGTGGAGCGATCCCTCCCCCTCGACCCTCGAGATGCCCTCCACGTCCACCGTGCGCCGACCCGACGTCCCGTGGCTCATGACCCGCCCCCCTCGGGGGCGTCGACAGCGGCAGCCCGTGCCGCAGCCTCCTCGGCCAGGGACGCCGCCGCGTACGCGGGGGCTCCGGCGTTGTACGTCCGGAAGAGGCGCACGGTGTCGTCGGCCGCCATGCCGTCGGTCCGGAGCCGGTGGAGCAGTGACGCGGTGTTGGCCTCCCCGGTGGGACCGAAGCAGCCGAAGCAGCCGCGGCCGTGGGCCGGACAGAGCGCGCCGCACCCGGCCCGGGTGACGGGCCCGAGGCACGGTACGTCCCCCGAGACCAGGAGGCACACGGTGCCCGCCGCCTTGCACTGCTGGCACACGCTGTACCCGGGCACCACCGGGTTCCGTCCGGCCAGGACGGCGGTGACCACCTCGAGCAACTGGTGCCGGTCGACCGGGCACCCGTGGAGCTCGTAGTCGACCGTCACGTGGGCCGAGATCGGTGTGGACGTCGCCAGCGTCGAGATGTACTCCGGATGGGCGTAGACGGTGGCCACGTACTCCCCCGAGCCGGCGAAGTTCCGCAGTCCCTGGATACCCCCGGCGGTGGCGCAGGCGCCGATGGTCACCAACTTCCGCGACTGCGCCCGCACCTCCTGGATGCGCTCGGCGTCGGCCGCGGTGGTGACGGAGCCCTCCACGAGGGAGAGGTCGTAGGGACCGGCGACGGTGGCGCGCGACGCCTCCGCGAAGTGGGCGATCCGCACGGCTCCGGCGAGCAGCAGGAACTCGTCCTCGCAGTCCAGCAGGCTGAGCTGGCAACCGTCGCAGGAGGCGAACTTCCACACGGCCAGCGTCGGCCGCGCATCCGTTTGCGCCCGCCCGGGGCCGGGTCGACGCACACTCATCGTTGACGCTCCCGTAGGAGCTCGGCGCCCACTCCGGCGTAGGGGACGACCGGCCCGTCCCGGCAGACCAGCAGGGGGCCGAGCTGGCAGTGGCCGCAGAGCCCGAGGCCGCACTGCATGTTGCGCTCGAGTGAGATCCGGATCCGCTCGGCGTCCACTCCCCGGTGGACCAGGGCCCTGGCCGTGAACCGCATCATGACCTCGGGCCCGCACACGAACGCCGTGGCGCGGGCGGCGTCGAACGGGGCGGAGTCGAGCAGCGTGGTGACCACGCCGACCGTCCCGGGCCATCCGGGTCCGGGCTGGTCGACGCTGACGTCGACGAACGCACCGTCGCGGCGCCACGACTCCAGCTCCTCCGCGAACACGACCTGGTCGGGTGACCGGGCGCCGACCAGGACGTACAGGCGCCCATGGCCACGGTGCTGACGGGCCAGCAGGTCGCGGGCCAACCCGCGCAGCGGAGCCATGCCGATCCCTCCGGCGACGATCACGGCGTCCGCGCCGGACGCGAGGCGGTCGTCCCTGATACCCCATGCGGTGCCGAATGGGCCGCGCAGCCCGACCGTTCCGCCGACGGGCAGCCCGCACAGGGCGTGGGTCACGGGTCCCACGTCGCGGACCGAGTGCTCGATCGGCCCCTCGTCACCCGGGGCGCTGGACACGGAGATGGCGGCCTCGCCCACACCGAATGCGGTGAGCATGTTGAACTGGCCGTGGCGGAACTCGATGCCATCACCTCCGTGGGGGGCCAGGGCGAGGGTGACCACATCGGAGGTCTCGACCGTCCGGCCCACGACGCCGAAGAGTCGGGGGGTCAACGGGTGCGGCCCCGACGACGGAGCGGCCGCCTCAGCCCGCGTCGACATCGCCGTACAGATCCAGGAGGCGCAGACGGGTGGCCTGGAGCCGTTGCAGGAGCGCCTGCGAGATCCGCCCGAGGAGTTCGTAGCCGAACGCCGGATCGGCTTCGGCCTTGGCCCGGAGGCAGGCGGCGTCGACGGCGATGGCCCCGACCGGCTCCAGCGCCCGGGCGTCGAAGGACCACGTGTGGGGAGGCACCATCCACGACCAGCCGACCACCTGGCCCGGGCCGACGGTCTCGACCACCATCGTCTTCCGGTCGCCGCCGTGCACCTCGATGGCGACCCGCCCCCGCCGGAGGAGGAGGAGGGTGGTCGCCTCGTCCCCTTCGGCCAGCAGCAGGCGACCGGTCCCGAAGGTCACGTTCCGGGCACACCCGGCGGCCGTGGCGGCGACATCGCCCGGTAGGCCCGAGAACAGCGGTTGCCCTGCGATGAGGTCCTCCATCGACTCAATCACGATGGCCCCCCACGACCGCTCCGTCCGTCGCCCGGACGGCCGCCGCCTCCTCGGTGAGGTCGATGCCGACCGGGCACCAGGTGATGCACCGGCCACAGCCGACGCAACCGGACGAGTCGAACTGGTCCCACCACGTCGACAGCTTGTGGGTGAGCCACTGGCGGTAGCGGGACGACGTCGTGGGACGCACCGGACCACCGTGGATGTAGGAGTGGACGAGGTCGAAGCACGACGCCCAGCTGCGGTGGCGCTCCACGTCGCCCGTCAACGAGCTCACGTCGTCGACGTCGCTGCAGAAGCAGGTCGGGCACACCAGGGTGCAGTTCCCGCACGACAGGCAGCGGTCGGCGACGTCCGCCCACCGGGGGTGCTCGAGGTTGCGGCCCAGGAGCGCCGGAAGTCCTTGCGTATCGAGCGTGCGCGAGATGCGGTCCGAGGCGCGGGCGAGGACGCGCTGCCGCTCGTCGTCGTCCCCGGCAGCCACCGGCCGATGGGGGACGGCGTCGATCAGCTGGACACCGGCGTCCGATCCGGTGCGCACCAGGAACCGGTGCCCGTCGCCCGTGCCGAGCTCCGTCAAGGCCAGATCGAACCCGCCGGTGGCGCCTGGTCCGGTGCCCATGGACGTGCAGAAGCAGCTGGCGGACGGTGCGCCGCATTCGACGGCGATCACGACGGCCGCCGCCCGCCGCTGCACGTAGCCCGGGTCGGGAGTCGCCCCGCCGGCGAGCACCCGGTCCAGGATGCCGAGCGCCGCCAGGTCACAGGGTCGGGCACCGATGATGGCCACAGGTGCGGCGCACCGGTCCAGGTCCTGGACGGTGACGCCACCCCCGTCGACGGTCGCCCGCCAGATCGTCTCGTGGGGCGGGAAGAACTCGGGCTTCCAGGAGGCCGGGCCCACCGCCCAGTCGAACAGGGCGTCGCCCCGACCGCTCTCCAGCCGATACCGGCCCGGGCCCTGTCGGTCGCCCCAGCCGCACGGCAGGTCCGAGGAGTCGGCAACCGGACCGACGGTGACGGCTCCGTCACGGACCACGGGCCCGATCGCGGTGTAGCCGCGGCGCGCCACCTCGGCGATCAGCGCGTCGAGACCACCGACGTCGATCACCGTGGACTCACCCGTGTGCACGTGGCCACGGTGACACGGGCACCGATCCGGCAGTAGGGCCGAAGGGCCAGTCCTCCCCACCGCGGGGACGGGACACGCAACTCCCGGTGTCGCACGGGCACGGGGCCGCCCCGTGACGTTCGGCCCTACGCATCGCCGTGACGGGGCAGAACAATGGATCCAGAGGGTCGGATCACCGGCAACTGGAGCCGAAGGGAAGGTGGGGACGTGGACACGGTGTTCGTGAGTCCGGAGCGGTGCATCGGCTGTCTGCAGTGCGAGTTGGCATGCGCCGTCGAGCACTCGGCCGGCCACGACCAGGCCACTGCGTTCCTCGAGTCGCCTCTCCCCCGCAAGCGTGTCCACGTCCTGTCGGGTCCCGTGCCGACGACCTCCTTCCCCAACAAGTGCCGGCACTGCGACCCCGCGCCCTGCCGGCAGGTCTGCCCGACCGGCGCCATCACCCGGGACGACGAGTCGGCCCTGGTGCTCGTCGATCCCGGCCGGTGCATCGGCTGCGCCATGTGCGCCGTGGTCTGCCCGTTCGACGTGATCACCTTCCACCCGATGGCCGGCGGGCAGCGCCCGGACGCCGCGGTGGCGGTCAAGTGCGACGGCTGCCAGGACCGGGTGCACCGCGGGGAGGAGCCGGCGTGTTCGGAGGTCTGCAAGGTCGATGCCCTGGTCTTCGGCGAGTTGAACGCGCTGACGGCGGCGGGCCGTATGCGTGAGAGCGCCGCCGTGCTCGCCGCGTCCTCCCTCGATCCCGGGGCCTACCCCCACGGGGATCCGTTGGCCGGCCTGCACGGCTGGGGCGAGGCGCGCGGCGCCGCCGGCCGAGGGGCCGCCATGGCCTGGGGCCGCCGGCGTCACGCCGACCGGACGGCTCCGCCGTCCGAATCCACATCGGAAGCACCACACGAGGGAGGGACGCCATGAGTTCCGACAACGGGAACGCCCGCCGGCCCGGCCGCCTGACGATCCACGAGGACGCCCAGCAGATGATCGACCGGGCCCGCGAGGAGGGGATCGAGACCGTCTGGGACCGTCTGGCGGCCCAGGAGCCCCAGTGCGGGTACTGCGCCCTCGGGCTCAGCTGCCGCAATTGCGCCATGGGGCCGTGCCGGGTCGACCCCTTCGGCGAAGGTCCCCAGAAGGGCGTGTGCGGTGCCGACGCCGACGTGATCGTGGCCCGCAACCTGGGACGCACGATCGCCGCCGGGTCGTCCTCCCACTCCGACCACGGTCGGGACATCCTCGAGGTGTTCGACGCCATGGCCCACGGCGAGACCATGGGCTACAAGGTGACGGACGAGGCCAAGCTCCTCCGGGTGGCGGCCGAGGTGGGCGTCGACACCGAAGGTCGGACGGTCGGGGAGGTGGCGATCGACCTGGCCGAGGTCCTGGTCGGTGACTACGGGACCAGGAAGGGCAGCCTGTCCTTCGTCGACCGGGTGCCGGCCGTGCGCCGCGAGCGGTGGGAAGGGCTCGGGATCACCCCCCGGGGCATCGACCGCGAGAACGTCGAGATGCTGCACCGCACGCACATGGGGGTGGACAACGACTACGTCAACATCCTCCTGCACGGCCTGCGCACCAGCCTGGCCGACGGCTGGGGCGGCTCCATGATCGCCACCGAGCTGTCCGACATCCTCTTCGGGACACCGTCGCCGGTCCTGTCCGAGGTCAACCTGGGCGTGCTCGAGCGGGACCAGGTGAACATCGCCCTGCACGGGCACAACCCGCTGCTGTCCGACGTCGTGGTGACGGCCGCCCAGGACCCGGAGCTGCTCGACCTCGCCCGCTCCTACGGAGCCACCGGCATCAACATCGTCGGGCTGTGCTGCACGGGCAACGAGCTCCTGATGCGCAGGGGCATCCACATGGCCGGCAACCACCTGATGCAGGAGCTGGTCCTCGTCACCGGGGCCCTCGAGGCCATGGTCGTCGACTACCAGTGCATCATGCCCTCGGTCACCGACGTGGCCCGCTGCTACCACACCCAGGTGATCTCGACCTCCGACAAGGCGAAGTTCCCGGGTGCCACCCACATCTCGTTCGACCCCCGCCGCGGCACCGAGATCGCCCGACAGATCGTCCGGACCGCGGTCGAGGCCTACCCGAACCGCAACCGCGACCGGGTCCGCATCCCGGTCGAGCCCGTGCGGATGATGGGCGGGTTCTCGGTGGAGGCCATCCTGGGCGCCCTCGGCGGCACACCGAAGCCGTTGATCGATGCCATCGCCGCCGGAACCATCCGGGGCGCGGTGGCGGTCGTCGGCTGCAACAACCCGAAGCTGCCCCAGGACCTGGAGCACATCGAGCTGACGAGGGAGCTCATCGAGAACGACATCCTCGTGCTGGTGACCGGGTGCGCAGCCGTGGCCAACGGGAAGGCCGGGCAGATGCTCCCCGAGTCGGCGGCGTTGGCCGGACCCGGGCTGCGGTCCGTCTGCGAGTCGCTAGGCATCCCCCCGGTGCTGCACATGGGCTCGTGTGTCGACAACAGCCGGATCATGGTGCTGGCCGCCGCCCTGGCCGACGCCCTGGGCGTCGACATCGACCAGCTCCCCCTGGCCGGTGCCGCCCCCGAGTGGTATTCGGAGAAGGCCGTGGCCATCGGGGCCTACGTCGTCGCATCGGGCATCACCACCGTGCTCGGGGTGCAGCCCCCGATCTTCGGCAGCCCCCACGTGGTGAGCCTGCTGGCCGAGGGACTCGACGACGTGGTCGGCGCCACCTTCGCCGTGGAGCCCGACCCCCACCGGGCCGCGCTCCTGATCCGGCGCCACATCGAGGACAAGCGCCGTGGCCTGGGTCTGCCCACCGTCGACGTCGAGGACGCCGACCAGGAGGCACCCGTCCTTGCCGGCACCGGCTCCCCCGAAGGACGCTGACCCCCGTGTGCGGGACGTGCGGCACCCATGGCGAGGCGGGCGGGACCGTGGATGACCGGGGGTCCCGGATCGTCGTGGTCGGCAAGGGCGGCGTCGGGAAATCCACCCTCACCGCCCTCATCGCCCGGATCGCGGCCCGCGATGGGGCCCACGTCCTGGCCGTCGACGCCGACGAGCAGCGGAACCTCGGAGCCACTCTGGGACTGGGCTACGAGGAGTTGGCGGCCTGCACCCCGGTGGCCTCACAGGCCGACTACATCGAGGAGAAGACCGGGGCCCGTCCCGGCGAGGGGGCGGGGGGCATGCTCCGGCTGAACCCGGACACCTCCGACCTGGTCGACCGGCTGTCCCTGACCGGCCCCGACGGTGTCCGCCTGCTCGTCATGGGAGGCGTCCAGCAGGCCGGGGGCGGATGTCTGTGCCCCGAGCACGCCCTGCTGTCGGCGGCGGTGGCCGGCATGAGGCTCCGCGAGGACCAGGTCGTCGTCATGGACACCCACGCCGGGGTGGAGCACTTCGGACGGGCCCTGGCCCGGGGCTTCGACACCGCCCTGGTGGTGGTCGAGCCGGCGTTCAACGCCACCCAGGTGGGATGGGACACGGCCCGGCTGGCCCGTGAGCTGGGGATCGGCGACATCCACCTGGTGGTCAACCGGTCCCGGTCGCCCCGCGACACCGACGACGTGCTGGACATGGTCGACCGGTTCGGCGGGTTCGGCTTCGCCCGCACCTGGTCCCTGCCGTTCGACGGCTCCGCACCCACCACCGACCCCTCGGTCGACGGCCTGCTGGCCGGCTCCGAGCTGGCCGATGCGGTCTCGGACCTGGTCCGGCACCTGCGTGACCCGGCCCCGGGGCACACGCACCCGCAGCCTGTCGGGGCGGTGCGTGTCTGATGCGGTGCGTCGTCATCGGCACCGGTCCCGCCGGCCTGACGGCGGCGGAGACGCTCCGCCGCCTGGACCCGTCCGGCTCGGTGGTGGCGCTGTCCGCCGAGCCCTTCGCCCCGTACTCGCCGGCGGCCATGGCCGACCACTTCCTGACCGGCCGGGACTCGACCCTCTACTGGCGGGGGACCGACATCGCCGAGCGCCTCGGCGTCACCGAGCGCCGGGAGACCAGTGTCGTGGCCGTGGACGCGGACAACCACGAGGTGGTGCTCGCCGGAGGTGGCCGCATCGGCTACGAGGGTCTGGTGCTGGCGTCGGGCAGCCGCCTCCACGCACCCCTCGAGGGCGCCGACCGGCCCGGGGTGCTCGATTTCAAGTCCCTGCGGGCCGCCACCGCGCTGGTCCGACGGGTCCGCGAGCACGAGGCCCGGACGGCGCTGATCGTCGGGAACGGCTTCATCGGTATCGAGTTGGCCCTCACCCTCGCCGACCTCGGCGTGGACGTCACCGTGATCGGCCGCCGGACGTGGGTCATGCCGCGGGTCCTCGATCCGGTGACCTCGGTCGTCGCCGAGCGTGCCCTGCGCGACCGGGGGGTGACGCTCTGTCTGGGCGTCGAGGCGGACGCATTCGTCGGGACCCCCTCGGTCGACGGCGTCCGGCTGGCCGACGGCCGGACCCTCACCGCCGACCTGATCGTCGCCGCCACCGGGGTGAAGCCCCACACCGAGTACCTCGGCGGGTCGGGGGTGGTGACCGACTGGGGTGTGCACGTCGACGACCTGCTCCGCACCTCGGTGCCCGGCATCGTGGCCGCGGGTGACGTCGCCGAGGCGAGGGACTGGCTGACCGGCGACCGGTTCGTCCACGCCATCTTCCCGAATGCCGTCGCCCAGGGACCCCTGGCCGCGGCCAACCTGCTCGGTGGCGACCTGGTCTACGACGGCGCCGAGGCGATGAACAGCCTCAAGCACCTCGGCGTCCCCATCGTGGCCATGGGGACCATCGACGATCCCGACGACATCCACCGTTGGGAGTCGGGCGACGAGCTCCGGTCGGTCTACCTGCGGCAAGGGACCATCGTGGGGGCGCAGCTGGCCGGCGACATCCGCTCGGCGGGCGTCTACCGGTCGCTCATGCTCCGGCGGGCGGAC
>DATCCR010000116.1:0-5604 GCA_036511155.1 Acidimicrobiales bacterium
GTCGTGGTCGGTGACGCCGACCCGCTGGTCGACGCCGTGGCCACCCGGGCCCGGGGTCTGCGGACCGGCCCCGGCACCGACCCCACCTCCGACATGGGTCCCCTCATCACCCGGGTCCACCGCGACCGGGTGGCCGGCTACGTGGACTCGGCGCTGGCCGACGGCGCCGAGGTGGTGGTCGACGGACGGGAGGTCACCGTCCCCGGTGGCGAGGACGGCTTCTTCTTCGGCCCCACCCTCGTCGACCGGGTGACCCCGGACATGGCCGTCTACCAGGACGAGATCTTCGGACCCGTGCTGTCGGTGCTGCGGGTCGACACGCTCGACGAGGCCATCAACCTGGTGAACGCCAACCCGTTCGGCAACGGCACGGCCATCTTCACCCGGGACGGGCACTCGGCCCGGCGCTTCCGCCGTGACGTGTCGGTGGGCATGGTCGGCATCAACGTCGCCATTCCGGTGCCCATGGCGTACTACTCGTTCGGCGGGTGGAAGCAGTCGCTGTTCGGCGACGCCCACATCCACGGCATGGAGGGCGTCCGGTTCAACACCCGGCTCAAGTCCATCACCACCCGCTGGCCCGACAGCCGGGGCTCGTCCGGTGCGCCGGCCAACTCGCTCCACTTCCCCTCCGGCGACAAGCGCTGAGGCGGCGGGCGACCATGGCGACCCTGGAGATCGACAACGACGGCGTGACCATCCACGTGGAGGTCGCCGGCGAGGGCCGCCCCGTGGTGCTCCTCCACGGGTTCCCCGACTCGGGGGCCTTGTGGCGGCACCAGGTCCCGACCTTGGTCGACGCCGGATTCCAGGTGATCGTGCCCGACTTGCGGGGCTTCGGTGCCTCGGGAGTCCCGCCTGCCGTCGAGGACTACTCCATTCTCCATGCCATCGGCGACATCGTGACCGTGCTCGACCACCTCGGCATCGCCCGGGCCCATGTCGTCGGCCACGACTTCGGCGCGGCGACGGCCTGGGCCATGGCCGCATTCCTGCCCGACCGGGTCGACCACCTGGTCGCCCTGTCGGTGGGTCAGGCCTCGGCCTTCCGGTCGGTGGGCGTGCCCCAGATGGAGAAGTCCTGGTACATGTTCTTCTTCCAGTTCGCCGGCGTGGCTGAGGAGTGGCTGTCCTCCGACGGCTGGGCCAACTTCCGGGCCTGGTGCCACCACCCGGACGCCGACGCCATCGTGGGCCGATGGGAGGCTACCGGCACGCTGACCGCCGCCCTCAACTGGTACCGGGCCAACATCCCGCCCGACGGCTTCATCGCTCCCCCGCTCGAGCTGCCGCCGGTGGAGGCTCCGACGCTCGGGGTGTGGAGCAGCGGCGACTTCGCCCTCACCGAGGAGCAGATGACCCGGTCCGGTGAGTACGTGTCCGGCCCGTGGCGCTACGAGCGGGTCGAGGGCCCCGGACACTGGATGCAGCTCGAGGCGCCGGACGAGGTCAACCGGCTGCTGCTCGACTTCCTGCCGTCCTGAGCCCGGCCCGCCCGGTTCCAGGCCTGGAGTGGCCCGGGGCGGGGCCGGTTCCGACGCACCGACCAGTAGCCTCGTCGGGGTGACGACCTTGGCAGGAGTCCCCCACACGTCGCGGACCGTCGACCTCGCCGGCCCCGTCCACTACCTCGACTACGGCGGCCCCGACGGCGCTCCGGTGGTGGTGGGCGTCCACGGTCTGGGCGGCTCCCATCTCAACTGGGCGGCGGTGGCGCCCCACCTCATCGGCCGAAGCCGCCTGGTGGCCGTCGACCTCCTCGGGCACGGGCACACCCCGACCGCCGGTCGCTCCCCCGACGTAGAGGGGCACGTCGCCCTGCTGGCCGGCTTCGCCGCCGAGGTGTCGGACCGGCCGGTCATCCTGATGGGCAACTCGCTCGGCGGCCTGGTCGCCGCATTGACGGCCTCGGCCGCCCCCGACCGCGTGGCCGGGCTGATCCTGGTCGACCCGGCGCTGCCCACCGAACGGCTCGGGATGGTCCACCCACGGGTGCTCTCGAACTTCGTGCTGTGCTCGGTGCCCGGAGTGGGGGAGCGCTACCTGAACGCCCGCCGCAACCGCTCCACGGCCGAGCAGAAGGTGCGGCGGGTCCTCGGCGCCACCTGCGTCGACCCGGCCCGGGTGCCCGTCGACGTGGTCGACGCCCACATCGCCTTGACGGAGGCCGGCGACCGCGCCGCCGGCGACCGCGCCTACCTGGCCTCGGCCCGGTCGCTGTCGTGGGTCATGGCCCGCTCCGGTCCCACCATGGTCCGGCTCGACGCGCTCGACCTGCCCGTTCTGCACCTCCACGGTGCCCGCGACCTGCTGGTCCCGCTCGCTGCGGCCCGGCGCATGGCCGAAGGTCGCCCCAATTGGCAGCTCGAGGTGGCCCGGGACATCGGGCATGCCCCCATGCTCGAGACCCCGGTATGGACGGCGCTGCGCATCGACGAATGGCTCGACGGGGCCGGAGCCGAGGCCTGGGCCCGGGCCGGCGGCCCGGACGAGCCCGCGCCGCCCGCCCGTTGAACCGGTTCAGTTGACTTGGCGCTCCAGCCCTTTCCAGTAGGGCGCGCGGAGGCGGAACTTCTGGAGCTTTCCCGTGGCCGTGCGGGGTAGTTGCTCGCGCAGTTCGACCTCCTTCGGGCACTTGTAGCCGGCGAGCACCGTCTTGCAGTGGGTGATCACCAACTCCTCGGTGACGCCGCTGGACTCGTCCACCACGACCAGGGCCAGCACCATCTCGCCCCATTTGTCGTGGGGTACGCCGATGACCGCCACCTCGACCACGCCACCTAGCGAGAAGATGGCGTCTTCGACCTCGATCGACGAGACGTTCTCGCCGCCGGTGATGATCACGTCCTTCTTGCGGTCGAGGATGCTCAGGTGCCCCTCCTCGTCGAGCAGACCGCCGTCGCCGGTATGGAACCAACCGCCGGCCAGGGCGGCGGCGGACTCTTCGGGTTGGCGCCAGTACCCGGCCATCACGGTGTTCGAACGGGCCAGCACCTCGCCGTGCTCGTCGATGCTGATCTCGGTGCCGACAGCCGGCGCGCCGGCACGCATGAGTTTGCGGGCCCGTTGGTCGGACGGGAGTCCGTCCCACTCGGCGCGCGTGCGGTTGACGGTCAGGAGAGGTGACGTCTCGGTCAGGCCGTAGATCTGGATGAACTCCCAGCCCAGCTCGGACTCGATGCGCTCGATGGTCTTGGACGGCGGCGGGGCCCCGGCCACCACGATCCTGGTGGTGCCCGCGCCGGGCACCGGCCCGTCCCAGTCGGCGGCGGCCTCGAGGACGGCGTTGACCACGGCCGGGGCCGCGCACAGGAGCGTGACCCCGTGGCGGCCGACGCGCCGCAGGATCTCGGGTCCGTCTACCTTGCGGAGCGCCACCTGGGTGACGCCCATGGCCGCCGTGGTCCACGGCATGCCCCAGCCGTTGGCGTGGAACATCGGCAGGGTATGCAGGTAGACGTCCCGGTCGGACACCCCGGTGTGCCACCCGAAGACGGCCGAGTTGACCCAGCAGTTCCGGTGGGTGAGCTGCACCCCTTTGGGCCGTGCGGTGGTACCCGACGTGTAGTTGATGGTGGCGGTCGCCGCTTCGTCGGACGCCCACGGCTCCGGCTCCACCCCGGGTACGAACAGTTCGGCATCGGACGCCTCGCCGAGCACGTAGCGCCGCTCTGGGCCGATGCCGGCCAGGGCCTCGTCGAGCTCGGGGTCGACCAGGAGCACCGAGGCACCGGAGTGCTCGAGGATGTAGTCGACCTCGGCCCGGGCCAGTCGGAAGTTGACGGGCACAAGGATCCGGCCCCACCCGGTGACACCGAAGAACGAGGTCAGGAGGCGGGCCGAGTTGTGGGAGACCACGGCCACCCGCTCGCCGGGGGCGATCCCCATGCGGTCGAGGCCGGCGGCCTGGGCTCGGGCCCGGTCGGCCAACTGGGCGAACGTGAGCGGGGCCCACGGTTCGGCGGGCTGGTCGGGCTCGTCGACGAGTGCGACGCGGTCCGGATAGGTGACTGCCGCCCGGTCGAGGAACTCTCGGACATTGAAGTGCACGTGCATGGCTTCCCCCTGGCGCCGGTGTGGCCCTCCAATCTACGCCTACCCGGACGGGCGGTCCGTGGTGGCACCGCAGTGCACGATGCACGGAGGAGCGTCGGTTCGCGGAATCCTGTTCGGGGTCGTGGTGGTATCTGATCTGATACCGAATTCCTCCAGGTGGTATCGAATCTGATACCAGTCCCGCGCAATTCCTGGATTCGCCCATCGGATCCCCGTGTGGCCCGACCCGGCTCCGCGGCGCCCCGGTCACCCCCTGCTGCCCCTAGCTAAGGTGCGCCCATGACCCCTCCCCGCGTCGCCGTCGGCCCCTACCCGTCCGTCTTCGCCACCGACGCGGTGCGCGACGGTGGGGGCGACGTGGTCGACCTGGCCGAGCGACCCGACAGCCTGGTGTGGCTGGACCCGGCCGACGTGGCCGGCCTGATCACCTGGCTGGCCGAGGTACCTGACGTCCGGTGGGTCCAACTGCCCTCCGCCGGCGTGGAGCGGGTGGCGGAAGCCGGTCTGCTGGACGACGAGCGTATCTGGACATGTGCCAAAGGTGCCTACGCCGAGCCGGTGGCCGAGCACGCACTCACCCTGGCCCTGGCCGGCTTGCGCCACCTGCCGTCCCGGGTGGCGGCCCGGTCCTGGGGGATCCCGGCGGGCACCAGCCTCTACGACCGCAAGGTGACCATCGTCGGGGGCGGAGGGATCGCCACCTCGCTGCTCGAGCAGCTCGCACCGTTCCGTGTCGAGGCCACCGTGGTGCGCCGCCGGTCCGACCCGGTGCCGGGGGCGGCACGCACCTTGCCCGTCGAGCGGCTCCACGAGGCCCTGGGCGACGCCCTGGTGGTCGTGCTGGCCCTCGCCCTCACCCCCGAGACGACGGGAATCATCGGCGCGGCCGAACTCGCGGCCATGGACGACCGGGCGTGGTTGGTGAACGTGGCCAGGGGCCGCCACGTCGACACCGACGCCCTGGTGGCCGGCCTGCGGGACGGGGCGATCGCCGGGGCAGCGCTCGACGTCACCGAGCCGGAACCGCTGCCCGACGGCCACCCCCTGTGGGACCTCGACAACTGCATCGTCACCCCGCACACGGCCGACACCATCGAGATGGTGGTGCCCCTGTTGGCCGACCGGATCCGGACGAACGTCCAGCTCCTGGCGGCGGGGGAGCCCCTGGAGGGCCTGGTGGACGCCTCGGCCGGCTACTAACCGGGGGAACGGTCGCCCACCGGGGTGTACCGGTAGCCGTAGCCGCGGATGGCCTCGAGGACGTCTTTGTACTCGTCCTGCCAGCCGAGCTTGCGGCGGAGGCGCAGGACGGTGAACTTGACCCGCTCCGGGCCGATGCCGAACGGGTCGTTCCAGACCTGCTCGAGCAGCTGCTGGGTGGACAGGGCCTGGCCGGGGTGGCGGACGAACGTCTGGAGGAGCTGGAACTCGAGCTTGGTGAGGCCGACGACCTCGCCGTCCACCCGGACCACGCGGGCCGGCCAGTCGACCTCGAGGTTGCCGGCTCGGTAGGAGGTGGGCTCCACGACTGCGGCCGGGGCGGTGGCC
>DATCCR010000117.1:0-8810 GCA_036511155.1 Acidimicrobiales bacterium
CACCCCAGGCCACCACGACGCCCCCGGATTCCGCTCCGGGTCGCGATTCCGCTCCCTTTCGCCCCACATCCTCCGCGCCGCCTCCTCCACTCCGACCCACGGAGGCGGCCACGCGTGCCGGCCCCGGCGGAGCCGGTAACCGGATCCCCAGCAACGGCAAGGGATACGGGTCGCGTGCACCGTGTGCGACCGGGCAGGACCCGGCCCCCGGTGGTCGGTGCCGGAGGCCCGGTCGGGGTCGCCGCGACCCGCGGCTGGGCCTCGTCGCGCCCGTCGGCGCCGTGGCGGGTCTCCGTACTTGGCGACCAGGGAATTCCCGCGAAAAAGTTGCCGGAGAGTGGTTGACGGGTGGGGGCAAGGGGTTTAGGGTGGAGCGAAGTGGTGTGAAAGGGAGGGACCCGAAGCAGTCGGGTGCCGGGCACCACGGGGAGCGTTGTGGGAGCAAAGTCCAGTGGCACGGTTCTTCGGCAGACACGAGCACTCGCTCGACGACAAGGGAAGGGTGATCCTGCCGGCAAAGTTCCGTACCCACTTCGAGCACGGCGGGTATCTGGCTCCCGAGCAGGACGGCTGCCTGTCGCTGTGGACCCCGGAGCAGTTCGAGCTGCAGATGGACGCCATGGTGGAGCGGTCGACCGTCAGTCGGAGCGACCGCAACCTGGTCCGCCTGTGGGCCTCGACCTCCCACGAGTTGGAGATCGACCGGCAGGGTCGGATGGCCATCCCGTTGCGGCTCCGGGAGTACGCGCATCTGGAGAACGAGGTGCTGGTGCTCGGGGCGATCGACCGGGTCGAGCTCTGGGACCGGCAGACCTGGGACGAGAAGGTCCTCCCCGAGGAAGCTCGCCTGACCATGGGCGACGACGGCTGAGTGACGCGATGCGCCTCCACCTCGTCCGCCACGCCTCGTCCGATCCCGAGCGTCGCGCTCCGGGGACCCGGCGCCCCCGTCGGGGCACTGCGGTCCTCACCGCGGTCGCCGACCCGTCCGAGGCGAACCTCCTCGTCGCACTGGTCGACACGGATCCCCCCGTCGACGCCGTGGACCGGTCAGGCGACGATGTCATCGCCCTGCGCCGGATCACCACGTCCTCCCTCGCCCTGTCGGCCGCCCAGCTGGCCGAGCGGGTGGGCCACCCCGCGTCGCTGCCCCGACTCACCCCCCTCCAGTCGGGCCAGGCCGCCGTGGCCCGGCACGACGTCCACATCGAACGTGTCTGGCCCATGCGCAGTCCCTCGACCGGAGAGCTGGGAGAATCCTCCTCCGCCTTTTCCCGGTCGGACCGTGGCGGCACTCCACCCGCACGACACGTGCCGGTCGAGGGGCTGCGGATGAACCAGGCCTTCCCCCACGAGCCGGTCATGGCGACCGAGGTCACCGATCTCCTCGGCCAGGTGCCTCCGGGGCTGGTGCTCGACGCCACATTGGGAGGCGCCGGCCACGCCCGCCGCCTCCTCGAGGCCCACCCGGAGATCACTCTCCTCGGCATCGACCGCGATCCGATCGCCGTGGCCGCAGCCACCGGCGAGCTTGCCGTCTTCGGGCGGCGGGCCATCATCCGCCGGGCCCGGTTCGACACGCTCGGCGAGGTCGTGCGCCAGGTGCAGGACGAGCTCGGGACGCCCGACGACCAACGGGGCCTGGCCGGCGTCCTCTTCGACCTCGGCGTCAGCTCGCCGCAGCTCGATGTGGCCGAGCGGGGCTTCTCCTACCGCCGGGACGCGCCGCTCGACATGCGCATGGACCCGACGGTGGGCCGCACCGGTGCCGACGTGGTCAACGAGTCCGACGAGGAAACCCTCATGGAGCTCTTCGCCGACAACGGCGAGACCCGGTTCGCCCGCCGCATCGCCCGGGCCGTCATCGCCGCCCGACCGATCACCACCACCGGCCAGCTGGCCGACGTGGTCCGCGACGCCATCCCGGCTGCCACCCGCCGCACCGGCGGCCACCCGGCCCGTCGGGTCTTCCAGGCCATCCGGATCGCCGTGAACGAGGAGCTCGACCAGCTCCAGACCGGGCTCGACGCTGCCCTCGGACTCCTCCGTCCCGGTGGCCGCTGCGTGGTGATCTCGTACCACTCAGGCGAGGATCGCCTGGTCAAGACCACGTTCGTCAGCGCCTCCACCGGCGACTGCCGCTGCCCTCCGGGTCTTCCTTGCGTCTGCGGGGCCGATCCCCAGTTCCGCCTGGTCCACCGCGGCTCACGCAAGCCGACTGACGAGGAGGTCGCCCGCAACCGCCGGTCCGAGGCCGCCCGACTGCGGGTCGTCGAGCGCCTCCCCACCGCCCATGCCGCGTCCAACAGCGGTGAGGTGGCCTGATGGCGCCCCCGGCCCCCGCCACGTCGGCGGCCCGTCGGGCTGCGGCGGCACCCCAGCCACGCACCGCCCCACGCCGCCCCCCGCTCCGGGTCTTCGAGCCCGAGCCCCGTCGATCCACCCGGCGTGGCCTGTCCCGTCGGGGGCATGTGTGGCTGGGCGTGGCCCTGGTCGTGGGTAGCCTGCTCGCGGTCGTGGTGGCCGACGCCCTGGTGGCCCAGGGCCAGGTCCGCATGGCTGCCGTCCAGTCGAAGATCTCCGCTCAGCTCACCATCCAGAAGGCCGCACAGTCCGAGGTGGCCCAGCTGGCCGCACCCGACCGGGTGGTGGCCCAAGGGATCGCCCTCGGGCTGACCGCACCTGCCCAGGTGGTCGACCTGCCCCAGGTCCCGCTGAACGTCCCGCTGCCCGTGCCCGACACCTCGCCGCTCCCCGTCGCCGCCAAGCCGGTCACCACCCACGCGGCCGCCCCAGCGACGTCCAAGACGACGGGCACCCCGGCCACCGCCAAGCCGGCCACCACCGGCACCGCATCGACCTCCGCATCGACCTCCGCATCGAGCACGGCGCCTACCCTCCGGTGAGCCCCGCGGTCCTCCTCAACCGGCGCACCCGGGCCATGCGACTGCTCCTGGTCGGCGTCTTCCTGGTCATGGCCTTCCGCCTGGTCCAGGTCCAGGAGTTCGGGCACCAGCACTACGCCGCCCTGTCCCGGGCGCAGTTGACCCAGACCGTCGCCGTCCCGCCCGTGCGCGGCGGCATCTACGACCGCAACGGCGAGGTGCTGGCCGAGACGGTGACCCGCCAGACCGTGGTGGCCGACCCCCAGATCATCAAGGACCCGGCGGCGGTGGCCAACGCTCTGTCGCCCCTGCTCGGGATCCCGACCGACTCCCTCCGGGCCAAACTGACCCAGCCGGCGGGCTTCGTCTACCTGGCCCACCGGGTGCCCGACCACGCGGCCGCCGCCATCACCAAGATGGCCATCAACGGGATCAACCTGGTGCCCGAGTCGCAGCGGGTCGTGCCGGTCGGACTGCTGGCCCAGCCGGTGGTCGGCACCGTGGGCTGGGACGGCAACGGCACCTCGGGGATGGAGTACCAGTACCAGGCGACCCTGGCCGGCAAGGCGGGGACCACCGATGTGATGACGTCGCCCGACGGAGTGGCCCTCCCGAGCGGCAACCAGTCGACCCCGTCCACGCCGGGCACCGGGCTCGAGCTCACCCTCGACGAGTCGGTGCAGTACGTGGCCGAACAGGCCCTGGCCGCGGAGATCGTGGCCTCCCACGCCACCGGCGGCACCGCGGTCATCATGGACGTGAAGACCGGCGACATCCTGGCCATGGCCAACCTCACGGCCGGCAAGGGGGCGGCGTCCGCCACTCCGGCGCAGCCCACGCTGACCGCCAAGATCGCCGCAGCCCCGAACACCTCGGGTGCCACCCTGATCGCCCAGTCCGACACCCTGCCCCCGGGGGTGTCCGAGTCGCTGTCGAACTCCGCCGTCACCCAGGTGTACGAGCCGGGCTCGGTGTTCAAGCTGGTGACGTTCTCGGCCGCCCTGGCCGACAACGTCATCACTCCCGACTCGACCCTGACGGTGCCGGCCGCCCTACCCATGGGCAAGTACACGTTCCACGACGCCGAGCAGCACGGGACCATGGCCATGACCGCCACCCAGATCCTGGCCCAGTCCTCGAACATCGGGACCATCGAGGTGGCCCAGGGCCTGGGCGAGTCCCGCCTGCTCGCCCAGATCGCCAACCTCGGGTTCGGCAAGCCCACCGGCCTCGGAATCCCGGGGGAGTCGCAGGGCCTGGTGCCGGGTGCCTCCCGCTGGACCGGGACGTCGATCGGGTCGACCCCGATCGGCCAGGACGATGCAGTGACCGCCCAGCAGGTTCTCGACGCCTACAACGCGGTGGCCAATGGCGGGGTGTTCGTCTCGCCCCGGCTCATCCGGGCCTCGGTCGACGCCAGGGGCGGGGTCCGGGCCGCCGCCGCCTCGGCAGCCCACCGGGTCATCGACACCACCACCAATGCCGAACTCACCGCCATGCTCGAGCAGGTGGTCTCCAACGGGACCGGGACCAGCGCCACCATCGACGGGTACACGGTGGCCGGCAAGACGGGCACCGCCCAGATCCCCAGCCCGGACCACCTGGGCTACATCCCGGGCGCCTACATCGGCTCGTTCGCCGGATTCGCCCCCGCCCAGCACCCGGTCCTGTCGGCCATTGTCGTCCTCAACCGCCCCACGCCGATCTACGGTGGTGCGGTGGCCGCTCCTGTCTTCTCGACCATCATGGCGTACGCCCTCCACCACTTCGGCATCCCCACAACCGCCGCGGCCACCACGGCAGCATCGACCACGGCCGTGGGCGGCACCGGCAGCGTGACCGTGCCGGCCGGAGCGGCCACGGAAGGCCCCTAGGTGGGCCCGGGCAGCTACGCACCCTCCTCCACGACCCAACTGAGCCCACGGGTGCCGATGTGGTGATGGTGGCCGACCTCCTCGACGGCGTGCCCGTCACCGAGATCCGCGGCGACGCGGAAGCCACGCCTGTGACCTCGGTGGCCTTCGACAGCCGTCAGGTGGTCGAGGGCACCCTCTTCTGCTGCGTGCCGGGCGAGCACACCGACGGCCACCTCCACGCCGCCGAAGCCGTGTCGCGCGGGGCGGCTTCGTTGCTGTGCGAGCACAGGGTCGAGCTCGCCGTGACCCAGGTCCAGGTGCCGGCCGGGGGCGTCCGTCCGGCCATGGCGCAGGTGGCAGCCGCCTTCTGGGGGCACCCGGACCGGTCCCTCGAGATGGTGGCGGTCACGGGCACCAACGGCAAGACCACGGTGACCCAGCTGGTGGGCTCGATCCTGGAGGCCGCCGGCCGGACGACCGGGGTGATCGGCACCCTGGGGGGCACCCGCACCACCCCCGAGGCGCCCGACCTCCAGCAGTACTTGGCCGAGTACGTGGCCGACGGGACCCGGTCGGTGGTGATGGAGGTCTCCTCGCACGCCATCACCCAGCACCGGGTGGACGCCGTGCAGTACGAAGTGGCGGCCTTCACCAACCTGAGCCGGGACCACCTCGACCACCACGGGACGATGGAGGCGTACTTCGAGGCCAAGGCGGCGTTGTTCACTCCCGGGCGTTGCCGGCATGCCGTGGTGTTCGCCGACGACCCGTGGGGGGCGCGTCTGCTCGAGCGTATCGATCCCGACCGCCGGACGGCCGTCCGGCGGGACGAGGCGACCGGCGTCGAGCTGTCGGTCGGGGTGTCGCGGTTCTCCTGGCGGGGCCGCACCGTCGACCTGCCGCTCTCCGGTCGCTTCAACGTGGACAACGCCCTGGTGGCGGCCGCCGTAGCCTCCGCCCTGGGGGTCGACGACGACCACGTCGTGGCCGGCCTGGACGCCGCCCCCGTGGTGCCCGGCCGGATGGAGGTCGTGGGCGCCGGGGCGCCGATAGCCGTGGTGGTCGACTATGCCCACACCCCGGCCGGACTGGACGAGGCGCTGCGGGCCACGAGGGTGCTGGCCGGTGCGGGCCGGGTGGTGTGCGTGTTCGGCTGCGGGGGCGACCGCGACCCGGGCAAGCGCCCCGAGATGGGGAGGGTGGCCACCCGACTGGCCGACCTGGTCGTCCTGACCTCGGACAATCCCCGATCCGAGGAGCCGCAGACGATCATCGAGGCCGTGCGGGCCGGCATGGACGGTCCGGCCGAGGTGCACGTGGAGCCCGACCGGGCGGCCGCCATCCGGCTGGCCGTGGCCGAGGCGCGAACGGGCGACGTGGTGCTCGTGGCCGGCAAGGGCCACGAGGCCACGCAGACCACGGGGGACACGACGGTACCGTTCGACGACCGGGAGGAGGCGGCTGCGGCCCTGGACGTGCGGTTCGGGGGCACGTGGCGGTCCGGGGGGACAGACCGATGATCTCGCTCATGACGTCGGGCGGCGTCGCCCTGTGGGTGGCCGTGCTGACGACGCCGTTCCTGATCCGGTGGCTGCTCAAGAACAACATCGGCCAGCAGATCCGCGAGGACGGACCCCAGGTCCACATCGCCAAGGCCGGCACCCCGACCATGGGCGGCATCTGCATCGTGGCCGCGGTGTTGGTCGGCTTCCTGTCGGCCCACATCATCCCGGGGGTGACCTTCTCGAGGTCGGGGACGCTGGTGATGTACGCCCTCGTCGGCGCCGCCCTGATCGGGTTCGCCGACGACTGGATCAAGGTGCGCCACCGGCGCAGCCTGGGCCTCAACAAGCGTGCCAAGTTCGGGGCCCAGATGGCGCTCGGGGTGAGCTTCTCGCTCCTGGCCGTCTACTGGGCCCACGCCTCGACCACGCTCTCGTTCACCCGCTACGACTCGATCGGGCTGCACATGGGCACCGGCGTCTGGGTGGTGTGGGGCACCCTCATCATCGCCGCGGCGGCCAACGCCGTGAACCTGACCGACGGGCTCGACGGCCTGGCCGCCGGCTCCTCGACCTTCTGCTTCGCCTGCCTGGCCATCATCGGCTACTGGCAGTACCGGCACTTCAGCATCTACCGCGTACCCGACGCCCTCGACCTGGCACTGGCCTCGGTGGCCCTGGCCGGCGCCTGCCTCGGGTTCCTGTGGTGGAACGCCGCCCCGGCCAAGATCTTCATGGGGGACACCGGCTCCCTGTCCATCGGCTCGGGACTGGCCGCACTGTGCCTGCTGATGAACCTCGACCTGCTGCTGGTCATCATCGGTGGCCTGTTCGTGATCATCACGCTGTCGGTGGTCATCCAGGTGATCAGCTTCAGGGTGTTCCACCGCCGGGTCTTCCTGATGGCTCCGCTCCACCACCACTTCGAACTGTTGGGCTGGCCCGAGACGACGGTCATCGTCCGGTTCTGGATCCTGGCCGGGCTGTTTGCCGCCCTCGGTCTCGGCATCTTCTACGGCGACTTCCTGTCGGTCGGGAAGGTCTGACGGTGCCGGCGCAGGGAACCACCCGCAAGGCCCCCCGCAGGCCCGCCCCGAGGGCAGCCCGCACCTCCGCGCCGAGGACACGCCGCGACGGGGGCGGGTTCCACCACCTGGGCGCGCGCATGGGCGAGGCTGGGGGGATGGAGCGCACTGCAGCAGGCACCCGTCAGCGCCCCGCGCTGGTCCGGTGGCTGTCGGCCCTGCCCACAGCGGCGGCCCTGGGCATCCTCATCACCCTGCTCTGCATCACCGGACTGGTGATGGTCGGCTCAGCATCGCCGGTCGTGTCGCTGATGACGTACCACTCGCCGTGGACGATCTTCTTCCGGCAGGTCCTGTGGATGATCGTCGGGATCGGCGCACTCCTGATCTTCGCCCGCATCGACTACCGGAAGTGGCGCAAGTTCGGCGTCGTACTGGTGCTCGGCACCGTGGGCCTGCTGTTCGCCGTGCTGGTGCCCGGCTTGGGTGTGACGGCCGGTGGTTCGTCGCGCTGGATCGGCTTCGGACTCCTGCGCCTCCAGCCCTCCGAGCTGATGAAGCTCGCCCTCGTGGTGTTCGCCGCCGACATCGTGGTCAAGCGCATGGACCGCGACGCCCCGGCCAAGCAGGTCATCGCCCCCGTCATGGGTGTCCTCGTGGTGTCAGCCGCCCTCATCATCAAGCAGCCCGACATGGGCACGGCCATGGTGCTCAGCTGCACCGCCTTCGGCATCCTGTTCATGAGCGGGGTGTCGCTCGGGCCGCTCACCAAGGTGCTGCTCGCCTTCGGGGCCATCGCCATCGTCTTCGCCATGGGAAGCACGTACCGACGGGACCGGATCCTGTCGTTCGTGAATCCCGGCGCCCACCAGTCGGGCTCGGGCTACCAGGTCTGGCAGTCGCTCATCGGCCTGGGCTCGGGCCACCTCTTCGGGCTCGGCCTGGGCGGTGGCCGCGAGAAGTGGGGCACCCTCCCGAACGCCCACACCGACTTCATCTTCTCGGTGGTGGGGGAGGAGCTCGGCCTCATCGGTGCGGTCCTGATCCTGGGCCTCTTCTTCGTCCTGGCCTGGTACGGCTTCCGGGCGGCCAGCCAGGCCCCCGACCGCTTCGGCTGCCTGATGGCCGTCGGCATCACCACATGGGTCACCAGCCAGGCGGTCATCAACATGGGAGCGGTGATCGGCGTGCTCCCGGTGACCGGCATCCCCCTGCCGTTCATCTCCTTCGGCGGCTCGTCCCTGGTGATCACCCTGGCCGCCATGGGCATCCTGATGAACATCGCCCTGCAGGAGCGGTCGGGCCGACGTCCGCCCGCCCAGCGGCGCCGACTCGTCCGGGCGTGACCGGCGGGCGCGGCGCGGCCCCGGTTCGCGGCGCGGGCGACCGGCGGTACGCACTGGTGGCCGGCGGCGGCACCGCGGGCCACCTCCAGCCGGCACTGGCCATCGCCGAGGCCCTCGTCGACCTGGGCCACGACCGGGACTCCATCGAGTTCGTCGGGTCCGAGCGCGGCCAGGACGCGACCACCCTGGCCGGCCG
>DATCCR010000118.1:0-9921 GCA_036511155.1 Acidimicrobiales bacterium
ACCTACGACCACCTGAGCTGGCGGTCGTTCCGCGACCGGCCCTGGTTCGAGGCCATGGCAACCCTGGCCGCGGCGGCCGTCACGACGACGACCCTGCGGCTCGGCACGATGGTGACGTCGCCCAACTTCCGCCACCCGGTCCCGCTGGCCAAGGAGCTCCTCACCCTCGACGACCTGTCGCAGGGCCGCCTCGTGGTCGGCATCGGGTCGGGCGGCACCGGGTTCGACGCCGGGGCCCTGGGCGCACCCCCGTGGGGCACGGCGGAGCGGGCGGCCCGGTTCCGGGAGTTCACCGGACTACTCGACCGCATACTGACCTACGAGGAGACGACGTACGACGGGGTCCACTACTCGGCCGAGGCGGTGGTGCGGCACCCGGCCCCCATCACCTCGCCCCGGCCACCGTTCGTGGTGTCCGCCCTCGGCCCCAAGGCCATGCAGGTCGCCGCCGAGTTCGGCCAGGGGTGGGTGACCACCGGTGCCCCGGCCTCTGGTGTCCATCCCACCACCGAGGCGGCCGTCGCCCGCCAACTGGACGACCTCGACGCCGCGTTGGCCGCCCGTGGGCGTGACCGGTCGTCGATCGAGCGGTTCCTACTCGACGGGTTCGGCGGCGAGCCGACCCTCGAGTCGGTCGACGCCTTCGTCGACGTGGCCGGCCGCTACCGCGATCTCGGCATCACCGAGCTGGTGGTCCACTGGCCCGTCGGCGACTCGCCGTTCGACGTCGACCCCCACACATTCGAGCGGATCGTGATCGACGGGGCGGCCCAGCTCGGCAGCTGAACCCCCGGGCCGGTCGCCCGCGCCGACTCAGCTCCGTCTACGGGGCCAGTCGTTGCCGCCGCCGTCGGCGGGCTCGGTGCGGTCCGGCGACGGGGCGAGCGCCCACGACCGGCGCCAGGCGGCGACGTCGGGGCCCTGGAGCGACGGGGTGGTGCCGGCGGCCGCCTGCCTGCGGGCCGTCCACCAGTCGGTGGTCGACTCGGCGGCCAGCGTGGCCACGGCACCCTCGATGCGGGCGCTGAATCGACGGGCGTCTTCGCCCTCGGCCGGCCACAGCGGCGTGCCGAAGGTGACCGTGGTCCGGGTGCGCCGGATGGTGCTGCCACCCTTGGGGATGATGTGGCGGGTGCCGTCGAGGTGGACCGGCACCACGGGCCGCCCGGTGCGCGACGCCAGGTAGGCGGCGCCGCCACGGAACTCCTGGGCCCACCCGTCCGGCGATCGGCCGCCTTCGGGAAAGATGACCAGGTTCCAGTCGTCGGCCAACAGCTCGGCGGCCAGATCGGCGGACCGGCGGTTGACCTTGGTGCGCTCGATGGGGATGGCCCCCAGCAGGAACGAGAAGGCGTCGGCCTTCCAGCGCCGGTCGAAGAAGTAGTCGGCCGCCGCCGCCACCACGGTCCGGTGGCGGAACCGCAGCGGCAGGCAGGCCAGCAGCAGCGGGGTGTCGACGTGGCTGGCGTGGTTGGCCGCGAAGATGACCGGGGTCTCGAGGTCGACCAGTCCCTCGTCGCCCCGCAGCTCGGGTGAGGCCAGGATCCGGGCGAGCGGCCGGGTCACGTTGTCGAGCACCACGGCCCGGGCCAGCCGGACGCCGTACCGGCGTGACCAGGCCGTGTCGTAGTGGACGCCCAGTTCGGGGTCGGGTGCGGGACGGGGGACCGAGCCCGGCCAGGTCGGCGCGGCCAGCGGGAACCTGGCCCGTCCGGCCCGGGCCACCAGGGCCGAGGGCCCGAGGCGGGTCGGACCGCCGCCGTCGGCCGCCGAGCCGCCGAGCGCGGCGTCGGTGCGCACGGCCCGGCGGGACCGGAGGGACCGCGAGGTGTCGCGGACCTTGCTCACTGCACGTCGGCCATGAGAATCGGGGGGGTGTGGAGGTGGGTCAGGGTGGGAGAGGTGCCGACCACGTCGCGGGCCATCTCCAGGGCGTCGGCCAGCGTGGAGGCCGACCTGAACCCGAGCCGGTGCACGGCCTTCGGGTCGCCGCCCACGATGATGACGGCGCCGAGGTGCTGGAGGGCGTGGGCGCACCAGTACCACATGTAGAACGGATGGACGCCGTGGTAGGCGTGGCCGGTGCGGTAGAGGTGGATGTACCAGGGGTCGGTGGCGAACCCCTCCTCGAACTGCTCCGACATGACGTTCGGGTCGGTCGTCTGGCTGAGGACCTGCTCGAAGAAGTCGATGTAGCTCGGGTGGTGCACCGGGTTGAACTCCCACCGGGTCGGGTGGGTCATGATCAGCACGCCGCCCTCGCGCACCAGCGGCTTGCCCCGGTAGAGGTTGAAGAAGTACCCGAGGCCCAGGCAGGCCACCAGGATCGGGTTGAGGATCGAGTTGACGTTGTAGGGGCTGATGTAGGGCAGGCCCATGGTCAGGATGTCGGTCTGCCCCTGCACGACCACGCCCTGCTGCTCCCACACGTTGGCCGTGGTCTTGGTGTGGACGGCCTCCACCTCGCCGGCCTGGACCGAGGTCATGCGGTGGGGCGCCTTGACCGAGTGGAAGATCTTGCGGGCGTGGCGGGCCGGCACCCGGTTGAGGGCGGCGGCCGCCCCGACGTAGGCCAGGCGGTCCTTGGCCTTCCACTCCCACTCGCGCTTCTGGAGGAACTGGAAGGCACCCGGAAAGGTGTCGTTGTTGAGGGTCGTCTCGATCTGGAAGACCTTGACCCCGGCGTCGCGGATGAGCCGGCCCATGCGCCAGTTGGCCGAGTGGAGCTCGCTCTTGTGCTGGTCCATGAAGGACTTCGACTTCCGCATGGTCTCGGGGTTGTGGTGGTGGCGCAGGCTCTTGTAGCTGGCGAGCCCGGTGGCCACGCTCTTGTGGCCGCCGTCCATGGCCACCAGGTTGATGTTCACGTAGACCAGCAGGTCGCTCTCGGCGGCCCGCTTGTTGATCTCCACGTCCTCGCCCTGGTCGGTCTGGCCCAGGTGGATCAAGTTGGTGGCGTCCTCGGCGTCGTGCTGGGTGAGCAGCCCGTTCGGGGCGAAGGCGTCGTAGATCCGGTCACCGACGGCGTGGCGCAGCTCGGGCTCGGTCATGCGGCGGTGCAGGGCCAGGGCCACGATGAGCTCGACGTCGTCCACCCCGGCCTCGGCGGCCATGTCGAGCACCTGCTCCATGACCAGCTGGCGGATGTCGGGCCGCTCCATCGGGGGGAGGGGGAGGGAGATGTCGTCGAAGGCGATGGTGAGCCTCATGCCGGGGAACAGCAGGGCCGGCAGCGGGTCCTGGTCGCCCTCGGGATGGGTGAGGGCGTGGCGGATGGCGGCCTGGGGGTCGCTCAGCGGGTCGATGGGCTCGGGCGCGTAGATGACCCGGCTGCCCTCGGGCAGCTTCTCCAGGCTGAACCGCTCCCCGTGCCAGAACAGGGTGGGGGGCGTCGAGCTGTCGACGTCGAGCACGAATCCGGGCCTGGGGCTCATCGGGTGCGTCCTTTCGGGTTGCGGAGGTCGAAGGCCACCTTGACCGCACCCCGGCGGCCGGCGGCCCCGGCGTGCGCCAGGGCCTCCTCGTAGCGTTCGAGCGGGTAGAGGGCCGACACCAGCCGGCCGAGCGAGGCGGTGCCCACCAGGTCGGTGGCCAGCTCGAAACTGCGGCGGTCGGGTGCTCCGGGCTCAGCGGCCGTCTCGTTGCCGTAGGCGTAGGCCCCGACCAGGGTGAGCTCGCGGTGCCAGAGCGGGGCGAGGTCGACGGTCACTTTGGCCGGCATGCCGACGAGGACGACCTTGCCCCGGGGCCGGACCAGGGACAGGGCCTCGGCGATCGATGCGGCGCTGCCCACACAGTCGAACACGACGTCGGCGCCCTCGGTGAGGCGTCCGGCGAGCACCAACGACCCGGCCTGGCGGCGGACGGCCCGGGCCAGCTGGTCGGGCGGCACGACGTGGTCGGCGCCGAGGGAGGTGGCCAGCTCGCGCTGGCGGGGGTGCTTGGCCCCGACGACGATGGTGCACGGCCCGGTCGGTCGCACCACGTGGTGGAGGGCGGCGACAGTGGTGAGGCCGAGCGTCCCGGCCCCGACCACGGCCACCAGGTCACCTTCGGCGACGTGGGCCGAGAGGGCGGCGTGCACCGCGCAGGCGGTGGGCTCGATCATGACGGCGTCCTCGTCGGACAACGCGTCGGGTACGGCGTGGAGCTGGCTGGCGTGGGCCATCAACGGCGCGGTCGACCACCCGCCGCCGGTGTCGGTGCAGAAGCCGGTCTGCAGGCCGGGCTCCAGGATGCCGAACGCCAGGTTGCCGCACAGTCCGGTATGGCCCGAGCCGCACTGGACGCACACCGGGTGGATGTGGCGGGGGGCGCAGCCGAGCACCGGCTCGATGACCGCACGGGTGCCGGCGGCCAGGGCGCGCCCGGCGAAGTCGACCCCGCCCTCGTCGAGCACCCCGACCACCTCGTGACCGGGCACGAAGGGGAAGCTGACCATGTCCTCGAAGTAGCGCGACGTCCGCCCGTCGACGGTGGCGAGGTCGGAGCCGCAGATACCGGACAGCAGCGGCCGCAGCGGGTACCAGTCGTCGCCCGGTCGCTCGGGCGCCCCGGCATCGAGCAGCTGCAGGGGCCCGATGCCCGCACCGCGACCGGAGCCGAGCAGTGAGGCCACCCGCGAGGCGGCAAAGCGGGGGAGGTTGCGCTCCAGCACCAGGGCTTTCATCGGCCGGCCTCCGACACGTGTTCCTGTGACGCGAGGCGGCGGGCCTGGCCGGCCCGGGCCGCCGGACTGGTGCGTCCGCGGCGGGCCGCACCCCGGTGGTCGATCGGTCCGAGCGGGAGCACCGGCTGGCTGCCGCCGTCGGCCTTGTGCCAGGTCTCGACGTGCCAGCCGCGGCGCCGCGCGATGGCGGCCAGCTTGGCCTCGGGGTTGACAGCCACCGGGAACCCGACCGCCTCCAGCATGGGCAGGTCGCTGGCCGAGTCGGCGTAGGCCATGGACTCCTCGAGCCTGAGGCCCTCGGACTCGGCGTAGTCGGCCAGCACGAGTGCCCGGGCCTCGCCGATGGGCGGCAGCTGTTCGAGCCGTCCGGTGAAGTTGCCGTCCACCACACCCAATTCCGCGCACACGATCTCGTCGAACAGGGGCCGGAAGGGCTCGACCACGAAGTCGAGGGCGCCGGTGATGAGAATGGTCCGGTGACCGAGTGCCTGGTGGGCGCGCACCCGGGCGATGCCGGCCGGGAAGGACTTGGCCAGCAGCAGGTGGTGGAAGAGGTCCCACCCGTCGTCGTGCAGGCGGGCCGCCGGCGCACCCTCGTAGCGCCGGTAGAAGGAGCGCAGGAAGTCGCCCCGGTCGCGCCGGTCGAGGGCAAGGAGCGACGGGGCCTCGGCCACCAGGTCGGCCACGAAGGCGGCCCGCTCGGCCGGCGGCAGGTGGCGGCTGGCCAGCCAGGCGTAGGAGTCGACCACGTTGGAGGCGATCAGCGTGTTCTCGAGGTCGAAGGCGGCCACGTGGCGGTCGGGCGAGAGGATGTTCTTCCGTGCCCGGTCGGCCCGGTTGGTCTTGACCGACTTGCCTCCGGGCGAGGTGCGTACGCGGGCGTGCTCGATGATCGAGGGGAGGTGGATCTCCCGCACGTAGGTGGCCCAGTCGATGGCCCCGGGATCGAGGCAGTACGTCGCCCGGTCGTCGTCGTCCATCCGGTCCCACAGGGCGAGGAGCCGGTCGACCCGGTAGAGGGCCTCGGTCTCGGTGTAGGCGCCGTACAGCTCGACGTAGCCGAGGGCCCGGTCGGCCAGCAGGTGCTGCTCCTCGAGGGCGGCCATCCACTCGGCCTGCTTGCCCCGGATGGGGAGCGACCCGATGACCCGCTCGGCCAGCGTCATGGCCGCAGAGGCCCTGGTCAGCTGGCGCTGGACGCGCCCGCGGCCGGGGAACGTCCACTCGGGCACCACGATGGGTTGGCCGTCCTGGTCGTAGAGGGGGTGCTCCTGGAACCAGGCGGTCACCAGCTCGACCAGTCGTCCGTAGCGGAACGGGTTCCGCACGCCGGAGGCCACGTGGTACACGGACGGGCCGGCGTAGGCATCGGCCGGGTCGTCGGACGCGGCCTGGAGCAGGGCCTCACCGGCCACCGCGATGATGGTGGCCACCACCAGGTCGACCGGGATCACGTCGGTGATGCCCTCGGGTACCCCCGGAAACTCCCGGAGCAGGCCCCGGGCGTACGAGATGATGATCGGCTCGGCCATCCGGAAGCCGCGGATCCACCCGGGTCGGGGCTCGGCCAGCGCCGACTCGATGATGGAGGGTCGGATGATGGTGATGGGGAGGGAGTCGCCGTACTGGGAGACCAGGGCCCGCTCGCCCAGGGCCTTGGTGTACGGGTAGGCGTCCGGCCATCCGAGCGACTGGGCCCGGGCCTGACCGATGGCGACCATCTGCTTCTTGACCCAGTCCTCGCGCAGGCGCTCGGCCCGCTCGGCCAACAGGTGCAGGCCGGCCCCCCCGAGCTCTTCGCGGGCCGCCTTGTGGAACCCGGCCAGTCGCTCGGGCTGGCGGGACTCGGCCTCCGAGTCGCCGCGCTGGCGACGGGCGGCACTGACCTCGTGCTTCCAGTCGACCTCCACGGTGAAGGGGTTGGCGTCGAGCAGCTCCTCCTTGGCCTCGCCCTGGTGGGTGCCGGCCACGTAGGCCGTCGACACCGGCAGGTAGTGGACGGGACCGGTCCGGCCGTCGGCCTCGGCCAGGGCACGGGCGGCCACGATGGCTCCGGCCACCCGGGACGGGCCCAGCAGGTTGACCTCGACGGCGGCGTCGAGGGGGGAGTCGAAGCTGACCGATGCGGCGGAGTGGATGACGATGTCGCACCGCGACATCTGCTCGAGCCCGTCGGTGTCCAGGCCCAGGCCGTCGGTGGCCACGTCGCCGGCCACCGCGGTGACCCGGGCGGCCATCGACCCGTCGAACCCGTCGCCCAGCTCCTCGCGCAGGCGGTCGAAGCAGTCGTTCTTCAGGATCTCCTTGGTGGCCCGCTGCATCGGCGTGGCCCGTCGGCCGGGGCGGATGAGCAGGACGACCTGGCTGTCCGGGACGCTGCGCAGGATGCGTTCGACCAGTGCGGTACCGAGGAACCCGGTGGCGCCGGTGATGAAGAAACGCCTACCGGCCAGGGCGTCGCGGACGCGGGTCACCCGATCTGTCTACCATATGGTAAGTGACCGGGTCGACCACAGGACAGAATGCCTCGGCGGCCCGCGACCGGAGCCGGCCGAGGCCGGTGCCGGTCGGCGGCCGGACCGACGTGGACGGGGTCAGTACGTCGGAGCGGATCCTGGACGCTGCCCTCGTCTCCTTCGCCACCCGGGGCTACGAGGCCTCGTCGCTCGACGCCTTGGCGGTGGGGCTCGACATTCGCAAACAGACCATCCTCTACTGGTTCCCGAGCAAAGAGGTCCTACTCGAGGCCGTCATCGACCGCAGCGCCATCGAGCTTTCGGCCGCCCTCGAAGCCTCGTTGACCACGGCCGGCACCGGGTGGGCCCGGGTGGAGGCGGTGGTGAAGTCGGTGTTCCGGCTGGCCGCCCGCCGGCCCGAGCTGCTTGGACTCGTCCGCGAGATGGGCCGGCTCGGAACGCCGGCCGCCACCCGATTCGTCACCGCCGTCGAGCCGTTGGTCCAGCGGGCCACCGGATTCCTGGAGGCCGAGATGGACGCCGGCCACATGAAGCGCCACGACGCCCGGCTGCTCCTCTTGGCCATCTACTCCACGGTCATCGGCATGCTGACCGAGGTCGAGGTGCTGCGGGCCTTCGGTGAGGAGCCGACCGCCCGCTCGTTGGTCCGCCGCCGCAACGAAATCTTGGAGCTCCTGCGCTCCGCCCTGGTCATCGACGGCGCCTGAGCCGGGTGTTCCCCGCGGCTGGAGCCCGCTAGTCGGAGGTCTTGGCCGCCCGGCGCTCACGCCACGACGGCTTCGGCGGTGGGGGAGCGGGGCGTGCCGGCACCTTCGGGGTGTACCGCTTGTTCCCCTGTGGCTTCGCGGGCCCCTTCGATCGTCCACCGGCCCGCTCGGCCCGTCGGGTGGAGGCCGCCTCGGCCCGGGACTGCCGGGTGGCCACCGGTGACGGGGCACCCGAGTTGCGGTCCGCCTTGAGTCGGGCCGTCATCTCCTTCTGGACCTTGTACGAGCGGAGGAGGAGCCATACCGCCAGCACCAGGAAGGGGAGCCCGGCCACGATGTTGGACGATTGGAAGCCGAGGAAGGTGAAGAGGGCGACGAAGCCGACCAGCGCCCGTCGGCCCAGGTACGTGCTCCCGATCAGGAGGAGGGCGCACGCGAGGCCGACGATCAGCGTCGTGGTGGGCGTGAACTGGTTCTTCTGGAGGTGGAGGTGCTTGTTCCCGGTCTCGGCCACATAGATGAGGACGCCGAAGAAGGCCGACACGAGGCCGGCCAGGTAGCCGTAGACCCGCTCGCGGGGGTCGACACGGTCGATGGACCACTTGGTGGGGTTGCCGTTCCGGTCGAGCGTCGGTTTGGACGGCGCGGAAGGTGCCGCGTCCATCAGGCGCTCCATCAGGCGCCGTCTCGGGGATGGGGCGTCGCCCGCCGTGTCGTCGTCCGCCGTGTCGTGGTCCGGCGTGTCGGCGTCGTGCTCGTCGTGCTCGTCGTGATCGGACATCGGCCTCAGGCTACCGGTCCGTCAGGGGTGGCTCCGAGGCCGGTGCCGGACGGCAGGAGGACCAGGCCGAGCCCGGCGTTGGCGTCCCGGTCGATCTCCCACGCCGAAGTTCCGTCGGCTGCCTCGGCCAGCGCGAACACCGAGGTGGCAGGTACCGCACCCGGAACACCCTCGGGCTCGACGACCTCGAAGGCGATGTGGTGGATCCGTCCGGGCAGACCGCCGAGCCATGCGGTCACCGGACCAGTCGACGAGTCGCCATCGGCGCCGACCAGGCGCACGCCGAGCGGGCCGGGCCATGCCAGGTCGACCCAGCGCAGACCGGCCGACGTGCCCTCGGCCACCACCCGGCCGTCCAGCACGCCGGCGAACAGGGCGAGGGCGCCGTCGAGGTCGGCCACCACGTGGCAGACCCGCAGGAGCGAGGCCGGCGGTACCGGGCCCGACCCGTCGGCGCACTGGCGACGGGAGGTGGGGTAGTCGTCGGGGGCGGGGCTGCTCCACGACTCGTGCTCCTCGGCCAGCTGCACGACCACACCGGCCGCCAGCTTCGGGTGGAGGAAGGCCTCGAGCCATTCCGGGTGGCTGAAGTCGATGCCGATCGGCTCGATCCCGAAGGCCCGGACCCGCTCGATGGCGTCGGCCAGGTCGGGCACCTTGAAGGTCAGATGGTGGGCGCCCGGCCCGTTGGCGGCCAGGAAACGGGAGAGGAAGTCGTTGACCTCCACATCCCAGGGCATCAGCACCTCGACCCTGGCCCCGTTGACGAACCGGAGTTGGCCCGGGGCGAAGCCGGGCCCGGGACCACCGGAGTTCCATTCGGCGCCCAGGTCGGTGGCGTAGCGGTGCCACACGTCGTGCCATTGGGGCACGGCGTGGGCGATGTGGTCGAGGACGGTCCCCTCGATGCGGGTCTTCTGGGATGGTGCGGGCGACATGGCGACAGCCTGCTCTGCGGGGAGCGGTTCTGTCGACACGGGGCCTCGTCGCACCCGGCCTCGCTGCGGAAAGGCGGACCCCTTGTCGGAGCGTGACACCCCCGGTACGGTCGTCCTATGGACTTCCGTACGGAATCAGTGGTCGACCTGGCGGCACAGGTCCGGAGCGGTGCCCGTACGGCGTCCGAGCTGGTGGACCACGCGCTGTCGGCCATCGGGGCCCGCAACCCGACCATCAACGCCTTCGTGGCCGTCGACGAACGCCGGGCCCGGGCTGCAGCCGAGGCCGTCGACGCCAAGGTGGCGGCGGGGGAGGACCCCGGCCCCCTGGCCGGCATCCCGCTCGGGG
>DATCCR010000119.1:0-5443 GCA_036511155.1 Acidimicrobiales bacterium
CGCAGGAGGGCTTCGATGCGGGCACCGAGCTCTTGGACACCGAAGGGCTTGGTGAGGTAGTCGTCGGCCCCGCCGGTGAGGCCGCGGACCTTCTCCTGCTCGAGGTCGTGGGCCGTCAGGACGAGGACCGGCACTTCGGAGAGGTCGCGGATGCGCTCGAGCACCTCCCAGCCGTCCATCTCGGGCAGTCCGATGTCGAGCACCACCAGGTCGGGGCGATCCTCGAAGAAGTTGCGGAGCCCGTTGCGACCGTCGCTCGCCACCACGCCCGTGCCGTTCTGCTTGGCCACCACTCGCCGGACCGCTTCGGCGATCGCCGGATCGTCCTCGATGATGAGGACACGCGTGGTCCCAGCTACCTGCTCGGTGCTCAGGGCTGTGGTCATGACTGGTGCTCCTTGCTCTGCGCTTCGAACTACGGGGTCGGGGCCGGGACGTCCGGCCCACCACTGGAGGAGCCGACGCCCGCGGGCATCAGTTCGTCCACTTCTGTATCGGCCGGTGCGGCCCCGCCTTGAGCCTCGAGTTCGTCCCGGGCCTGGGCCACTGCGAGTGAGGGGAGTCGGACCCGTACGGTGGTCCCCTGGCCGGGCGCCGAGTCGAGGGACAGGGTCCCGCCGTGGCGCTCGACGATGGCCTGGACGATGGCGAGGCCCAGGCCGGTCCCCGGGATGACTTCCCGGGTGGCCTCGGCCCCCCGGGAGAAGCGCCCGAAGACGGCCTCCTGCTCCTCGGCCGGGATCCCGATGCCGGTGTCGGCGACCGAGATGACGACCGAAGAGGCGGAAACGGAGGTCGACACCAGGATGCGGCCGCCGGGGGGCGTGAACTTGACGGCGTTGGCGACCAGGTTGACGAGAAGGCGCTCGAGCTGGATCTCGTCACCGAGGACGATGGCGGCATCCTGACCGGTCCGGCTGGTGAGCGCCAGGCCCTTGGCTTCGGCGGTAGCGACCACCGACTCGCAGACCGAGTCGATCAGCGGGTCGACGTCGACCGGTACCAGGTGGATGTCGTAGACGGCCGAGTTGAGGTGGGAGAGGGTCAAGATGTCCTCGATCAGGGCCGAGAGGCGGACGCTGTTCTTCTCGATCACCTCGAGCATCCGGTCCTGCTCGCTGTCGTCGTCATCCCGCAGTAGCTCGGTGTAGGCCCGAATGCTGGTGAGCGGGGTGCGGAGCTCGTGGGAGAACGTGGACAGGAAGTCGCTCTTGGCCCGGTCGAGGTCCTGGAGCTGGCGGACCAGCTCGACCTGACGCTCGTGCAGACGCGCCTGGACGATGGTCCGAGCCAGGTCGGCGCTGACCGCGTCGATCAGGGCGATGTCGTCCTCGTTCCACTCTGCCACCGGTTCGGTCACTCCGAGGCCGAGCAGGGCGAGCAGCTGGCCGTCGGCGTCGCGCACCGGGGAGAGCACCCATGCCGCGTAGCCGCTGGCGTCCGCGAACGATGGCTCCTCGTCGCCGGCGGAGGTCGGGGCGAGGTTGGATGCGTCCGCCAGGGCGAAGGTGCCCTGGCGGGCGGCCACGGTGTCCAAGAACCGGCGGGTGCCCGCCGTCAGGGTCGCCAGGCCGTCGCCTCCGCCCTCGATCCGTCCCGGGTGCCACAGCACCGGCGACTCCTCGAACCCGCCGCACTCGGCCACCTGGTAGACGGCCACCACATCGACGTCGAGGACCCGGCCGACGGTGGAGGCGATCTCGGCGAGGGTCGAGGCCAGGTCCAGATCCTCGCAGTCGGTGGCACCGAGGCGCGACGACAGGACGCGCAACCGCTCGTGCATGTCCTGACGCCGGCGGTGGGCGTACTCGAGCTCCTCGTGGGCGGCACGGAGGGCCACCGTGCGCTCGTCCACGAGGCGGGCGAGCTCACCCCGCTCGCACTTGAGCCCGTCGACCGCCTCGTCGAGGGCCCGGGCGCCGTCCTCCATCTTGGTGATGGAGTGGGCGATGACGCTTGGGAGGACCAGCCCGACCGAGATGGCGAGCAGGCCGACGACCACGAAGATGTCCTTCAGCACGGCCATCAGGGCGTCGTTGCCCGGGCCCACGAGGTTGACCGTGATGAGGTACCCGACGGCGTCGAGCACGAGGGCCAGCAGCATGGCGCTGGTCAGCTTGAGATAACGCGAGCGCCGGGGCACCCGGCCCCCGGACCGCTTCTGGTCCCCGTGGGCCCGCCAGGCATACGCCAGTGAGCCGGAGAAGGCCAGGGCCAGCCCGAAGATCACGATAGGCAGGCCGAACTGCGCGAAGCCGAGGACGGTGGACAGCAGCCAGACCACCGCAGCGACCATGCCGAGGAGTATCGACGTATCGCGGGCACGGTAGGTCCGGACCCGGCCGGGCTCGTTGCGCCGGAGCAGCCAGACGGCGACGCTCGGCAGGGCGATGCCGATGAGGTAGGTCAAGTTGGCGGCGGCCACCAGCGAGATCGGGTCGCCGGCGAGGAGGAAGACGAGCGACGCGGTGGCGGTCACCAGGATGGCCACCACCGGGGCGTCGGTGCGCCGGCTCCGGTAGCCGACGATCCGTGGGAGCAGGCCGTCTTCGGACAGCTGCGAAAGCGTCCGCGACGCCCCCGACAGGGGCTGCAGGGTCCCGCAGGCCATGTTGCAGGCCACGAACCCGACGGCGGCCGCCTTGGCCAGGCTACCGAACACCGGGGCGAACGTGGGGCCGATGACGGCGGCGAGGTTGCCCTCCAGCGGTCCGGCCCCGAACACCCCCAGCCATACCACCGGGATGAGCACGAAGAAGACGCTGGCCATGCCGCCGCTGACCCACATGGCCTTCGGCTGGTCGACGGCCGGGTCCTTCATCTCGCCGATGTGGCAGGCGGCCGCCTCGAGGGCTGGGGCGGCGAAGCCGATCAGGTAGAGACCGGTCATCACGCTGGTGAGGTGGCCGAAGGCCCCACCGAACGGTGAGTTGAGGTGGAAGTCCAGGGCCCGGTGCCAGTCGACGTGGCCGGAGAACACCGGGATCAACCCCGAGCAAAGGGCCAACAGGAAGGCGACGCAGGCGATCGGTTTGGCCACCCGCACCGCCCACTTGAGGCCGCACAGGTTGACGGCGGTGAAGATGACCACGATGAGGGTGGCCATGAGCTTGACCGATACGTGGGGCAGGTACCACTGGTGGATGGCTTCGGCCGACACGATGGCGGTGAGGCCGCAGGTGGGCACCCAGCCCCACCAGTAGCAGACACCCGTCAGGTTGGCGAGGACGGCGCTGTAGGGCCGGAAGGCCTCGGCGCAGGTGGCCGCGATGCCGCCGACCCGGTTGGGGAACATGCAGGACAACTCGATCCAGCCCGGGGTCGCCATGTAGCTGAGCACCAGGCCCAGAGCCAGCAGGGGGATGGCCATGGTGCCCTGGGCCAGCAGGAGGGCCCCGATGAGGAAGAGCGACTGGTTCGATCCGCCCAGCGCCAGGGCGCTGGCTCCCACCCAGGAGATCGTCCGGGGGTGGGGGAGGACGTCATCGGGGGTGCCGGGCCCGGGGCCGACAGCGGGCGCGGCGGGGGTCGCAGGCTCCGCCGCGGTCCTGGTGCTGCGCTCTGGGCTCATCTCGACATTCGTTCCCGTACTCGGTCCGGGTGCCCGACGGCCGCCTGCGCCCGGGCGGGCGGGGCGGCATCGGGCCCGACTGGGATATCGGTCGGACGCAAGGGAGCCTTGAGGCAGGCGGCACGGTCGGGACGGGCGTGGGCAGGGTGGGACCAGACCCGGAGGCGGGTCCGGGCGGGGTTCGAAGGTGGGTGTCACACCCACAGGCGAGTATTCGCGACCGAGGGACCGATCGGACCACCGCACACAGGAGGCAGCACCGTGACGCACGACCCCGTGAACCACCGCCCGGACCGATGTGGTGTCCCGACCATCACCACCGGCGTGGTCGTCCCTCTGACCCTGCGACGCCCCGGACTGGCTCCGCAGGTTGCCAGTGCCGCCGCCCGGGGCCCCGGCGACGGGTCGTTCGTCGTCGACTGCGCCGACTGCGCCCACCGGAACACCCCGGTGTGTGAGGACTGCGTGGTCTCGTTCATCGTGGGTCGGGAGCCCGAGGACGCTCTGGTCGTCGACGCCGACGAGGCCAGGGCCGTGCGCTTGCTGGAGCGGGCCGGACTGGTGCCCGGCGTCCGTCACGAGTCCCAGGCCAGCGGCCTGTAGTGGGCTCGGTCGGTGGGCTGTAGCCCACGGCCGGCGGCCGGTGCCGGAAGGCTCCCGGGTCGTGCAACCATGGGGCGTGCCCAGTCCCGTGGTGACCGACCCGTCGGCATCGACCGCCGATCAGCGCGCCCGCCTCGGTCGTGAGGTGACCGCCCTCGGTGCCGCTGCTGGTCTGGCCGCCGTGGGGATCGCCGGGGCCGGAGTCTTCGACGCCACCCGCCACGACCTCGAGTGGCGCCGGCGTGCCGGCCTGCACGGCGGCATGCAGTTCACCTTCCGGAACCCGCATCGTTCGACCGACCCGGGCCAGGTGCTGGCCGGTGCCCGGTCCCTGGTAGTGGGGGCCTGGGGCTACCGGCGCCGGGACGACGGGAGTCCCGGTGGCCCGACCTCCGTCGACCGGCCCCTCCCTGCTCGGCCGGCGGGCAGCGTCGCCCGCTACGCCCGATCGGACCACTATGCCCCGCTGCGGGCCGCACTGGCCCGGATCGCCGACCACCTGGTGGCCGAGGGGTGGCAGGCCCGGGTGGTGGTCGACGACAATGCCCTGGTCGACCGGGCGGCGGCCCAACGGGCCGGCCTGGGCTGGTTCGGTCGCAACACCCTGCTGCTCCTGCCCGGACTGGGCTCCTGGTTCGTGCTCGGCTCGGTCGTCACCGACGCCCCGCTCGACCCCACCCCGCCGACCGGCCCGTCGGACCATGCCGAAGGGTGCGGTACGTGCCGGCGTTGCATGACGGCCTGCCCGACGGGTGCACTGGTGGCCGACGGGGTTCTCGACGCCCGACGGTGCCTGGCCTGGCTGGTCCAGGCCCCGGGGACGTTCCCGATCGAATTCCGCGAAGCCCTCGGCGACCGCATCTACGGGTGCGACGACTGCCAGCAGGCCTGCCCGGTCAATCGGACGGGGGACCGGCACCACCCGCCAGGGCCGCCCGAGGCCGGGACGGTGGCCGCCGTCGACCTGCTCGACCTCCTCGAGGCCTCCGACGAGGCACTCCTGCAGGCCCATGGCCGGTGGTACATCGCCGACCGCGACCCCCGCCATCTGCGGCGCAACGCCCTGGTGGCCCTCGGCAACGTGGGCAACGGCACCGACACGGACACCGCAGCGGCGCTCGCCCGCTACGCCACAGGCGACGACGAGCTGCTGGCCGAGCACGCCCGCTGGGCCGCACGACGACTCGGTCGGGAGGACCTGGTGGGACCGCACGGGTCGCCCGGAGGGGGGCGATGACCCACCTCCTGGTCACCAACGACTTCCCGCCC
>DATCCR010000120.1:0-4248 GCA_036511155.1 Acidimicrobiales bacterium
CGACCCAGCCGTGCGCTCGATGCCGGCCCCGTTGGCAGCCCTGGTCGGTCGGGTGCTCGATCGCTGGTGGCCGGGCGACGAGCCGCCGTTGACGCACTTCGCCGCCCGGCAGCTGTCGGTGGCCCACTGGTTCGACCAGTCCGAGACCCAGCGGGTGCTGAGGTGGGCCCCGCAGGTTGGGGTCGACGAGGGACTGGCCCGACTGGCCGCCTGGTATGCCGCCGCCTGATCGGCGGCCTCTACTGCGGACGGCGGGGAACTCGACCGACGGGTCCTTCAGGCGCCGAGGGCGGCGGCCAGCACGACGCCCGCCTGGTCGACTTCCAGCAGGAAGCCGTCGTGACCGAACTCCGACTCGATCACCGTGCACCTCCGGCCGCCGGGCAGCAGCCGGGCCAGCTCCTGCTGCAGCGCCAGGGGGTAGAGGCGGTCGGAGTTGATCCCGGCCACCTCGACGTGCGCGGTCACCCGGGCCAACGCGGCCGTGACACCACCTCGACCCCGACCTACGTCGTGGTTGTTCATGGCCTCGCTCAGGACCAGGTACGAGTTGGGGTCGAACCGACTGGCGAGCTTCTCCCCCTGATAGCTGAGGTACGACTCCACGGCGAACTGGCCGCCGGCCAGCGGGTCCTCCTCGCCCTGGGGACGGCGTCCGAACCGTTGGTCGAACTCGGCCTCGGTGCGATAGCTGATCTGACCGATTCCCCGGGCGAGCTCCATTCCGGCCAGCGGCGCACGGCCCGCCCCGTAGTAGTCGCCGCCACGGAAGTCCGGGTCGAGGCGGATGGCCCGGCACTGGACCGAGCACAGGGCGATCTCCTCGGCGGTGGCCGCCGCTCCGACTGCAAGGACGGCCGCCCGGGCCACGCGGTCCGGGTGGCCGACGCACCACTCGAGCACCCGCATCCCGCCCATCGACCCGCCGACCACGGCCGCCCATCGGTCGATGCCCAGATGGTCGGCCAGCAGCGCCTCGGCGGCGACCTGGTCGCGGATGGTCAGCCTCGGAAACCGCGACCCCCACGAGGTGCCGTCCGGGGACGCCGACGACGGGCCCGTCGTCCCCTGACAACCGCCCAGAACGTTGGGGCTGACCACGAACCACCGGTCGGTGTCGACCGCCGCGCCGGGGCCGATCAACGGACCCCACCACCCCGCCGTCGGATGCCCGGGCCCGGCCGGGCCGGCAGCGTGGCTGTCACCTGTCAGGGCGTGGAGGACGAGGACGGCGTTCGACCGCGATTCGTCCAGGGTCCCCCATGTCTCGTAGGCCAGGGTCACCCCGGGCAGGCGTGCGCCACTCTCCAGGAGGAGACCGGTGTCGTCGGAGGTGGTCAGCCGGGCGAACCGGCGGCCGCCCGGCTCGTCACCGGGCTTCCAGGAGAGCGGAGCCGACGCGTCCGTCACGCCCCCTTGGCGGCGGCGAACCCGAGCTCGAGGTCGGCCAGGATGTCTTCGACCGACTCGATGCCGATGCACAGGCGGACCAGGTCGGGGGTGACTCCGGTCGAGACCTGCTCGGCCTCGGTCAGCTGCGAGTGGGTGGTCGAAGCCGGGTGGATGGCCAGGCTGCGGACGTCGCCCACGTTGGCCAGGTGGCTGAACAGCTCGAGCCCCTCGATGAAACTACGGCCGGCGTCGGCCCCGCCCTCGATGCCGAAGGCCACGATGGCCCCACCGCCCCGCGGCATGTACTGCTCCTGACGGGCGTGCCACGGGCTGGAGTCCAGCCCGGGGTAGGCGACCCAGGACACCTCGTCACGGGCTTCGAGCCAGGACGCCACGGTGGCGGCGTTCTGGACGTGGCGCTCCATCCGGAGGCTGAGGGTCTCCACGCCCTGGATGAAGAGGAACGAGTTGAAAGGGGTGATGGCCGAGCCGAGGTCACGCAGGTACTGGAGCCGGGCCTTCAGGACGAAGCGGGCCGGGAACAACGGCTCGGGCAGGTCTCCGAAGACCAGGCCGTGGTAACTCGGGTCGGGCTCGGTAAAGCCAGGGAACCGGCCGCTTCCCTCGTAGTCGAACGTGCCGCCGTCGACGATCACGCCGCCGATCGACGTGCCGTGGCCGCCGATGAACTTGGTGGCCGAGTGCACGACGATGTCGGCGCCGTGGGCCAGCGGGTTGCACAGATACGGGGTGGCCAAGGTGTTGTCGATCACCAAGGGGATCTTGTGCTCGTGGGCGATGCCCGACACACCGGCGAAGTTGAGGACGTCGCCCTTGGGGTTGCCGAGGGTCTCGGCGTAGAAGGCCTTGGTGTTGGGCCGGATGGCCGCCCGCCACGCGTCGAGGTCGTCCGGGTCGTCGACGAAGGTGACCTCGATCCCGAGCTTGGGAAGGGTGTAGTGGAAGAGGTTGTAGGTCCCGCCGTACAGCGAGGCCGACGAGACGACGTGTCCGCCGTTCTCGGCCAGGTTCATCAGGGCGATCGACTCGGCGGCCTGGCCGCTCGAGACGGCCAGGGCGGCCACCCCGCCCTCGAGGGCGGCGATGCGCTCCTCGAACACGGCCTGGGTCGGGTTCATGATCCGGGTGTAGATGTTGCCGAGCTCGGCCAGACCGAAGAGGGCGGCGGCGTGGGCGGTGTCCCGGAACGTATAGCTGGTCGTCTGGTAGATCGGCGTGGCGCGGGCGCCGGTGGTCGGGTCGGGCGCGGCCCCGGCGTGGATCTGGCGGGTCTCGAATCCCCAGTCGGACATGGTGCGTCTCCTTCGGCAGGCGGACGTGCGACCCTCGGAGGCCTCAGCTGTTGTGCTCCGATACTGGCAAAAGTTGACCAAGTTGGTCAACTACGAGGGTCGTCCCCGTCCGGCGCGGCCGACCGCCACGACCAAACGCCAGAGGGCGGGCGCACCGGCCCGCCACCCAAGTGGGTCAGACCGGCCTGCCGCCCGAGCACCAGGCGTTGTCGGGCACACCCTTGCAGGGGTTCGGCATGTTCGGCAGACCCGCCGGCAACGGATGCATGGTCACCGCGGTGGCCTTCGGGTAGTTCATGTCCGCACCGCACGGCCCGTTGCCGGTGTCGCACAGGACCTGGCCGAGCAGGGCGCCGCCGGTCTGGGCGCCCTTGGTCGGGACGCCACACGTCGGTTGGGTCTGCTGGAGGTCGGCCGGCGTCGAGCCGTTGGGTGCCACGTTGTCCCGGTAACAGTTCGACGGCTTGCCGGTGTTGAGGGTGATCTGTCCGTAGTCGCCGTTGCTCGGATTCTTGAACGACCCGTTGTTGGAGAAGTGGTTGCCGATCAGGGCGTTGTTCATCGGGTCGTAGATGCAGCCGAAGGCCCCGTTCTCCACGCCGCCGGTGCCCGTGCACGACTGGTTGTACTCGGGGGTACTCGAGTCGGGGTACGGGATCATGAGGAAGCCCCAGGCCCCGTTGTTCGAGAACGTGTTGTCCATGACCGTGTCGTTGCGGCCACCCGACAGAGTCATGCCCGTCCCGACCGGTCCCTGGCTGGCCGTGCCGGCCTGGGGCACGTTCGGGTTGTTGTTGTCGTGCACGTTGTTGTGCGTGAACACCCAGCACGAGTGGGTGTGGGTGATCGGGCTGGTGGCACCGTTCGGGCAGGCGCCGTCCTGCGGTGCAGGCGGGTCCCCCGCGATCTGCGTATTGGTGTCGAAGCCGTCCTTGTTGTTGTCGAACTGCGAGTTCTCGATGACGATGGCCCCGCCCGAGTTGGTACCCGAGTAGCCGAGGGCGCTGTACTCCATCCATGCGTGGTTGATGGTCACGTCGCACACCTGCTGGCAGGCACCCACGTAGATACCCGAGTCGTTGAAGTTGCTGGCGTAGGTCTGGTCGAGCGTCGCCGGCCCGGCGGCGTCGGAGGAGAAGACCCCGTACTGGGCGGCCGTGTTTTCGGCGCCGTAGTAGGTCGACGTGGCGGTGAGGTAGGTGCCCGTGTACCCGTGCAGTCCGATCTTGGCGCTGTCGGCGCCGCCGTTCCACCAGATGCCGTTGCCCGAGTCGCCGCTGCCGCCCAGGAAGTTGCAGGCGGTGAGGTTGTCCACCGACACGCCGTTTGCCTTCCACACCACGATGCCGTTGCGCCCGACCGTCTTGCCGTCCGAACCGACCGCGCCGTACGTCTGGTCCGTCGGGTTGTTGCTGCACTGCGGGGCACCGGACTTGGTGCCGTCGACGACCACGCCGGTCCGGTCCATGCCCCGGAGGTGGACGTCCGGCGTCGAGATCATGACCCCGGCGTTGTCACCGTGGGCCGGGTCGGTCGGCTGGGT
>DATCCR010000121.1:0-5243 GCA_036511155.1 Acidimicrobiales bacterium
GCGGAGCGCCGGTCGGCCCATCGGTGGGGGCACCGAACGACTCAGGGACGGTCGCCGGAACCTCGGGCAGCTGGCCCTGGGCGGGCGGAACCACCGGCGGCGGCGCAGGGAACGAGCCGGCCGGAGGAGGCGGCGGCATGGCGCCGGCGGGCGGAGGTGGCGGGAACGAGCCGGCCGGCGGGGGTGGCGGGACCGGGGCGTAGGCGCTCTGAGGTGCCGCGCCCCACGCCGGCGCCTGGGCGTACGCGCCGTAGGGGGCGGGGGGCGTGGCCAGCCACGTCCCGGACACCGGGAACTCGAACTTGTTGCCCATCGGGTCCTTGTCGCCCATGACGTCGCTCGGGTACCACGACGTGAGCATCAGGGAGTACGCGTTGGTCCGCGCCTGGAAGCGGAACACGGCGGCCGAGGCCCCGAAGAAGGCATCGGGCATCTTGCCGTTGATCAGAGTGACGATCCACGTGATGAAGGAGAACGCCCCCAGGCCCTGGCCGAGGATGGCGGAGAGGATCTGCGCCGGGATCATGAGGATGATGCGGAAGAGGACCGCCGCCCGGTTGAGGCGACCGGTGGTGACGATGACATCCACGGGGTAGGTCGGGTCCGGGTCGAGCGAGAAGGGCGGGTACGTGTCGACCATCAGATAGAAGTAGGCGTAGACCCGCGTGACCCACCGGACGTAGCCGAGCAGGAACTTGGCGATCGACTCGGGCAGACGGCCGGTGAACAGCGCGGCGAACCAGCCGACGATGGCCACGAAGAACACGCCGATGCCGACGAAGAAGAGCACGAAGAACTGCGGGATGACCAGGATGAGGCGGAAGAAGACGGTGACCCGGCGCTGGGGCTGGGTGGTGCCGAACCGGACCTCGACCTTGGACGAGGCCTCCGCCAACTGGCTCTGGGGTGCCATGGTCATGCCGCCACCTAACCTTTCCGTCCCCGTCTGTCAGTGGACGCCCTGGCGCGGACGATAGCAATCGGGCAGGGGGGAGACCGGGATGCAGGCAGTCGCCCGGAGAACTCGACCGGAGGACCTGCGAGCACCGGGTCGAGCTGGCAACGACGCCGGCGCCGGAAATTCCCCGGGAAACCTGTTGACCTAGTATTCCTACCAAGTTACAATACTACTGGCCAACACCCGATGGGCCTGTCACATCGACCGCCGGCAGTGGACGTATCTCCAGTCCGCCGTCGACCGGTTCCGTGGTTCGGCCGCCCCCTATCGATCGAGGAGCAGCATGTCGCCGTCACCCGTCACCACATCCCGATTCCGCCGGGCCGCCGCCCTGCTCGGCGGCGTCTCGCTGGCGCTCATCGCCACCGCGTGCGGCTCCAGCTCGGGGACCTCGACACCGACCACCTCGGGGTCGGTGTCGGCGAGCACGTCGAGCGCACCGGCCACCCTTCGACTCGGCTATCTCACCAACCTGACCCACGCCCCCGCCCTCGTCGGCCTCCAGCAGGGGATCATCGCCAAGAACCTCCCGTCCAACGTCACGCTGCAGACCTCCACCTACAACGCCGGACCCGCCGAGGTCACGGCGCTCCTGGCCGGATCGTTGGACGCCGCCTACATGGGCCCCAACTCGGCCATCACCGCCTACTCCCAGGGCAACAAGGCCATCCGCATCATCTCCGGCGCCACGTCGGGTGGTGCGGCCTTCGTCGTCGCCCCGAGCATCACGTCGGCCTCCCAGCTCAAGGGGAGGACGGTCGCCACCCCCCAGCTGGGGAACACCCAGGACGTGGCACTGCGGACGTGGCTGACCAAGCAACATGTCACCTATCCGGGGCCTGACGGGGGCAGCGGCGACGTCACGATCCTCCCCGAGGAGAACGCCACGACCCTGGCCTCGTTCGAGGCCGGCACCATCGCTGGCGCATGGGTGCCCGAGCCATGGGCCACCCGCATGGTGAGCGAAGGGCACGGTCACGTGCTCGTCAACGAGAAGACCCTCTGGCCCAAGGGGCTGTTCTCCACCACCCTGCTGGTGGTGAGCACCGACTTCCTCGCCGCCCATCCCTCCGTGGTCAACGCTCTGCTGAAAGGTCAGCTGGCCACGACGGCCTTCCTGAACGCCAACCCGGTCCAGGCACAGGCCGACGCCAACACCCAGTTGGCGACCCTGACCGGCAAACCGCTCAAGCCCGCCGAGCTGGCCGCCGCCTGGTCGAACCTGACGTTCACCAACGACCCCATCGCCTCGTCCATCCTGACCGACCTCGTCCATGCGAAAGCCGCCGGGTTCAAGACCACGAACATCAGCGGGATCTTCGACCTCGGGCCCGTCAACCAGGTACTGCACCAGCAGGGCAAGAGCGCCCTGTCCACGTCATGAGCATCCTGACTGCACCATCCGAACCGAAGGCGCAGGAAGCTGCGCCGTCGATCGAGCTCACCGGCGTGTCCAAGCGCCATGGTGACGGGACGACCGGCGTCGTTGCGCTCCAGGACGTCTCCCTCTCCGTCGCATCGGGTGAGTTCGTCTGTCTGGTCGGTGCGTCGGGCTGCGGGAAGACGACCCTCCTCAACCTGATCGCCGGCCTCGACCGACCGAACGTCGGGAGCGTGGAGGTCCGGACCCCGTCCGACGAGTCGCAGGCCACGTCGACGGCGATGCTCTTCCAGGACTCCGCCCTCTTCCCCTGGCTCACCGTGTCGGCCAACGTGGAGCTCCCGATGCGGCTCCGCGGCATGGAGAAGCCCGAACGGCGCGCTATCGCCACCGACCTCCTGGAGCGGGTGCATCTCGGCGGCTTCGGCGACAAGCGGCCCCATGAGCTCTCCGGGGGGATGCGCCAACGGGTCGCCCTCGCCCGGGCCCTGGCCCAGGAAGCGGGACTCCTGCTGATGGACGAGCCGTTCGGTGCCCTCGACGCCATCACGAGGGACCTGCTCCACGACGAACTCGAGTCGCTGTGGCTGGACCGGGGGTTCACCGCCGTATTCGTGACCCATAACGTCCGCGAGGCGGCCCGGCTCGGCGACCGGATCGTCCTCCTGACCAGCAGGCCCGGGCAGGTGGCCGCCACCTTCCCCGTGGACCTGGCCCGGCCCCGACGCATCGACTCCCCGGAGATCGCCACACTGGCGGCCACGGTCACCGACCAGCTCCGATCCGAGGTGGGTCGCCATGGCCGTTGACCTCCCCGTGACGGCAACCGCCCCGTCCCTCGACGAGGCCATGGCTGGCCTCGACGCCCTGGACGGCATCGACGGCCCGGCCCACGACCGTCTCGCCCGTCGGATGTGGCGGGCGACGTGGCCCAAGCTCGTGGCCCTCGGCCTCATCCTCTTCGTGTGGCAGGTTGCGGTGTGGGCCCACTGGAAGCCGTACATCCTCCAGACCCCTGCGGCGGTCGGCCGCGAGCTGTGGACCCTCCTCGGCTCATCGCTGTTCTGGCAAGCCTGCTGGGTCACGGCACAGCAGGCGGTCGTCGGCTACCTGCTCGTCATCCTGGTCGGAGGCATCGTCGGAACGGCAGTGGCCCGGATACCGGTGCTCCGCGCCGGCATCGGCTCGCTCATCACCGGCATGCAGACCATGCCGTCGGTTCTCTGGTATCCGCTGGCCATCATGTGCTTCGGGAACTCGTCGGCGGCCATCGTCCTGATGATGATCCTGGGGGCTGCACCCGCCGTGGCCAACGGGTTCATCAGCGGGATCGACCAGGTGCCGCCGAGCCTCCTCCGGGTGGGCCGCATCCTCGGCGCACGGGGCCTCTCCCTCGAACGCCACGTGGTCCTGCCCGCCGCCTTCCCGAGCATCCTCGGCGGAACCAAACAAGGTTGGGCCTTCGCGTGGCACGCCCTGATGGCGGGTGAGTTCCTCATCCTGGTGAACCCGCTCAGCCTCGGAGGTCGCGTGGTGAACTCCGTCACCCAGGGTGATTGGGCGGTGGTGGTCGCCCTGATGATCGTCATCGTGGTCGTCGGGATCGTCGTCGACATGGCCTTCTCGAGTGTCGACCGTGCGGTCCGCCGACGGTACGGACTCATCGACCCGTCCTCGTCGTGAACCCCGAAGATGACGACCGCATCGACCGGCGGATCTGACGGGGGGACCCGCCACAGGCGATCATCGGGCGGGAACGCCGTCGTCACGATCTCGGCTGCGGTGGACTACGCCATCCGGGCCCTCTGCACGTTGGCTGCATCGCCCCGGACGATGACCGCGGTGGAGTTGGCGGACTCCCAGGACCTCCCCCACAAGTTCCTCGAGGGCATCCTCACCGAACTCAGCAGGAGTGGAGTGCTGCAGTCTCGCCGCGGGTCCGACGGTGGGTACCGTCTGGCCCGACCCGCCGACCGGATCGTCCTGGCCGAGGTCGTCGGACCTCTGGTCGGAACCCTGGTCGAAGTGCGCGGCCACCGGCCGGAAGATGTCACCTACCGAGGAGCCCCGCTCCACCTGGCCTCCGTGTGGGGCGGCCTACGGGTGAGCGTCCAGGCAGTACTCGACCAGGTGACCATCGCCGATATCGTGGCCGGCCGGCTACCGGCTCCGGACCCACTCCCGGTAGGCGCGGTCGAACCCGACAGCAGGGCAGGCGGCCCGCGACGGACCGGGACCGGCTGAGCGCGTCACTCCGGCCGCCCGGCGCCGACGCGCCGACGGCGGTCGCGCCACTCAGTCGAGTGGTGCCACGCACCCCATGTGACGAAGGCCCCTACACCGGCCGGTGGGAGGTGGCACACTATGGACCTCGGTCGAATCGGCGGATGCCACCGAGCAGAGGAGTGCGGGATGTATCGAGTCTGGCGGAATCGCTCGGTGGCCCTGGTGGCCCTGGCATGCATGGTCGTGGTGGCCGGCTGGGCCGTGGGGTCCCCCCCGGCCCAGGCCGCACCGGGCCAACGGGTCGACCTGCGGGTCCTGCTCATCGGACAGCCCGGAGGTGACCCGACCACCCAGTCGTGGGAGTCGGCGCTGACCAAGGAGGGCGTCCCTTACACCCTCGAGGCCGTGGCCGGCCCGGCCGGAAACTTCACCTTCACCACGCCGACGCTCGTCGACCCGGCCGACGGCACCCACGGCCTCTACAACGGCGTCATCCTGACCACCAGCTTCTACAACTTCTCCTGGGGCGAGCTCTGGACGGTCTTCCAGTACGAGCGGGACTTCGGGATCCGCCAGATCGACGGCTACACCTACCCGGGCCCGCCCGCCGGCGTGGCGCTCGCCCCGTCGGGGTGCGCCGACCTGTCGGGCACCACACCCACGCTGACCTCGGCCGGA
>DATCCR010000122.1:0-10749 GCA_036511155.1 Acidimicrobiales bacterium
GGCCAGCTTCACCGGGAACGTATTCGCGTAGAAGAGGATCTGCGCGTTGGAGACCGTCCCCTGGATGAGGCCGCTGGAGGCCGGGGCGCCGACTGTCGCCCACGTCTCCCACTTGAGGATGGTCTTCGTGTGCTTCGAGGCGGATGCCGGGATCACGAGCGCGATGACGGCGCAGATGACGGCCAGGACCACCACCAGACGCCAGCGCTGACGCAAGGCTCCGAAGAAGTTGATTGGCTCGATCATGCCCCTGTCCCGTCCGAGAATTCGCCTAGAGAAGAAGGCCGGAGATACGGCCAATTGATGGTACTACACGGCCTTGCGCATTCTGCCAGGGGTTTCTCAGGAATTTCGGTCACCCGGCCCGTCCACGTGGGCGGCCTGGCCCGTACGGCCGCGACCCGCGTCGGGCGACCCGTGAGGAGGGTCCCGGGCCCCATCGGCCGATGTTCGCAGCGGCTACCCGAAGTTGCCTGGCACACCCGTCCCGGGCGCGGGTGATCCCAAAATTTGAGGATGCCGAACGCGCAGGAGCGCGGTAGAGTTTGAGCGACGACACAGGGCACTGTTTCCAGGTAAGGATGCATGGGGCCGAGGAGTGCGGGGGCACTCCGAGGAGAGGGACATAATCGTCTGCGAAGGACCGCATGGCCGGTGGCCAGCGACCTCGCCCAGGGGCTGTTCGATCAGGGGGGCGTCCAGATGGATGCGCATGCATCACCAGCGTCAGAAGGCAACATGAGTTCGTACCCGGGGCAACCCGACGAGACAGACGTGTCGCGCACCGATATGCGCCGCGTGGCCGTGGCCGCCAGCCGCATCCGTGCCGCGCTCCTCTTCGTCCTGCTCGACGCCATCTCCGTGGTCACCGGGTACGGGCTGGCCGAGGTCACCTACTTCCGTGACCGGGCGCCCAGCGGCTACTGGCTCCACTTCAGCGAGTTCCTGGCGGTGGCCGTCGTCGTCTCCATCATCTCCAACAAGATGTTCGGACTCTACGGACGCATGTGGCGGCACGCCGGCGCCGACGAGGCCCGCCAGCTCCTCCTGTCGGTGGCCACCACCCTGTGTGTGCTGATCGCCTTCTGGCCCGCCGGGAACGCCATCCACATCGAGCTCGTCCCGCCGTTCGTGGTGGTGGTGGGCTGCATGTTCGCCGCCGCCGGCATGGGCGTCATCCGCTTCCACTCCCGACTGTTCGCCTGGCAGCGCGGCTCGAAGCGCCTCGGCCTCCGGGTGGCGGTCATCGGCAGCCGCGACGCCGGCGCCGCGGCCATCCGCGAGATGCTGCGCAGCCCGGGTGCCGGCCTGGTGCCGGTCGCCGTGTTCGACGACGACGAGCGGGCCCACGGCCTGTCGCTCCTCGGCGTGCCGGTGGTCGGTGACATCAGCGAGATCCCGAAGGCGGCCGGCCGCTACACGATCCAACAGGTCCTCCTGGCCATCCCCTCACCCTCGCCCGACCTGGTCGAACGGGCGCTGCGCGCCTCCGAGCAGGCCGGGGTGTCGATGAAGATGCTGCCCGGGGTCAAGGACATGCTCGACGAGCCCAACCACTTGGCCGCCCTGCGCCAGGCCCGTGAGCCCCGGATCGAGGATCTCCTCGGCCGGACGCCCGTGCCCACCGACCTCGAGTCGGTCCGCCGTTCGATCGAGGGGCAGCGCGTGCTGGTCACCGGGGCCGGCGGTTCCATCGGCTCCGAAATCTGTCGCCAGGTGGCGAGCCTCGGGCCGGCCCAGCTCGTCCTCCTCGACCACGACGAGACCCACCTGCACGACACGGCGGCCACCATCAACGGCCCTACCGAGCAGGCCCTCGTCGACATCTTCGACCGCGAGGCCGTGTACGAGACCTTCGAGGAGTTCCGCCCCGATGTCGTGTTCCACGCGGCCGCCCACAAGCACGTGCCCGTGCTGGAGCAGCACCCCCTCGAGGCGGCCAAGACCAACGTGCTCGGCACTCTCAACGTGGTCGATGCCGCCGCTGTCGTCGGCACCCGACGGTTCGTGCAGATCTCGACCGACAAGGCCGTGCACCCCTCGAGCGTGATGGGGGCCTCCAAGCGCCTGGCCGAGCAGACCGTGCTCGCCCACGCCCCCGAGGGCGGTGCCTACTGCACCGTGCGCTTCGGCAACGTGCTGGGCAGCCGGGGCAGCGTCATCCCGACGTTCGCCCGCCAGATCGCCCAGGGTGGTCCGGTCACCGTCACCGACCCGAGGATGACCCGCTTCTTCATGAGCGTCGAGGAGGCCGTACAGCTGGTGCTCCAGGCCTCGGTCCTTTCGTGCGGCGGCGAGATCTTCATGCTGGAGATGGGCGTGCCCGTCAAGATCATCGACCTGGCCGAGCGGATGATCCGGCTGTCGGGTTGCCAAGTCGGGATCGACATCCCGATCGAGATCACCGGGATGCGCCCCGGCGAGAAGCTCAACGAAGTCCTCAGCACGCCCGACGAGGAGATCCTCGGCACCAGCCACCCCTACATCAACCGGCTGGTCCCGACCCGGGCGCCGGCCGACGTGTTCGCCGTCGAGCTCGAGGAGCTCGAGCTGGCCACCCTCCGTCGGGACAAGGACACCGTGCGCACCCTCCTCTTCACCGCCGGCGTGGCCGGCGACGTGGTGCCCACCGTGCCCGGCATCGCCCCGGTCCACTGCCCTGCGGCGGCGGACCCGGACGACACCTTCGAGTGGCCCGAACTCGTCGAGGCCGAGGCCGAGTTCGAGCTACGCGGTGTGGTCTCGACCTACCTCGGGCGACCCGGGAGCGACGCCGACCAGGTCCGGGCGTGACCGTAGCCACTGGCTGCCGGACCCGTCCGACGGCCCCTTCGGTCCCCACGCGATGAGCGACGTACCCATCGCCAAACTGGTGGTCGTCGGCCAGGGCTACGTCGGCCTGCCCCTTGCCCTGCGCTCCGTCGAGGTCGGCTACGACGTCGTCGGCTTCGACCTCGACGTCAACCGCGTCAAGCGGCTGGCCGACGGCGACTCCTACGTCGAGGACATCACCGACGAGCGCCTGGCCGCCGCCCTGGCCACCGGGCGCTATCTCCCGACCGACGACAGCACCCACATGGCCGGCTTCGACCTGGCCGTCATCGACGTACCCACCCCGCTCGAGGACGGCAACCCCAACCTCGCCTACGTCGAGGATGCCGCGGCCACGCTCGCCGGCCACCTCCGCCAGGGGGCGACGGTCGTCCTGGAGTCGACCAGCTACCCGGGCACCACCGAGGAGCTCGTGGTGCCGATCCTGGAGTCGGGCTCCGGGCTCGTCGCCGGCCGCGACTTCCATGCCGGCTACAGCCCGGAGCGGATCGACCCGGGCAATACCACCTGGCGGCTCGAGAACACCCCGAAGGTCGTGTCCGGCATCGATGCCGCCTCGCTCGAGGTGGTCGAGGAGTTCTACGGTCGCCTGGTCGACCAGACCGTCGCCGTCTCGGGCACCAAGGAGGCCGAGCTGACCAAGCTGCTCGAGAACACCTTCCGGCACGTCAACATCGCGCTGGTCAACGAGCTGGCCATGTTCGCAGCCGACCTGGACATCGACGTGTGGGAGTCCATCGACGCCGCCTCCACCAAGCCCTTCGGCTACATGCGGTTCACCCCCGGGCCGGGCGTGGGCGGGCACTGCCTCCCCATCGACCCGAGCTACCTGTCGTGGAAGGTCCGGCGCAGCCTGGGCCAGCCGTTCCGGTTCGTCGAGCTGGCCAACGACGTCAACGAGCACATGCCCGACTACGTCGTGCGCCGCCTGATGCTGGCCTTCAACCGCATGGGACGGTCGATCAACGGCTCGCGCGTCCTCATCCTCGGCCTCGCCTACAAGCGCAACACCGGCGACGCCCGCGAGGCGCCGGGCACGGTGATCGCCCGGTCCCTGGTCGCCCTCGGCGCCGACCTGCGCGTGGCCGACCCGCACCTCGTCGGCGACACCCTGGCCTTCCCTCTGGTGGAGGCCACCGCCGACGAGCTGGCCGCGGCCGACGCCGTCATCCTGGTGACCGACCACGACGCCTTCGACTACGACCTCGTCGAACGGCACGCCCGTTACGTCCTCGACACCCGCAACCGACTGGACGGGCCAGCGGTCGAGCGGCTCTGATGCCGGCGTGAGGGTCATCGTGACCGGCGGAGCCGGATTCATCGGAGCCAACCTGTGCCGCACCCTGGTCGCCACGCCCGGCGTCGATGACGTGGTCGCCCTCGACGACCTCTCGACGGGCAGCAAGGCCAACTTGGTCGGCGTCGACGGGGTGACGCTGGTCGAGGGGTCGATCCTCGACACCGCGCTGCTCGACGAGGTGGTGCCCGGCACCGCGGCCATCGTCCACCTGGGCGCCCGCCCGTCGGTCCCCCGTTCGATCGTCGACCCGGTCGCCTCCCACGAGGCCAACGCCACCGGCACCCTTCGGGTGCTCGAGGCCGCCCGCCACCACGGCGACCCCCTGGTCGTCGTGGCGTCGTCCTCGTCGGTCTACGGTGCCAACCCCGTCATCCCCAAGCAGGAGGACCTGGCCCCGATGCCGGTCAGCCCCTATGCCGTCAGCAAGCTGGCCACCGAGTCGTACGCGCTGGCCTACGCCCACTCCTACGGCCTCCCCACGCTGGCCTTCCGGTTCTTCAACGTCTTCGGCCCGCTGCAGGCGCCCGACCACGCCTATGCCGCGGTCGTGCCGGCCTTCCTGGCCGCCGCCCTCCGGGGCGAGCCGATCCCGGTGCACGGCGACGGCCTGCAGACCCGGGACTTCACCTACGTCGGCACCGTGTGCGCGGTCCTGGCCGACGCCGTGGTGCGCAAGGTGACCGACCCCCGGCCGGTCAACCTCGCCTTCGGCACCCGCTACTCGCTCCTCGACGTGATCGCCCGGATCGAGGAGCAGCTCGGCCACCCGCTGGAGCGGGAGCACGCCGACCCCCGGGCCGGCGACGTGCGTGACTCCCAGGCCGACCAGACCAACCTGCGGCGCCTCTTCCCCGATGTCGAGCCGGTCGCTCTGGAGGACGGGCTGGCAGCCACCATCGCCTGGTTCCGGGAGCGGTGACGGTCGAGCCCGAGGTGCACGATGGTCGGACCGAGGCCATCGTGGGCGGCGCCCTGGTCGCCCTGGTCGTCGTGGCCGCCCTGGTCTTCCGCAACCACCCCGGCCCGATCTTCCTCGACCGTTGGGGCTTCTCGTTCATCCACCCCGCCGTCGGCGACACCTTCTACAAACGGGTGACCGATATGCGCTCGGTGGCCTTCCTGGTGGCCGGGTCGATCCTGGCCGCCCTGGTGGTGGTGGGCCGGGACCGGTTGCGGGCGCTGGCCTGTCTGGTGGGTCCAGGTCTGTCGGTCGTGCTGGTCGAGTGGCTGCTGAAGCCGGTCATCGCCCGGCGCTACGCCGAGGTGCTGACCTTCCCCTCGGGGACCACCACCGTGGTCGCCTCCGTGGCCACCGCCTGGGTCTTGGCCGTCCCCCGGCGGTTCCGACCGGTGGCGGTAGTGGTCGGGACCTTCCTGGTCGGCCTCGAGTGCATCGCCGTGGTCGCCCTGCAGTGGCACTTCCCCACCGACGCCCTCGGCGGCGTGGTCGTCGGGGTGGGGGTCGTGGTCCTGCTCGACGGGCTGCTCCGCCTGGGGGCCGACTCGCTCCGGGAAAGGGACGAACCCGCCGACCGGGCCGACGCCGCCGGCCCGGAGCCGGCCTGATCCGGGGACTGGGCTCCCCACGGTCCACCCTGGTGCCGGTGAACACCCCCCGGGTAGCATGGAGGGTCGCCGAGGATCGCGGTGCCGCCCGGCAACGGTGGCAGCCGGGAACCAGGGCGGACAGGAGTCCGACGGGGGATCGTCGCACTCGCGAGCGGGGGCTGTATGGGGAGTGACAAGGAACGTCCGGAGGGACCCGAGTCAGGTCGACGCGGCACCAGCGCGGTCGCCTGGGTCGACCTCCGGGTCGACACGAACTCCGGACCCGCCGCCGACGTGGCCGTGGCCGGGGCCGCCCACCTGCTCCGCCAGGTGACCAAGGCCGTGCGCGGCGGCGACCGCGTGTGTCCGACGGCCACCTCGCTGGTGGCCGTGGAGTTCGGATCGGTGGCCAGTGCCGTCCCCCTGGTGGTCCTCGGCGACCGGATCGCCCGGGCCGTCGGCCCCACCCTCCCCTTCGACCGGTCCGACGCCTGCCTCGGCGTGGCGGTGGGGATGGCCGGCCCCGTCGAGGGGATCGACCCCGTCGGCTCCGACGAGATCTCCCGTCGTGCGCTCGGTGCCGCCCGGTCCGGGCGGTCGGTCCTGGACGCCGACGCGGCCGGAGGAATCGGTGACCTCACCGCCGTGGTCATCGTCGACCTGCGGGTCACGGGCCACCCGTCGGCCACCGGCTCCGGTCCCTCGTTCCAACCGCTCCACCGGCGCACCGTCCACCGCTACTGCGCCACCCGGGCCGAGGGCCTCCCGGGCCTCCGCCCGGCCGACCCCCGCACGGTGGCCGCCGGGCCGTCCTCCGAGGGCCTGGCGACCAGCAACCTGAGCGTCCTGGTGGTCGACCCGATGGCCGCCGACGGGACCGCTCCCGGCTTCGCCCTGACCGCCTCGGCCGACTTGGTGGAGCGCCTGGGCTGTCGGACGGGCACGGCCCCGGTATCCCCCGACGAGCCCCTGTTGACCACCGTCGACGGCACCGACATCGACCTGGTGGTCCTGGTGCTCGACGGGGCCTGGGTCGGGCGGTCCCCCAACTGGGCGACCGGGGCCTGGGGCCTGCCGGCCCGACTGACCACCGCCTATGTGGACAAGGGGATCCCGGTCCTGGCCGTCAGTGCCGGTGCCGGTGCCGGTGCCATCGCCTCGTGCGTGGCCCAGGGGGCGCTGGCCCTGTTCGACCTGGACAGCCTGGCCGATGCCCTGCGGTCCCTCGACGGGCTGACCATCGAGGAGGCCCGGCAGGTGGCCGAGTTGGGCTTCGCCGACCGGTTCCGGGCCCTTCTCGGCCTGACGGCCGGCGAGCGGCGGGTCCTCTTCTACCTGACCGAGGGATGGGCCGCCCAGGACATCGCCGAGGAACTGGTGGTGTCGCTCACCACGGTGCGGTCGCACATCCGCTCGGTGCTCCGCAAGCTGGAGGTCCGCTCCCAACTGGCGGCCGTGGCCATCGCCAACAGCCGCGACCTCGAGCACCACACCATCTCGGCCAACTCCTAGATCGGCCCGGCCCGTCCGCCGATGCCGGCGTCGTCTAGGCGGGCGAGCAGTTGGTACTCGGGCTCGAGCACCTCGCGCAGCCGGTCGGTCTGGGCCGGGGTCAGCGTCGAGCGGCTCCCGGTGGCCCGGGCCCGGTGGACGGCCAGAGGCACCTCGAGGCGGGTGGAGAGCGCCGCCAGCCCTTCGGCGTAGCGTTCGGTGAAGTACACCGCCGAGCACGCGGCCACCCGCTCGGCCGCCGCCGACACGTCGAGCGCCGTGGAGAAGGTGTGCAGCTGACTGAGCAGGTGGCGGGGCGGCACCCGGTCGAGGAAGGCGTCGAAGCCGTCGAGGGCGATCCGACGTTCGCGCTCGTTCACCCGGCCCGGGGTGTCCGGCGTGTCCCCCACCACCAGGTAGTCGAAGTACGAGTGGACCCGGGACACCGGGTCGCGCAGCACGGTCACCGTAAAGGTCCCCTCCGGCAGCGGCTGATCCTCGACCGGTCGGTGGGCCCGGCCGAAGAAGTAGGCGCCCTCGGCCAGGAGCTTGCGATGGATGGACACGAAGGCGTAGCCCCCGCTCACCGTGCGGGGCAGCCGGGCGGCGTTGATCCGGTGCCACACGGCCATCGGGTCCTCGCCCCCGAGGGCCAGGAAGCTCAGGAACATGCTGGTACCGGCCGTCTTGCGGATGTGGTGGAGGTAGACCCGTCGCGACCCGTCGGGCAACCGGTAGCCGGCGGCCAGTCGGCGGTAGGTCGGGTCGAGGCGCATGTCGGCCACGTCGCGCAGGCCGCGTGCACCCCGTACGGTCGACCGCCACCCGCGGACCAACCGGCTGGAGGACCGCTTGACGGCCGTCGGATCCCCTGCTCCCTCCCGGCCGGCCATCCGGACAACGTACCCTGTGCCCTCGCCCGGCCGGGGGGGGGCCGGTCCCCGTGTGCGGACCCCCGGCCCGTTGAGCCGGCGGGACCCCCTGTGGGATACTCGGCCGGTGGCAGGCACGGGTTCGGGGTCAGGGGCACCGGCCGGAGCGCGGCCCGACGGGCCGTTGTCGGCACCCGTCAAACTGGTCATCTGGGACCTGGACGACACCTTCTGGCAGGGCACGCTGAGCGAGGGACCGGTCGTCATCGACCCGGCCCGGGCCGACCTGGTCCGCACGCTCAACCGCCGGGGCATCGTGAGCGCCATCTGCTCGAAGAACGACCTGGAGCCGGTCCGGGCCGAGCTCGAGCGGATCGGCCTGTGGGAGGAGTTCGTATTCGCCCGGGTCGACTGGACCCCGAAGGGCCCACGGGTGGCCGGGATCATCGAGGACGCCCAGCTCCGGGCTCCGAACGTCCTCTTCCTCGACGATCTGCCGTCGAACCTCGGCGAGGCCGTGCACTTCGCCCCCGGCCTGCAGACAGCCGGGCCGGAGCTGATCGACGGACTCCTCGACCGGCTGGAACTGGCCGGCAAGGACGACTCGGACCTGTCGCGGCTGCGCCAGTACCAAGTGCTCGAGCGCAAGCTGTCCGACCGGGGGTCGACCGAGGGGTCGAACGAGGAGTTCCTCCGGTCGTGCGACATCCGGGTGCGGATCCACGAGGACGCGGCAGCCGAGGCGGACCGCCTCCACGAACTCACCCTGCGCACCAACCAGATGAACTTCACCAAGCGGCGGCCGGACCGCGAGGCGTTCGGCGCCATGCTGGCCGACCCGTCGGTGGTGTCGGGCTTCGTCGAGGTGACCGACCGCTACGGCGACTACGGGATCTGTGGCTTCTACGCCCTCGACCGCACCACGGGCCGGCTCACCGACTACCTCTTCTCGTGTCGGATCCTCAACATGGGCGTCGAGCAGTGGCTCTACGAGCGCCTCGGCCGGCCCGACCTCGAGGTGGTGGGAGACGTGGTCGCGGGGCTCGACGATCCGGTCGCCATCGACTGGATCACGCTCGACGACGGGACGCCGGAGGCATCGCGTCCGTCGGACGACGGGGGCCGGGCCGAGCGCGTCGGGCGGATCCTCATCGTGGGCGGGTGCGACCTCAGCACCACCGCCGACTTCCTGGGTGGCGACATCGCCACCGAGTTCGCCCACCCCGGCCCGACGGGCGCCTTCGTCCACGCCGGCCACACCGAGACCCTGCGGCTGTCGGCGGAGGGACTGTCGGCCCACCAGGAGGCCGTCCTCGCCCGGCTCCCCATCGTCGACCGGGACACCTACCGGTCGGCCACGGTGGTCGACCCCCACTACGACGTGCTGGTCCTCAGCGTCCTGACCGACTACACCCAGGGCCTCTACCGCCACCGCACGACCGGACTGGTGGTGCCGTGGAACCAGTTCAACGTCGACGTCACCGACCCGGCCAATCGCGAGCGGCTGGTCCAGCGCCACACCCGCGAGTCACTCGACGACGCGTGGTTCGCCTGGTTCGGCGAGGAGTTCGAGTCCATCGGCGGGATCACACCCGAACGGTTCCAGGAGAACATCGCCTGGTTGGCCGGGGCCATCCCCGACCACGCGAGCCTGATCCTGGTCAACGGGGCGGAGTTCCCCCTCGACAACCCGAAGGAGCCGGACCGCCACCTGCACCACGAGGCGATGAACGCCGCCCTCGATGAGGTGGTGGCCACCCTGCCCAACGCCAGGGTGTGCGACGTGCGGACCTTCATCGTCGGCCCGGACGACTTCACCGACCACCTCCGCCACTACCGCCGTCGCAGCTACCTCACCATGGCCGAGGAGATCCGCAGTGCCGGGGCGGCCGCACTCGAGGTCCAGCCCGAGTCGTGGGCGACCAAGCTGTACGGGAAGACCTACCGGTTCGCCGGCCGGCGCAAGCTCGACGTGGGGCGCCTGGCCGGCAAGGTCCGGGGGTCGTCCGCCGGCAAGGGCTGAGGGAGCTGCTGAGTGAGCCGGGGGGCAGACCCGACGGCCGGTCGGTCGTGTCTCGCGGGAGCCTCGGCACACAGATCCCGCGTTCGACGTCCGGTGGTATCAGATCTGATACCACGACAGGCCATTTTCTGAATTGGGTGACCGGGACGGACGGGGACGATCCGGGACGGACCGGGACGGCGGGCAGGCTCGGACGGCGATCGGATCCGGGGCCGGGCACCGGCGGGCGCGCTTCGCCCGGCCCAGGCGCCCGGCTAGCAGCTGGTGTGGACGATGAACGCCTTGGCCAGGGCCGCCCACTCGTAGGCGACGTCATAGAGCAGGGTGCCGCCGTGGGCCGACACCGGCACCACCACCAGGCGCATGTCGCTGCACCGGCGGAAGAGGAGCCGGGCCCGGGTGGCCTGGTCCCGCTCGGGAACCATCAGCATCGACGTCCAGTGGTGCTGGGCGGCCAGACGGGTCCCGTACTCCACCTCGCCCCGGGTGTTCAGCGGATTGGCCCGGAAACAGATGACCCGGACACCGCCTTTGGCCGTCGGGCACGGGACCGGCGGGTACCCGCCCCGCGACACCACGACCACCGGCGCGTACCCGGCCTCGGCCAGCGACAGGCCCTCCTTGGCCCGCAGCTGCCCGGGGTCGCCCCCGAGGGCCAGGATGGCGTCGACCTTGGCCGGCAT
>DATCCR010000123.1:0-2860 GCA_036511155.1 Acidimicrobiales bacterium
GGCATCGCCTACTTCTGCGGCGTCATGGCCGACCAGCCCGACCAGGCCAGCGCCGACAAGGAGGTGGCCTCCTCGATCGAGGCCCTCCTGCACGACTACGCCACCGTCCTGTGGCCCGATGCCACGGACGACAATGGGGCGTTCGACTGGTCCCACCTCTACGCACCGGGCCGGGGAGCAGCTCCCTCGGAGCGGCTCGCCGCCCAGTACCTGCGGGCCAACGTCGTCCCCACCGAGCGCTACGTGCTCACCCCCGCCGGGTCGACGGTCCACCGTCTGGCCCCCGACGCCCTGGTGGTGGCCGACCCGACGGGCCCCGACCACTGTCCCAACCTGTACCTGGCCGGCGACTGGACGCTCAACGGCGTCAACGGCGGCTGCGTCGAGGCGGCCACCATGTCCGGCATGCAGGCGGCCCGGGCCGTCTGCGGCACGCCCGACGAGGTGTCGGGCGAGAACGTCCACTGGCTGTCGAGGGTCGAGCAGTGACCGCGCCGGGCGGGACGCCCGCGCACCCGTTCCTCGAGTACGGGGGCCTGACCTCGGTGCCGGGGCCGTTCCGGTGCTCCGATGCCTCCATCGTTCTCGTCCCCCTGCGGGCCGACCCGGCGAAGCTGGCCGACCTCTGCGCCACGGTGCTGGCCGACGCCTCCGGCGCCACCTCGTACGCGCCGGTGGGCGAGTTCGTGCTGCTCTCCTTCGGCTCCATGGTCGTACGCTCCCAGAGCCCGGCCCGCTCCGGGTTCTTCGACGCCCCCTACGCCGGCATGGGCGCGTCGGCCGAGCGCCACGTGGCCCTGTGGGTGCCGACCGTCGCCGGCCACCGCGACGGGTGCGTCGAGCTGATCGACCGGTTCGCCCTGTTCATCCCGGCGATGTGGGTCGACAACCCGGTCTCGTTGCTCGGCGGCCGCGACGTCTACGGCATCGCCAAACAGTGGGGAGTGCCGTCCATCGACGAAGACCGACCCGGCTGCTCCCTCGACGTCTACGGGGGCGACTTCGGACCCGACGCCGTCTCCGGCGTGCACCGGCTCCTCGACGTCACCCCGCGGGACGGCTGGCATCCCGGCGAAGCGGTGCGGGAGGCGGTCGACGAGGTCGGGCAGGTCGCGGGCGACGGCCTGCGGCGCCTCCTCCACGGCGAGGTGGACGTACCCGATGGCGCACTCCTGTCGGAGGCGGCCGAGGCGCTGGCGCGGCGCACCCTCCACCAGGTGGCCGTCCGCCAGTTCCGCACCGCGGCGGGCGACGGGGCCGGGGGAACACCGCCCGAGCTGGTCGGGATCACCACCGAGTTCCACACGCTGGACACCCGGCTCCTGGGCCACGGCTTCGACGTCATCGTCCATCCGTTGGCCAGCCATCCGTTGGAGCGGTGGCTCGGCGTCCGCTCACAGGAGGCGGCCGTCGGCATCGAGGTGACGGCCGACTTCACCCTGTCGGCCGGCTGACGGGCCCCGCCCTCCCCGTCAGTCCGGGGCGAGTTCGGTCAGTCCGGGGCGAGTTCGGTGGCCCGGCGCTCCACGGAGGCGTAGCCGTGCTCGCGGGCGATGTCGCGGGCCAGACCGGCCCGGCGGACCGCTTCGTCGACGTCGCCCGGGGCGTCCCGTGACCGGAGCATCCGGGCCAGCTCGACGTGCGAGCGGGCCTCGAAGAACGGTGCGCCGAGGCCTTCGTGGACCGCACTCCCCTGGAGGAGCAGCCGCTCGGCTTCGTCGAACCGGCCGAGCACGGCCCACAGTGCCCCCCGGTAGTGATCGAGCGAGCCGAAGATGTTCACCCCGTTGCACACCACCTGGTCGGCGAAGGACGCCAGACGGCCGAGCAGGACCTCGGCGGACCCTACGTCGCCGGTCTGGATGGCGACCTCGGCCCACATCGAGATGGTCGTGGCGGCCAGCGGGTCGAACGGGTGAGCGAAGCCCAGCGCCGCCTCGGCCACCAGCAGCGCCAGGGCGTCCTCGGTCCGGCCGACGTCGGCGTAGATCCGGGCCAACGCCGAGCGGAAGCTGTCGATGTCGGGCATCGACTCCACCATCTGCTCGATGAGCTCGACCAGCTCGGCGTCGCGCCCCTGATGCCACCGGAGGTCCACCAGCTGGCCGCCGTAGATCGACATGGCGTCCGGCTGGCCGGTGGCGGCGCCGAGCTCGAGGGCCTGGTTGGCATGGAACTCGGCCCCCTCGAGGTCGCCCTCCAGGATCCGCTGCCAGCCCTGCGCGTAGGTCGTCACCCACTGCAGCATCGGCTGGCCGGTCGCCCGGGCCTGCTCGGGGAACCGCGCCCGGCACTCGTCGAGCAGCGCCCGGTCACCCGCTTCGGCGGCCACGATCGACCGGTAGAACAGGGCCCAGAACCGGGCCACCGGGTCGTCGAGCGCCTCGGCGATGGCCAGGGCCTCTGCCGACTCGGCCAGACGCTCGCCCACGTCCTCCGGCATCCAGATCCCGACCCGCCGGAGCAGGACGTCGAACAGGGTCGCCGGGTCGCCCACCCGGCGGGCGATGGCCAGGGCCTCCTCGACCAGGGGGCGCCGCTGCTCGGGCTCGCCGTCGTAGGAGCGGTCGACGGCCAGGTGGGCCAGGAGCATGGCCCGCTCGGGGGTGTCCTCGGCCCCGACCCGCTCGATGGCCGCCTCGAGCACGTCGACCCGTTCCTGGTCGATGGTCCCGGTGGTGCTCTGGATCTGCCGGGAGTTGGCCAGGGCGGCGAACACCAGCGTATCGACATCGTCGAATGCGAGGGACAGGCGCGCCGCTTCGAGCAGGGTCTCGCGATAGGTGAGGTCGCCGGTCTGGCGCCGGGCGTCGCCGAGGCGGCTGAGCACCTGCGCCCGTGTGGCGTCGGACTCGTCGTC
>DATCCR010000124.1:0-2400 GCA_036511155.1 Acidimicrobiales bacterium
GACGAAGCCTGGTTCTTCGACACCGAGGTCCTCATCACCGCCCAGCGGCTCGGTCTCCGCATCCACGAGGTGCCGGTCGACTGGGTCGACGACCTCGACTCCCGGGTGGCGGTGGCCAAGACGGCCTGGCTCGACCTGTGCGGGGTGGCCCGCATGATGACCCCGGCCTCGCGGCGCCGGGCCGCCCGGGCCCGCCGCAACCTCCAGCCGGCTCTGACTCCGATGGCCGGACACCAGGCGCTGCCCCCGGCGGACGACGGCGGGCCGACGGTCGACGGCCCCCGCTCCGACGGCCCCCGGTCCGACGGCGAGGTCTTCGCCGACGAACTCCTCCGCTTCGCCGGGGTCGGCCTCGTCAGCACCCTGGCCTACGTCCTCATGTTCGCCCTGCTCGAACCGTGGATCGGTGGCTACACGGCCAACGCCGTGGCCATCATCGGGTGCAGCCTGGGCAACACCGCCGCCCACCGGGGCATGGCCGGCTCCGTCCGTCACGGCCTCGACCGCCTCCACCGCGTGGTGGTCGGCACCGCGCTCCTCGGCGTCAGCCTGACCTTCACCACGTTCGCCCTGATGGTGACCCGGGCCCTCGGCCTCGACGCCCTGGCCCCCGAACTGGTGGCCGTGACCGTGGCCAACGTGGCCGCAGCGGCCTTCCGATTCGCCATCCTGCGCACATGGGTCTTCCGCCCCCGCTTCGGCACCCACCTCGGATCGGTCGCCCTCGACCACCCGAAGCCGCTCTCCACACCCCTGTCCCCCGTCGATGGGCACATCCCCCTGTCCACCACCGACCGCATCCCCACGAGGACCCACCGATGACCGACCTCCAGATCCCCGACGACTCCCCGGGACCCCACGGGTCCCCGACCGCAGTGGTCGACGCCCCCGGATGGGACGTCTACGCCCCTGACGCGTCGGTCGGTACGGGTGTGGTCGTGGCCGATGCTGCCCCGGTGCCCTCCGACCCGGACCGGCCCGACCCCGATCGTCCCGCCTCCGGCCGCGCCCACCGGTTGGTGCGGGGTCGCCCCGAGGACCCGGCCTGGGTGCGCCCGGCGCTGCTCGCCCTCCTGGTGGGCACCGGGGTCCTCTACCTGTGGGGCCTCGGCGCCTCCGGCTGGGCCAACAGCTTCTACTCGGCCGCCGTCCAGGCCGGAACCACGAGCTGGAAGGCCTTCTTCTTCGGCTCCTTCGACTCGTCGAACTTCATCACCGTCGACAAGCCACCGGCGTCGCTGTGGGTGATGGAGCTCTCCACGCGCATCTTCGGCGTCAACTCGTGGAGCATCCTGGTGCCCCAGGCCCTGGAGGGCGTGGCCACCGTCGGCGTGCTCTACGCCTGTGTGCGCCGCTGGTTCACCCCGGGTGCCGCCCTACTGGCCGGGGCCGTGATGGCCCTCACCCCGGTGGCCACCCTGATGTTCCGGTTCAACAACCCCGACGCGCTGCTCACCCTGTTGCTGGCCGGTGCCGCCTACGCCACCATCCGGGCCCTCGAGGCCGGCAAGACGAAGTGGCTCGTGCTGGCCGGCACCCTGGTCGGCTTCGGCTTCATCACCAAGATGCTGCAGGCCGTCATCCTCATGCCGGTGATCGGCCTCGTCTACCTGCTGGCCGGCCCGCCCAAGCTCGGTCGGCGGATCGTCCAGCTCGTCTGGTGCGGCGTCGCCCTGCTGGTGTCCGCCGGCTGGTGGGTGGCCGTCGTCGAGCTGACCCCGGCACGGCTACGCCCCTACATCGGCGGCTCGACCGACAACAGCGTCCTCAACCTCATCTTCGGCTACAACGGAATCGGCCGGCTCAGCGGGAACGAGAAGGGCAGCGTGGGCGGCGGTGGCGGTGGCGGTGGCGGGACCACCGGCTCGATGTGGGGCCCGACCGGTTGGAACCGCCTGTTCACCAAGTCGTTCGGCGGCCAGATTTCGTGGCTGATCCCCGGGGCGCTCATCGGCCTGGCGGCCGTGCTGTGGCTGACCCGCCGGTCGTCCCGGACCGACCGGACCCGGGCGGCCTTCCTCCTGTTCGGCGGCTGGCTGCTCCTGACCGGGCTGATCCTCAGCTACGCCCAGGGCATCATCCACCCGTACTACGCGGTCGTCCTGGCCCCGGCCGTGGGTGCCCTGGTCGGGATGGGCGGCACCTACCTGTGGCAACGCCGAATCGAGCTCGTCCCCCGGATCGCCCTGTGCGCAGCCATCCTGGCCACCGCAGCGTGGTCGTTCGTGCTCCTCGGCTGGAGCCCCACGTGGTATCCGGCGTTGCGATGGGCCGTCCTGGCCGCCGGCATCCTCGCCGTGATCGGCATCGCCGTGTCCCCTCGGGCCCGGGGCGTCCTGGCCGCCGGCATCGCCGGACTCGGTGTCGTGGCCGTCATCGCCGGACCGGCCGCCTACGCCA
>DATCCR010000125.1:0-6173 GCA_036511155.1 Acidimicrobiales bacterium
TTGAGTACGAAGTCGCGGTCGTCCCGCCACTCGCTGAACAGCCCGGCACCGAACCCGGTGCGCTCGACCCGCTTCAGCCAGTCCGACGGGATGATCTGGTCGGTGTCCACGTCCGACCGGTCGAGCGGCACGCCGCGGCCGGTGATCATCTGCACGGCGTCCATCAGTTCAGCGCTCCCGGGGTGGCGAAACGTCCGGCCACCGCGGTGGCCGCGGCCACCGCGGGCGACACCAGGTGGGTGCGCCCGCCGCGGCCCTGGCGGCCCTCGAAGTTCCGGTTGGAGGTCGAGGCGGCCCGCTCGCCGGGCGCCAGCTTGTCCGGGTTCATGGCCAGGCACATCGAGCACCCGGGCTCCCGCCAGTCGAAGCCCGCTTCGGTGAACACCCGGTCGAGGCCCTCGGCCTCGGCCTGGGCCTTGACCCGGTGCGAGCCCGGGACCACCAGTGCCCGCATCCCGGCGTGCACGGTGCGGCCCCGGAGCACGTCGGCGGCGGCCCGCAGGTCCTCGATGCGCCCGTTGGTGCACGAGCCGATGAACACGGTGTCGACCGGCACCTCGGTCAGCGGAGTGCCCCCCGCCAGGCCCATGTAGTCGAGAGCCCTGGCGGCGGCCTCCCGCTCGGCCGGGGTGGCGAACGAGTCCGGGTCGGGGACGGTGCCGTCGATGCGGGTGACCTGGGCCGGATTGGTGCCCCAGGTGACGAAGGGGGCCAGGTCGACGGCGTCCAGGGTGACCTCCTTGGCGAAGGTGGCGTCGGGGTCGGTCGGGAGCGTCCGCCAGTAGTCGAGCGCCTGCTCCCACGCCGCGCCCTTGGGGGCGTGGTCGCGACCCTCGAGGTAGGCGAAGGTGGTGTCGTCGGGGGCGATCATGCCGGCCCGGGCGCCACCCTCGATCGACATGTTGCAGACCGTCATGCGGCCCTCCATCGACAGGCCGCGGATGGCCGAGCCCCGGAATTCGATGACATGGCCGCTGCCGCCGCCCGTACCGATCCGGCCGATGATGGCCAGGACCAGGTCCTTGGCGGTGACGCCGGCCGGCAGCTCGCCGTCGATGGTGACGGCCATGGTGGCCGGGCGCCGCTGGGGCAGGGTCTGGGTGGCGAGCACGTGCTCGACCTCGCTCGTCCCGATCCCGAAGGCCAGGGCCCCGAAGGCTCCGTGGGTCGAGGTGTGGCTGTCGCCGCAGACGATGGTCATGCCCGGCTGGGTGAGGCCCTGCTCAGGGCCGATGATGTGCACGATGCCCTGGTTGGCGTCGCCCATGGGATAGCAGGTGATCCCGAACTCCGCGCAGTTGGCGTTGAGCACCGACAGCTGCTTGGCCGAGATGGGGTCGGCCACCGGCTTGTCGATGTCGGTGGTCGGCACGTTGTGGTCGGCGGTGGCGATGGTGAGGTCCGGGCGGTGGACGGAGCGTCCGGCCAGCCGGAGGCCGTCGAAGGCCTGGGGGGACGTGACCTCGTGGATGAGGTGCAGGTCGATGAAGAGGAGGTCGGGCTCCTCGGTCCCCCCGGCATGGACGACGTGGCTGTCCCAGACCTTCTCCGACAGGGTGCGCGGCTCGGTCACGTGCTCAGGCTCCGATCTTGACGATCTGGACCCGGAGATTGCCCCCGGGTGCGGCGTACTCGACGGTCTCACCCACCACGTGGCCGAGGAGGGCCTGGCCGAGCGGCGAGCCGGGCGACACCACGGTGAGGTCGCCCTGGCGCTCCTCGATGGAGCCGACGAAGAAGTCGGTGGTTTCGTCTGCGTCGTCGCCCTCGTAGCGGAGGGTGACGGACGAACCGTGGGTGACGGAGCCGTCGCTGGGCGCAGCGTCGACCACGGTGGCGTGCTTCAGCATCCGCTCGAGCTGACGGATGCGCGACTCCATCTTCCCCTGGCTGTCCTTGGCGGCGTGGTAGTCGCCGTTCTCCTTCAGGTCGCCCAGGGCGCGGGCCGTCTCGATCAGTGCGGCGATCTCCACCCGGCCGCGCGTGGTGAGGTCCTCGAGCTCGGCCTGGAGGCGCTCGTAGGTGTCACGGGTCAGCTGGGTGTCGGAGGTGTTACTCACGGGGTACCAGGGTAACGGGTCCCGGGGGCGGGCCGGCACGGCCCCGGGGGCTGTGGTGGTGAACCGCCGGGCCCGGGGGCTCACCCCTCGAGCCCGCCGTGATCCCTCGTCGAACGTCGTACGCCGGAACAGGAACGCCCCCTCCGGGGTTCCCCCCATGGACCCGCTGCACCGATGCGGTCCCGGGCGCACCTCCCGTGGAACAATCGGTGCGGCACCACCGGACGAGGGAGGGACACGACGATGGCCGACATCCAGGGCACCTGGGACCAGAGGTTCGAGGGGGTGGCGACCACGTTGTCGGCCAGCCTCGACGCCGGCACCGACGTGGGGGCCTCGGTCGCCGTCCTGCTGGGGGGCGAACCGGTGGTGGACATCTGGGGCGGCACGGTCGACGAGGCCGGCACCGCACCGTGGGAGAAGGACACCATCACCAACGTCTGGTCGATGACCAAGACGATGACCTTCCTCTGCGCCCTGATGCTCGCCGACCGGGGCGAGCTCGACTTCCACGCACCGGTGGCCCGCTACTGGCCCGAGTTCGCCGCCGGGGGCAAGGAGCAGATCGAGGTCCGTCACCTCATGGCCCATACCGCAGGCCTGCCCGGATGGGCCGAACCGCTGGCCCCCGAGGACCTGGCCGACTGGGAGAAGTGCACCTCGATCCTGGCCGCCCAGGAGCCGTGGTGGGAGCCGGGCACCGCTTCGGGCTACCACATCGTCACCCAGGGCTACCTGATCGGCGAGGTGGTCCGGCGCATCACCGGGGCGACCATCGGCACCTGGTTCGCATCCGAGGTGGCGACACCCCTGGGAGTCGACTTCCACATCGGCCTGCCCGAGTCGGAAGACGGCCGGGTGTCGATCGTGATCCCCCCGCCACCGATGGACCTGGCGGAGCTCAATCCGTCCGAGTTGGTCATCCGGGCGGGCACGAACCCTCCCCTCGACGCGACCTACCCGAGCCATGCCTGGTGGCGCCGGGCCGAGATCCCGGCAGCCAACGGCCACGGCAATGCCCGGTCGGTGGCCCTGGTGCAGTCGGTCATCGCCGGGAAGGGTCAGGCCCGGGGCGTGCGGCTGCTGTCCGAGGCCGGGTGCGACCGGGTCTTCGACGAGCAGATCCACGGCACCGACCTGATCCTCGGCGCCGAGTACCGGTTCGGCATGGGCTACGGACTGAGTTCGGGGATGATGCCGATCGGGCCCCGTTCCTGCTTCTGGGGCGGCTACGGCGGCTCGCTCATCGTGATGGACCAGGACACCGATCTGACGGTCTGCTACGCCATGAACCGCATGGAGGGCGGCCTCACCGGCGACCTCCGTGGCGCCAGCATCGTCATGGCGGCGGTCGTGGGCCTGGCCGGAGGCTGAGGGTACGGTCCGACGGTGACCGACGGGTGGAGGGGACGGTGAGCGGGTGACGGCGCCCGCGCCGGCGGGGTCCCCCGACGACGCCAACCCCCGGTCGTTCGAGGCCCAGTTCGAGGAGCAGCAGCATCGGCCGATCCGGTGGAAGGCGCTGGTCAGGCGGTCGATCTGGATCGCCTTCACCGGGGTGGTCCTCTACCTGGTGGCCCCGAGCATCCTGTCGGTCCTGCACTCGTGGCCCCGCCTGGCCACCCTCAACCTGCTGTGGTTCATCCCCGCCGTGGTGGCCGAGGGCGCCCACTTCGCCTGCACCTTCGCCCTCCAGCGCATCGCTCTGCGGACCAAGGCCTGGTTCGCGGTGATCACCGCCCAGCTGTCGGGCAACGCCATCTCGCTCATCGTGCCCGGCGGGGCGGCGGCCGGGGCGGCCGTCCAGTTCCGGATGCTGGGCACGGCCGGAATGGACGCCACCGAGTCGGTCAGCGGCCTGACCGCCTTCTCGTTCCTCGGCATCGGCGGGCTGCTGGCTCTGCCGGTGTTCGTCCTGCCGGTCGTGATCTTCGGGGCCCCGGTGGCCTCCGACCTCTCCCACGCCGCCTGGGTGGGGGCGATCGGCTTCGTCCTCTTCACCGGGTTCGGGGCGATCGTCATGGCCTTCGACGCCCCGCTCCTGTGGGCCGGGAGGGTGGCCCAGGCCGTGCGCAACCGGGTGCTGAAGAAGCGGGCGCCCATCCACGGGCTACCCGGGCGCCTGCTCGACCAGCGCAACGTCATCCGGACCGTGCTCGGCCAGCAGTGGTGGCAGGCCACCCTCCTGTCCGTGGGCCGCCTGGTCTTCGACTACCTGTGCCTGCTGTTCTGCGTCCGGGCCGTCGGCGCCCACCCCCGCCCCTCGCTGATCCTGCTGGCCTACGCGGTGGCCGGGGTCATCGGCCTCCTCCCCATCACGCCGGGGGGCATCGGAGTGGTCGAGGCGAGCCTCGCCGGCTTCCTGGCCCTGGCCGGCCTCGACGGGGCCCAGGCGGTGCTGGCCACGCTGGCCTACCGGCTCGCCTCCTACTGGCTGCCCATGCTGGCCGGGCCCGTCGCCTATGCGGCGTTCCGGCACCGGTACCGCCAGCACGGCCGGCCGACCCCCGAGCTCCCGGCCCCGTCGACTTAGCGCAGGTCGACGTGGCCGTCGGGTCGCAGGGTGCCGAGCCGGCCGCACCCTTCCTCGGTCACCAGCACCGCCAGGTGGTCGGCGTCGGTCACGTTGGCCCAGGCCCGGCGGCCCTCGGGGGTCCGGCAGGCGACCACGGCCCGCTCCGGCGACCCGTTCCGGCCGAACGACACCGAATACGTCTCGACGGTGACCTCCCCCTTGGCGTCGGCGTCGGGGGAACACTGGGGGAGCGAGCCGACCGCGGCCTGGGGGTCGGCCCAGGCGAAGCCGGCCGCCGACTCGACCACGGTGCGCTCGGGGAGCTGGTCGTCGTCCACGGGGCGGTCGCTCGGTGGCTCGGTGCCGTAGATCCCGATGCTGTGCTTCGACACGTACCAGCCGAGCCCGGTGGTCAGACCGGTGGTGCCCGGCTCCTCGCGCAGTACCCCGACCATGGCGGCCAGTGAGTGGGTCCCGTAGTTGTTGCCCGGACCGCCGGCGAACGTGAGCCCGCCGGTGACGGTCAGCGGCCGTGCCGGGTCGTCGTCGGGCACCCCGAGCTCGGCGGCGGCGATCTCCACCGCCGAGGGGAAGCAGGAGTAGAGGTCGAGGTGGGCCACCTCGTCGACGGTGGTACCGGCCAGGGCCAGGGCCGAGGCCCCGGCCAGCCGGATGGCGGGAGAGGAGTGGAAGTCGGCCCGGTGGGAGAGGAACCAGTGGTCCTCGGCATCGGCTCCGGCCAGCGGGAAGACCCAGCGGTCACGGGGGACCCCGGCCGCCTCGGCGGCGGCGGCCGAGCACAGGATGGCCGCCGCTCCCTGGTCCACCTGGAGGTTGGCCGTCAGGAGCTTCGTGTAGGGGTAGGCGACCATCCGGTTGGACTCGGTGACGGCGGTGAGCTCCTCGGCTCCCATCGGGTCCCGGATCCAGGCGTACGGGTTGCCGGCGGCCACCGAGGAGAACCGCGACCACAGAGCGCCGATGTGGGCCAGGTGCTCGGGCAGGGTGCGGCCCGACTCGGCCCGCAGGGCGTTCTCGAACAGGGGGAACACGTGGATCGGGAGGTCGAGGCCACGCTCCTCCTCCGATTTGGTGGTGCCCCGCCGGTCGCTGCCGAAGAGCGTGGGGGGCTCGGTGTCGGCCGACTGGACGGTCCAAGGCAGGAGGGGCCGGTCCGGGTGTCGGCGGGCCGCCGCCTGGGTGTAGTAGCAGTCGGCCCCCGCGATCACGGCCACGTCGAGCTCGCCCCGTCCTATGGCCAGGGCGGTGGCGTTGACCAGTGACTGGGGGTTGTTGCCGCCGGTGGTGGTGACCAGGATCTGCTCGGGATCGATACCCAGCTCCTCAGCCAGCAGGGCGCCGGGATCGATGTAGTGCCAGCTCAGCGGGTTGGCCACCCGCAACGACCCGGCCCGGGCCAGAAGTGACCGACCGGCGGGGGCGGTCCCGCCGGGGGACGCGCCGTCGCAGTCCTCCACCGCGGCATGGACGGCGTCGAGCATCAGGCCCAGGGGCTCGGGGCGGTCGGCCAGACTGCCCTCCCCCTCGGTACGGGGTCGGTTGGTCACCTGGCCGACGCCCACGACCACCGGGGTGGA
>DATCCR010000126.1:0-16053 GCA_036511155.1 Acidimicrobiales bacterium
CGCCAGCTGCGGGCGGCCGAGCCGGACGCCGAACTCTTCGTGGTGGTCGGCGCCGACGTGGTGGGCTCCCTCGGCACCTGGCGCGACCACGAGGCCCTGCGGGACCTGGTGACGCTGGCTGTGGTCGACCGGCCCGGTGTGGCCCACCTCGACCCGCCGGCCGGGTGGCGGTTCGTCCGGGTGGCGGTCACCCCTGTCGACGTGTCCAGCACGGGCCTGCGGTCGGTGCTCGAAGCCGGGGGGAACGTCGACGGGCTCGTGCCCGACGCCGTCATCCGTTGCCTGTCAGACCGCGGTCTGTACGCTACGGACAGATGACTGTGCGGCTGAACCCCACCGAGTCCGACAGCACCCCGCAGCCGCAGGTCCACGCTCCGCTGCACCCGTCCGACGATCCGGTGACGGCTCCCGCCGACGGACCCACGGAGCCGCCAGCGGAGGACGGACCGCATGAGGCCCCAGTCGACGCCGGGGGTACCGATGGGGCCGGGGGTACCGACTCCCGGATCGCCCTCCGTGAGGCCCGCCGCCAGCGCCGCCGGACGGCCTGGTTGTGCGCAGCGGTCGTCGCCGTCTGTCTGGGGCTTACGATTGTGGTGGTGAGCCTCGCCCGCACCCGCCCTGCGCCGCTGCCCGGCGTCGTCGCCTCGTACGTGGTCGCGGTCCCGTCCATCCCAGCACCCGCCGGCACGTCGCTGCCGACCGACCCGCACCCAGGCGCCCCGGCGTCAGAAGGAGCCATCCCTTGACCACCACCGACCCCACCCCTGTCCCGGGCACGTCTGTGCCCTTCATCCCCGGCGAGTGCCTGGTGGCCGCCCGTGCCGCCGACGCCAAGTCGGGGGAGGAGACCGTCATCCTCGCCATGGGTGACCTGCTGGGGGTGACCGACGCGTTCGTCGTCACCAACGGACGGAACACCCGTCAGGTCAAGACGATCGTCGACGAGATCGAGCGCCAGGTGAAGCTCACCAGCGCCCGGTCACCCGTCCGGGTGGAGGGACTCGCCGACGCGTACTGGGTCCTGATGGACTACGGCGACTTCCTGGTCCACGTGTTCATGGACGAGGCACGTGCCTTCTACGACCTCGAGCACCTGTGGAACGACGCACCCCGGGTGCCCTGGGCGGAGGCCGCCTGACCGCTCCTGGCGACAGGGCCGGCGGGCTGGGCCGAGGATCGCCGGATCAGGGCAGCGGGGCCTGGGGGAGGTAGTCGGCCCGGCCGACCGGGCCGGGCACCTGCGCGCCGGCGGCGGTGGGTACCTCGATGGCCTTGCCGGCGATGGCGAAGGTCACCCCGGTCACCCCGGGCTGCTGGGTGACGGTGTAGACGACTTGGGCGATGGCCAGGGTCTGGTCGGGGCCCACCACTTGGATCGGATCGGTGGTGAAGCTGACGGTGGCCACCCCGCCGGCCGGGGCCAAGGTGACCTGCACGCCGGTGCGGCTGAGGAATGACTGGACGCCGGCCGCCGACTCGGTGGCGGTGGGGCCGGCCAGCAGCGCGCCGACAACCTGGGTGAGCGAGGCCGGGACGGCCACCTCGCGTGTAGCGGGCACGAGGTGCCCACTCGGGGCGACCAGGAAGATGATCTCGGGCACCCCGACGGCGGGCGGCCCCCCGGGAGCGGTGGTGGTCGTGGTCGGGGGGTTGAGCAGGTGGTACGGCACGTCGGCCTTGGCGATCGGCGAGGGCGACGTGCCGGTCGGGATGCCGCACGCCCCGAGCGCGAGGGCCGCCAGCGCCACCACCGTCCCGGCCAGCACCCGGGTGCGGGCCGTGGTCACCGGACCTCCCCGGTGCTGACCGGCGGCGGAACCGACCTGTCGACCCCGACGGAACCGGTCTCGAAGGAGTCGGGCTGGAGGGAGTCGGGTCGGAGGGGGAGCTCGACCACGAAGCGGGTGCCCCCGCCGGAGGCGTCCTCGCTCCACACCCGTCCGCCGTGCAGTCGGACATGCTCGGCCACCAGCGACAGGCCGAGCCCGGTGCCGTGCCCCGACGCCCGCTGGCCGGCCCGGCCGCCCCGGTAGAAGCGCTCGAACAGGTGCGTCCGCTCGGCTTCGGGCACCCCCGGTCCGTGGTCCTCGACGATCACCCGGATGGCCTCGGCCGGCGGCAGCACCCCACCGATGGGCCCCGGCTGGCGCTCCACCCGCACCCGGGTGACCCCGTCGGCGTACACAGCGGCGTTCTCCGTCAAGTTGGCCATCACCCGCTCGAAGCGGCGTTTGTCGACAGCCAGGCGGAGCCCCTCGACCCCTGGGCCGACCTCCACCGGAAAGGTGACCGGCCCCCGCACCCCGTCGACCACCACCGGCGCCGCGGCGGCCACCGCTCGACGGACCAGCTCGCCCGGATCCACCTCGTCGAGGGAGAGCTCGGCGGAGCCGGCGTCGAACCGGGAGATCTCGAGGAGGTCGTCCACCATCCGGGTGAAGCGCCGGAGGTCGCCGTCCAGGAGGTCGAGCGCCCGCTGGGCCCGGGGGGCGAGTTCGGTCCGGTGGCTCTCGAGCACCGACACGGTGGCGGTCAGCGTGGTGAGGGGGGAGCGGAGCTCGTGGCTCACGTCCGAGGTGAACCGGGCCTCGCGCTCGATGCGGTCCTGGAGGTTGGCGGTCATCCGGTTGAAGGCCGAGGCCAGCTCGTCGAGGTCAGGGTCGTCGCCGGTCCCCACCCGGGTGTCGAGCTGGCCGCCGGCGATGGCCACGGCGGCGTCGGTCAGGCCGGCCAGTGGACGCAGCGCCCGGGAGCTGGCCCACCGGCCCACCGCGGCACCGGCGATTGTGGTGACGAGGGCGGCGCCGGCCAGGGCGATGGCCAGGGCCCGAAGAGTGCCGGCCAGCTCGTCGAGCGAGAAGACCTCGAAGTAGGCGGCGTGCACGGCGGGCAGCGGGACCCCGATCACCTGCTGGGGTGTGCCGGCCAGGATGAATCTCTGGGTGGCGGGGGTACCGGACAGGACGAGTGCCCGTTCGGCCGGCGGGATGGCACTCTGGCCCACCGAGATCGACGTGGCGTACCACTGCCCGCCGGTGCGTAGCACCGAGCGTGAGCCGGGCAGGGTGTCCACCGACTCGATCAACTGGTTCACCTGCGTGGTGGGGGAGCGCAGGGCGTTCTGCACCAGGGCGGCGTTGGCGAAGGCCTGGCGCTGCTCGGCCGCCTGGCGCTCACTGAGGAAGGTGGCCCGGGCGGTGAAGTAAGTGATGCCGGCCATGAGGGCGGACAGGCCGAAGGCGGCGATGGCGAAGGTGAGGGTGACCCGGGCCCGCAGGCCGAGGTGGCCCGCCCTACCGCCGGCGCCCTCCTCCTCCGGACGCCCGGTGCCGCCCGTGCCGTCGTCGGCCACCGCTCAGACCACCAGCTTGTAGCCCATGCCCCGCACGGTGAGGATGAACTGCGGGGAGGCGGGGTCGGGTTCGACCTTGGTTCGTAGGCGCCGGACATGGACGTCGACGAGGCGGCCGTCGCCGAAGTAGTCGTAGCCCCAGACCCGTTCGAGCAGCTGCTCGCGGCTGAGCACCTTGCCCGGGTGGTTGGCCAGCTCGCAGAGCAGGCGGAACTCGGTTCGGGTGCAGTGGACCTCCGCCCCGGCCCGCCGGACCACCCCGGCGTCCGGCTCGATCTCGACGTCGCCGAAGCTGAGCACCGCCGACTCCTCGCCCTCGTGGCGCGACCGCCGCAGCAGGGCCCGGATCCGGGCCGCCAGCTCCTTGGCCACGAACGGCTTGGTCACGTAGTCGTCGGCCCCGGCCTCCAGCCCGGCCACCACGTCGTGGGTGTCCGACCGGGCGGTCACCATGATGACCGGCACCGTCGAAGTGCGCCGCAGTGCCCGGCATGCCTCGAAACCGTCCATGCCCGGCAACATCAGGTCGATGAGGACCAGCTCGGCCGGTTCGGCCTCGAACCGGCCGATGGCCTCCTCGCCGCTGCCCACGTCGTCGACGGTGTAACCCTCGTCCTCCAGGGCCAGCCGCATGGAGGAGCGGATCCGCTCGTCGTCCTCGACGATCAGGATGCGGCTCATGGCCCGATCATGACACGACCTCCCCACCCGGAGCGGGCGGGGAGGTCGTGGTCGACGACAGTGTGGCCGGCGTCCGTCAGGACAGCCAGATCTGCTGCGGCCAGATGGCGCCGCCGATCTGGCCATAGGCCTTGTTGCCGGCCGGTGTGGTCGGATTGTTGAAGTTCTGTACCTTGGGCTGGGCTCCGATCGACCACACCACCCGGGAGTACCAGACGTAGGGGATGTCCTGGGACAGCAGCTTGTTGACCTGCTGGTAGGCGGCGATCGTGCCCGCCTGGTCGGTCGCCGAGCGCCCCTGGATCAGCGCCGTCTGCATGGCCGGGTCGGTGTTGCCCGCCATGTTGATGGCGAACCCGGGCGTGAGGGCGTTGTTGGGCGTCCAGAAGATGTAGTTGAGGTCGGGGTTCACCGCCCCGAACTGCCGCCAGGTGAGGGCCTGGAACTGGCCGGTCAGGGCCACGTTGATGATCGAGTCCTGGAGGATCGGTTGCAGGGTGACCACCATGCCCGCGTCCTGGAGGACCTGCTGGAGATACTGGCCGATCTGGGCGCCCTTGGGGTCCGGGGTGTGGCCCAGGGCGAAGGACACCGAGCCGCCGGCCGCCTTCACCTCCGACACCAGTTGCTTGGCCTTGGCCACGTTGAACTCGGGGTAGCCGTTGTTCGCCAGGTAGTACGGGGAGCCTTGGACGAAGACGCCGTTGCTCGTCTCGGTCACTCCCTGGTCGATGACCTGGACGTACTGCTTGGAACTCACGGCGTAGGCCGCGGCCTGGCGCAGCTTCAAGTTGTCGAACGGCGCTTTGCGCAGGTTGAGCTGGATGCAGCCCATGTCGGGCTCGCCGGCCACATTCTTCGAGTCGTCGATGTAGGCCAGCGTGGTGTTGGCCCGCATGGCGGCGGTGTCGGAGGCATTGGTCGTGTGCATCATGTCCACGGCCCCCGAGTTCAGGCTGGCCAGGAGCTGTTGGGCGTCGGGGATGGCTTTGTAGGTGATGGTGTCCAGGTGGGGCAGACCGCTGCGCCAGTAGTTGGGGTTCCGGGTGGCCGTGAAGTGGCTGTTCGGCACCCACTCCTGGAAGACGAAGGGGCCGGTGCCGACCGGATTGGTCTGGCTGCCGGTGGCCAGCCAGGTGGGCTCGGCGATGAAGGCGAATTGGCTGCCGATGCCGCCGCACAGGTAGTAGTTGAAGGGCACCCATGGAGTCTTCATGGTGATGGTGAGCGTCGTCGGATCCGTCACCACGACGGACTGGACCGGGGTGAGGGCCGGCCCGGTCAGGAGTGACTTGATGTGGGCGTTGAAGTTGGCGGCGATGGCCGCCGCGTCACACGCGGTGCCGTTGTGGAACTTGACGTTCGAACGGCACTTGATGGTCCACACGGTGCCGTTCGGGTTGGACGTGACCGACTCGGCCAGATTCGGCTGGGGGATGCCGGTGGCGTCGAGCATCATCAGAGTGTCGAAGACGGTGCGGGCGTACATGATGCCGACCTCGTCGAACGTGCCCTGGGTGGGGGAGAACCCCTTCTCCTCGGCATCGACGCCGAAGACCAGCGTGCCGCCCTTCTTGGGGGTGGCGGAGGAGATCCCGTCGGGATGGGTGCCGCTCGAGCCGCCCGACGTGGTCGAGCTCGAGCTGGAGCTGGAGCTCCCGCAGGCGGCCAGCACGCTGCCGGCGGCGATGCCCGCCCCGGCGACGGCACTCTTGGCCAGGAACGAGCGGCGGTCGATGCGATCAGTCATGGTTCCCCTTAGGACAGTGGCCCCGGCGGCGCCGGTGGCCTTGTGGATGCGCTGCTACCTCGTACTGCGTTCACGGTGCGTCGGTGTGTCCCCGCTGCGACGTCCCCCCCCGGGAATGCCGCGTCCGGTCTTGCCTCGGGGCAGACGATAGCCCTCGTCGGCAGTGCGTGGGGGGCAAAACGACACGTGGTGTTCACGGTGGTCGGTCGGCCCCTTCAACGGGCCGTCGAGGTTCCCCGGCGGCGGCGACCTCCGCCGGTACGCTCGGAGGGTGGACTGGGAGATCGAGGCTTATCGTCGCTCGGTCGCTGGCCTCTCGCCGGACACGGTCCGGGCGTACGCCTCCGACGTCGAGCGGTTCGTCGAGTGGGCGGGTCGCGGCGGCGTGACGGGACCGTCCGACGTCGATCGCATCACCCTGCGCCGCTACCTCGCCTTCCTGGCCACCCGGCGTTACGCCAAGGCCACGATCTCGCGCACGGCAGCCTCGCTGCGCTCTTACTTCGGCTGGTGCGCTCGACGGGGCCTGGTCGCCCAGGACCCGTCGGTACGGCTGTCCGCCCCGTCGCCGGACTCCCGACTGCCCCGTGTCCTCGGACACGCCGAGATCGACCGCCTGCTCGCGTCGCCCCCCGTTCCCGCCGTCACCGGGGGTGGGGACGACGGGGGAGCGGAGGACGCAACGGGCGGTGGGACGGCCGGACCGCTCCCGAGGGACGTGCGCGACGACGCCGTGCTCGAACTCCTCTACGGGAGCGGCATGCGGGTGGCCGAGCTGTGCGGCCTCGACGTGGACGACCTCGACCTCGCCAAGGGCGTGGTGACGGTGACCGGCAAGGGGTCGAAGCAGCGCCAGGTCCTGGTCCACGACGCCTGCGTGGTCGCGGTGCAGGCTTGGCTGGCCGGCCCCCGTGGGGCCATGGCCGCGGCGACATCTCCGGGGAGTGCTCTCTTCTACAACGGGCGGGGCAACCGCCTCGGCTCCCGTGACGTCCGCCGCATCCTGGACCGGCGTTCGCCGGTGCCGACCCACCCCCACGCCCTGCGGCACAGCTTCGCCACCCACCTCCTCGACGGGGGCGCCGATCTCCGGGTGGTGCAGGAATTGCTCGGACATGCCAGCCTGCAGACCACGCAGGTCTACACTCATGTGAGCAAGGAGCGCCTGCGTTCGGTGTACTCCGGAACGCATCCACGGGCCTAAGGGGACAATTGGCGATGCAACTCGATTCGGCTGGGCACGGCATCGACGCCCTGTGGGCCGAGTACAAGAAGACCGGTGCCAAGGCACTGCGCGACCAATTGATCGTGCACTACGCACCGGTGGTCAAGTACGTGGCCGGTCGCGTGTCGGTCGGCCTGCCCCGCCACGTCGACGAGGCGGACCTCGCCAGCTACGGGATCATCGGCCTGATCGACGCAATCGAGCGCTTCGAGCCGGCCCGCAACATCAAGTTCGAGACCTACGCCGTGCCCCGGATCAAGGGCGCCATCATCGACGAGCTCCGCTCCATCGACTGGGTGCCCCGGTCGGTGCGGGCCAAGGCCCGGGCGGTCGAGCAGTCGTACTCCAAGCTCGAGGCCAATCTCCACCGCACGCCGACCGACGCCGAGGTGGCCGCCGACCTGGAGATGAGCGACGACGAGTTCCAGACCACCCTCCGGAAGATCTCCTTCGTGGGCGTCGTCGCCCTCGACGAGGTGTTCCGGGGCGGCGACCACTCGGACCGCTCGACGCTCGGGGAGTCCCTGCCCGACGCCACGGCCGGTCCGATGGACACCTTCGAGGTCAAGGAGACCAAGGAGGCCCTGGTCAAAGCGGTCAGCGAGATGGCCGACCGGGAGAAGACGGTCCTCACCCTCTACTACTACGAGGGCCTCACCCTCGCCGAGATCGGCGACATCCTCGGCGTCACCGAGAGCCGGGTGTGCCAGATCCACACCAAGGCCGTGCTGCAGCTGCGGGCCAAGCTGGCCGACCGCCCCGAGGGGGCCGGCCGCGCGCTGCGCGATACCAAGGCCGTCGCCACCCCCGCCACCACGTAGGCACCCCGCCCGTCGTCCTGCCGCCCCGTCCGTGCGCCGGGTCCGAGTGGAGGCCTGGGCCTGTGGGCACTAGCATGGTCGGGTCCCACCGTCCGGTGGGTGTCCACGCGGTATCCAGTCGCACCCGGCCGCGTCCACGGTCGCCCCTCCGGGGGTGCTGCAGTCGGGGATCAACCGTCACAAGGAGCAGTCACATGGCCGTCATCAGCATGAAGCAACTGTTGGGCGCGGGCGTCCACTTCGGGCACCAGACCCGTCGGTGGAACCCCAAGATGCGCCGGTTCATCATCGGTGAGCGCAACGGGATCTACCTGATCGACCTCGAGCAGACCATGAAGGGCATCGAGGAGTCGTACGCCTACATCCGGGACCTCGTTGCCGGCGGTGGGACCGTCCTCTTCGTGGGGACCAAGAAGCAGACCCAGGGCCCCGTGGCCGTCTACGCCGACGCATGCGGCATGCCCTACGTCAACGAGCGCTGGCTCGGCGGCATGCTCACCAACTTCCAGACGGTCTCCACCCGGGTGAAGCGCATGAAGGAGTTCGAGGCCATGGAGAAGGCCGGTGACTTCGAAGCCATGCCCAAGAAGGAGGCCCTGCGCCACTCCCGTGAGCTCGAGAAGCTCCAGCGCAACCTCGGCGGTATCCGCGGACTCGACAAGCTGCCCGATGCCATCTTCGTGATCGACACGAACAAGGAGCACATCGCCGTCACCGAGGCCAACAAGTTGGGCCTGCCGGTTGTCGCCGTGGTCGACACCAACTGCGACCCGGACGTGATCACCCACGTGATCCCGGGTAACGACGACGCCATCCGCTCGGGTGCGCTGCTCTGCCGCGTGGTGGCCGACGCCGTGACGGAGGGCCGCTTCATCGCCCAGAATCGCCCGGCGCCCGCCGCCAAGGCTCCGGCTGCTCCCGCTCCCGCTCCCGCTCCCGCTCCCGCTCCCGCTCCTGCTCCCGCTCCTGCGGTCGCGGCTCCGGCACCCGCCGCCCCGACGGCCGAGGCCCCTGCCGCGCCCGCACCTTCACCTGCTGCAGCCCCGGCTCCGGCCGCTCCGGCCGCCGCCCCGGCTGCGCCAGTCGCTGAGGCCCCCGCCGCACCGGCCCCTGAAGCACCCGCCCCTGAAGCACCCGCCCCTGAAGCCCCTGCCGCCGAGGCTCCCGCTGCACCCGCCGCCGGGGCTCCGGCCGAGGCCCCCGCCACCACTTCGACCGAGGAGGTCTGACCGTGTCCGCATTCACCGCCAAGGACGTCCAGAAGCTGCGTCAGCTGACCGGCGTCGGCATGCTCGACGCCAAGCGGGGCCTCGAGGAGAACGACGGGGACATGGACAAGGCCATCACGTGGCTCCGCGAGAACGGCCTGGCCAGCCAAGCCAAGCGCGCCGACCGCGAGGCCTCTGAGGGCGCAGTCGCCATCGGGACCGCCGACAACGTGGTGGCCATGGTCCAGCTCCGCTCCGAGACCGACTTCGTGGCCAAGTCCGAAGAGTTCGTCGCCTTCGTGAGCGAGCTCGCCGACCTGGTCGCCGCCAAGGGTGTCGACGCCGTCAACGAGCGCAGCGACGAGCTCGACTCCATGAAGGTGAAGCTGAAGGAGAACATCTCCCTCGGCCAGGTCGTCCGCATCGAGGCCCCCGCCGACGGTGCCGTCGACTCCTACCTCCATCTGCAGGCCGGCCGTGGTGTCAACGCCGTGGCGGTCGCCGTGGCCGGAGGCACCAAGGAGCTCGCCCACGACATCGCCGCCCACATCGCCTTCGCCCGCCCGCTGTACATCACCCGCGACGCCGTGCCGGAGGCCGATGTGGCTGCCGAGCGCGAGACCATCGAGAAGATCGCCCTCAACGAGGGCAAGCCCGAGGCCTCGCTGCCCAAGGTCGTCGAGGGCCGGCTCAACGGCTGGTACAAGGAGCGGGTCCTGGTGGACCAGCCCTTCATCAAGGACGAGAAGCAGACCATCGGGAAGCTCCTCGGCGACGCCACGGTGACGGAGTTCGCCCAGGTCGTCGTCGGCGACTGAGTGACGGTGGGTCAACGAAAGAGGATCGTCCTGAAGCTCTCCGGTGAGGCCCTGGCCTCGTCGGCGTCCGACGAGACGATCGACGCCGCCGCTGTGGAGCAGCTGGCCCGCGAGATCGCCCAGACCCGCGTCGAGCTCGACCTCGAGCTGGCCGTGATGGTCGGCGGCGGCAACATCTGGCGGGGTACCACCGGGGCCGGGGCCGGTATGGACCGGGCCACATCCGACACCATGGGGATGCTCGGCACCGTCATCAACGCCCTCGCCCTCCAGGACGCCCTCGAGCACCACGGTCAGGCCACCCGGGTGCTCTCGGCCGTGCAGATGGCCGAGGTGGCCGAGCCCTACATCCGGCGCCGGGCCATCCGGCACCTCGAGAAGGGCCGGGTCGTCGTCTTCGCCGCCGGCATGGGCAACCCCTACTTCACCACCGACACCTCGGCCGCACTTCGTGCCGCCGAGATCGAGGCGTCGCTGCTGTGCAAGGGGACCCACGGCGGGGTGGACGGCGTGTACTCCGCCGACCCCCGGCTCGATCCTGCGGCCACCCGGTACGACGAGGTCTCCTTCATGGAGGTCGTGGCCAAGGACCTGCGGGTGATGGACCTGACGGCCATCACGTTCTGCAAGGACAACGGACTCCCGATCCGGGTGTTCGACCTCATGGAGCCGGGCAACATCCGCAAGGCCCTCAGCGGCGAGTCCATCGGGACCCTGGTCCGATGAACCCGCAGGTGGGAACCGTTCCCGGGTGCGCCCGGACGCCGATGGCTACGCTGGTCCGCTAATGGATGACGACCTGATCGCACTCGTGGTTTCCGACGCCTCCGAGCACATGACCAAGGCGGTGGAGCACACCCAGGCCGAGTTCAGTGCCATCCGCACCGGACGGGCCACCCCCGCTCTGGTGGAGCACCTGAAGGTGGACTACTACGGCACCGAGACCGAGCTCCGCCAGATGGCCGGGTTCAGCGTCCCCGAGGCCCGCCTGCTCGTGGTGTCCCCGTACGACAAGGGCTCGCTCGGCGCCATCGAGAAGGCGATCCAGAACTCCGATCTCGGCATCAACCCGTCGAACGACGGCACGGTCATCCGGTTGTCGTTCCCGATCCCCACCGAGCAGCGCCGCAAGGAGCTGGTCAAGGTGGTCAAGCAGAAGGCCGAGGAAGGCCGGGTCACGGTCCGCAACATGCGCCGCACCGCCCGCCAGGAGCTCGAAGGGATGCAGAAGGACGGCGACCTGTCCTCCGACGAGCTCGACCGGGTGGAGAAGGACCTCGACAAGCTCACGCAGGACAACGTGGCGGCCATCGACCGCCTCGTCGCCCACAAGGAGCAGGAGCTCCTGGAGATCTGAGGGCGGGTCGGGCGCAGGTCCGGAAACGACACCGGGCCGCGACACGGCCCGGCAACGACATGGGCCGGCCCGAAGGCCCGCTCCTGGGGAGGAAGCGATCAACGTGGAGAACGGCCCGGAGAGGCATGACGACGAGCAGGACGACGACGGCAACGCGTCGCGCCCCGACCCGTCGGGACCCTCGACCGGGGGCGTCCGCATCATCGGTGCGGAAACCGCCGCCGACATCACGTCCGAGGTGCCGGTCGTCCCGCCCGCCCACATCTCGCCCGGGGCCTCGTCGCACTCGTCCGTGAGGATCATCGAGGAGCCCGCCGACGAGCCCGCCGACGAGGTCGCCTACGAGGCTGGCGACGAGGCGCCCGAGGCACCGGTGGCCGCCCCCACCGAGTTACCGCACTGGACCGAGCCGGCCACCGGGCAGGTCCCGGCCGTGCTCGCCCGGGACGAGGGGGACGGGAGCGCCATCCTGCCGCCCACCTGGCGCGAGGAAGACGCCGACTGGACGGCCCACGAGGAGGAGTTCGAGCCCTCCATGTTCAGCGACGACCGCACCGCCCTCGGCGCCCTCGACGAGACGCGGGACACCGACCAGGAGCGCCGCCCGTGGGAGTTCGACCTCGACTCCGTGCGACCCGGCCAGCCCGGCCCTGGCGCGACGCCGGTCCCGGCGCACGCGCCGGATCCCATCACCGAGCCGGTCGAGGTCGTCGGCGCCGTCGAGTCGACCGACGACCGTGTCGCCCCCTCGGCGCCTGGGCCGGTGGCCGCCGGTGACGTGACCTCGGTGGTCTCGGCCGCCGACGTCGCGGCCGCTGGCGTCGCGGCCGCGCTCGGCGAGACCGTGCCCGCGGCAGGTGCCGCCGACGCCGTCGATACCGCGGCCGACGACCCGGCCCGCCCCTCGGGCACCCCCCGGGTGGGACGAGCCCGCCGCAGCGGCCTGCTGCCGGCTCGGCTCAAGGCCAAACGACCCGACGAGGACCTCGCCACTTCGGCTGAACCCCTGGCTGCCGAGCCCCCCGGGGCCTCGGTCGCCGACGTGCCGGGTGCCGGGCGACGGAAGCCCGGCCTCGCCGGTCTGGCCGCCGCCGACCGTGCCGCCGACCAGGAGCAGGTCCACGAGCCAGCCGTGTCGCCGGCCGAGGCCGCCGTTCCCGTCGAGACCGTCGAGGAGCCCCGACCCCGCCGGCGACTGCGCGTGCCGTCGGTACCGTCGGAGCGCCCGCTCCGGTCCAGCGGAAACCACACGCCCGACGTGACGGGCGGCGGGCCGCCCGACCCGGCGGCACCCCGGTCCCGCAGCCGGGCCGACGAGCAGGTCGGCGGCAGCACCGGCCTCCGTATCGGCACCGGCGTTGCGGTGGCGGTCATCGCCCTCCTGGCCTTCAAGATCGGCACCATCACCGCGCTGATCCTCTGTCTGCTGGTGGTCACCTTCGCCGCCGGCGAGGCCTTCGCCGTCCTGAAGAAGTCCGGTTGGCGCCCGGCCACCCTGCTCGGTCTGGTGGGCACGATTTCGCTGATGGTCGGGGCCTACAACAAGGGCATCGCCGCCCTGCCGCTGGTCCTCGTGCTGGTCACCGCATTCACCCTGCTCTGGTACCTCTTCGGCGTCGAGCGCGGCTCGGCCGTGGCCGGCACCGCCTCCACCCTGCTGGTGGTCGGTTGGGTGGCCCTGCTCGGCTCCTACGCCGGGCTCCTCCTCGCTCCTGCCACCTTCCCGAACCGGCACGGCATCGCCTTCCTACTCGGAGCCATCATCGCCACCGTGGCCAACGACGTCGGCGCCCTGGTGGTCGGCCGTTGGATAGGCAGCCGGCAGCTGGCGCCCAACATCAGCCCCAACAAGACGTGGGAGGGCCTGGCCGGCGGGGCGCTGGCCTCGATCCTGGTGTCGACCGTCGTCGTCGGTGCCATTCACCCCTGGTCACCGGCCAACGCCGCCCTGCTCGGTGTGGTGGTGGCCGTCGTGGCGCCACTGGGCGACCTGTGCGAGTCGCTGCTCAAGCGTGACCTCCGCTTGAAGGACATGGGCACCCTGCTGCCCGGCCACGGGGGGGTCCTCGACCGGGTCGACGCCCTCATCTTCGTGCTGCCCGCCACCTACTACCTGGTCCGCGCGCTCAACATCGCTTGAACATCGGGCAGGCTGGAGGGATGAACCTCTCGACCGGAGGACCGGCAGCGGTGCCCGGGACGTTCGCCGACCGGGGAAATTCCGGCGACGAGGTGACGGTGGCCGTCGTGGGTTCCACCGGGTCGATCGGCACCCAGACGCTGGACGTCGTGGCCGAGGACCCCGGGCGCTACCGGGTGGTCGCCCTGGGCGCCCAGCGCTCGGTGGACCTCCTGATCGACCAGGCCCTCGCCGTCCGGCCCGAGGTGGTGGCCATCGGCGACGCCTCGCTGGCCCGTGAGCTGGCCGACCGGCTGCCCGCCGGCACCGAGGTGCTGGCCGGCCCCGACGGGCTGGCCGCCATCGCCACGATGGCCGACGTGGCCGTCAACGGGGTGGTCGGCTTCGCCGGACTGTCGGTGACCCTGGCCGCACTCGAGGCCGGAAGACGCCTGGCGCTGGCCAACAAGGAGTCGATCATCGCCGGCGCGCCGGTGGTGGCCCGGGTGCGCGACACCCCCGGCGCCGAGATCCTGCCCGTCGACTCCGAGCACTGCGCCGTCCACCAGTGCCTCCGGTCGGGCCGGCGCCAGGACGTGGCCCGCCTCTTGCTGACCGCTTCCGGCGGCCCGTTCCGGGGCCGGAAGCCCGACGAGCTGGCGTCGGTGGGCGTCGAGGAGGCGTTGGCCCATCCGACCTGGTCCATGGGTCCGAAGATCACGGTGGACTCCTCCACGCTGATGAACAAAGGGCTCGAGGTGATCGAGGCGCACGAGCTGTTCGGCGTCCCCTACGACGCCATCGACGTGGTGGTCCACCCCCAGTCGATCGTCCACTCGATGGTCGAGTTCGTGGACGGCGCCGTGGTGGCCCAGCTGTCGCTGCCGGACATGCGCCTGCCCATCGGGTACGCACTGGCCTATCCGGCCCGCCTGAGCACGGCGTTCGGAGCCATCGACTGGGCCGGACTGTCGCTCCTCGAGTTCGAGCCACCCGACCGGGCCACCTTCCCCTGCCTCGACCTGGCCTACCGGGCCGGCAGGGCCGGCGACCTGGCCCCGGCCTGGCTGAACGCCGCCAACGAGGTGGCTGTGGAGGCCTTCCTGGCCGGCCGGATCTCGTGGGCGGCCATCGCCGAGGTGGTGGCCGGAACCCTCGACCGCTACGACGCGCCCGGCACGGCGGGTGACCGCACGGTGGACGACGTCCTCGACGCCGACGCCACGGCCCGTCGACTGGCCACCGACGTGGTGGCGCACCGGAGCGCGGCATGAGCCTCCTCGACACCCCGGTCGACGAGGACAGGGACCCGGATCCGGGCGACACTCCCGTGCGCCCATCCAAGACCGCCGCCCGGTCGCTGGTCGAGCTCGGCCTCGTGGTGGCCGCCGTGGTCACGCTCGCCGTGACGACCGGACAGGTGGCCCTGCTGATCGTCATCGCCTCCCTGATCGTCATGATCATGGTCCATGAGCTCGGCCACTTCCTGGCGGCCAAGCGCGGGCACATGAAGGTCACCGAGTACTTCCTCGGCTTCGGGCCCCGCCTGTGGTCGTTCCGGAAGGGTGAGACGGACTATGGGGTGAAGGCGTTCCCGCTCGGCGGCTACGTGAAGATCCCCGGCATGACCAACCTCGAGGTCGTGGCCCCCGAGGACGAGGCCCGCACCTACCGCGAGCAGCCCTTCCACGCCCGCCTCCTGGTGGCGGTGGCCGGGTCGGCCATGCACTTCCTGATGGCGTTCGTCCTGCTGTGGATCCTGCTGTCCTACGTCGGGCTGCCGAGCAACGACAAGGTCGGGGTCACCCATGTGGTGGCCGTGGGCGGACACAGGGGCCCGGCCGAGGCGGCCGGACTCCGGCCCGGCGACGTGGTGGTGTCGGCCGACGGCAAGGCCGTGTCGGGCAATCCCGACGCCCTCATCTCGGCCATCCGGGACCACCCGGGTGAGCCGGTGACCCTGGTGGTCACCCGGGACGACACGCGCCGCACCGTGACCGTCACCCCGGTGGACGGTCGAACCGTCCACGAGCAGGGGGTGACCGCCCCGGCTGGCACGAAGCCGTACGGGGTGATCGGCGTGAGCCTCGGGGCGCCGACCGAGACGCTGGGTCCGGTCACCGGCCTGGCCCGCACCACGACCGGGATCGTGCACTACTCGTGGGCGTCGGTGGTCGGCGTGGCCCACCTGTTCACGCCGCAGGCCACCGTGCAGCGGTTCGAGAACGTGACCAGCGCCAAGGCGGCGAGCCAGTCGGCGGCCAACGGAACCCGGGTCTCGTCGATAGTGGGCGCCGTCCAGACGGCCACTGACGCCGCCCACGCCGGCGTGGCCTACTTCCTCGGCATCCTGGTGGCCATCAACCTGTTCGTCGGGATCTTCAACCTGTTCCCGATGCTGCCGCTCGACGGCGGCCACGTGGCCATCGCCGTCTACGAGAAGATCCGCACCGGTCGCAAGAAGGTCAAGTACCACGCCGACGTGACCAGGCTCCTGCCCTACACCTGGGCCATGGTGGCCATCCTCGGCGTGCTGTTCGCCACCACCCTGCTGACGGACATCCTCCACCCCATGGCCAACCCGTTCGGCTGAGCGGCACGACCGGGAGCCGCGGTCGACCGGCGCCGTCCGGCGTCCTCCGGGGCTCCGTCGGACACGTCCCCCGGTAGGATCGAGCACATGCCGCACCCCCGAGGGAGCCTGACCGAGCGACGCCAG
>DATCCR010000127.1:0-8938 GCA_036511155.1 Acidimicrobiales bacterium
TCAGGCGCTCCCAACTCGCCGCCAGGGTCTCGGGCAGGACCCGGGTGTCGGCCACGGCCGTCATGAAGTTGGTGTCGCCCTTCCAGCGGGGCACGGCGTGGAGGTGGAGGTGGCGCGGGATGCCGGCACCCGCCGCCTCACCGAGGTTGGCGCCGAGGTTGATCCCCTCGGGCCGGTAGGCGGCCTCCTGGGCGGCCACCCCGAGCCGGGTCGCCGTCCACAGCTCGCTCCCCTCCTCCTCGGTCAGCTCGCCGAGCGACCGCACGTGGCGGAGCGGGATGGCCATCAGGTGTCCGCTGGTGTACGGGTAGGCGTTGAGGACCACCAGGGCGGTCCGACCCACCCACAGCACCCCCGAATCGACCGAGGGCGGGCCGCTCGAGGCGATCCGGCAGAACACGCAGTGGTCGGGGTCGTCGGCCGCCAGGGCCGAGCCGTCGCCTGACGACCGGTCCGGTGATCCGGCCGCCGTCCCGGTGGCGTAGGCATTCCGCCAGCCGGCCCACAGTCGCTCGAGGCTCACCGCTCGCCTAGGCCCCGTCGGCGTGGTCGGCCGCCTCGGGCACGGTGCGCTCGGCCACTTCGGCCACCAGCGTCTCGGTGAACTGGGCGAGCGGCACCCCGCGGTCGGGGCGGTCGCTCCCCCGCCGGTTGACCCCGACGGTGGCGGCGGCCACGTCCTCGTCCCCCACCACCAGGATGTACGGGATCTTGAGCAGCTTCGCCTTGCGGATCCGGGCACCCAGCGGCTCGGTGGCCGGATCGATCTCGACCCGGAACCCCTGGGTACGAAGCGCGTCGGTCACCTCGTCGGCGTAGGCCTGGTGGTCGTCCCGAACGCCGAGGACCCGGACCTGCTCGGGCGCCAACCACGTCGGCAGGGCCCCGGCGAAGTGCTCGACCAGGATGGCGAAGAACCGCTCGATCGAGCCGAACAGGGCCCGGTGGAGCATGATCGGCCGGTGGCGGGCGTTGTCGGCCCCCACGTACTCGAGGTCGAACCGCTCGGGGTGGTTGAAGTCGCACTGGATGGTGCTGAGCTGCCAGGTCCGTCCGATGGCGTCGCGCACGTCGATGTCGATCTTCGGACCGTAGAAGGCTGCGTCGCCCTCCTTGACCTCATAGGGCAGGCCGTGCCTGTCGAGGGCGAGCCGGAGCGCCTCGGTGGCCTTCGACCAGATCTCGTCGCCCCCGACGTACTTGTCGGGGTCCTTGGTCGACAGGTTGGCCGTGAACTCGGTGAACCCGAAAGCCCGAAGCACACTCATCACGAAGTCGAGGAGCGAGGTGATCTCGTCGCCGAGCTGCTCCTCGGTGCAGTAGATGTGGCTGTCGTCCTGGGTGAAGCCCCGGATCCGCATCATCCCGTGCAGGGTCCCGGCCCGCTCGTAGCGGTACACGGTGCCGAGCTCGAACAGCCGCAGCGGCAGCTCGCGGTAGCTGCGCTGGCGGCTGTCGAAGATGAGGCAGTGCATCGGGCAGTTCATGGGCTTGGGGTAGTAGGTCCCGTTGTCCATCTCCATGGGCGGGTACATCCCGTCCTTGTAGAAGCCGAGGTGACCCGAGGTCTCGAAGAGGTTGGCGTTGGCCAGGTGGGGGGTGAACACGAATTCGTAGCCACCATCCATGTGGCGCTGGCGGCTGTAGTCCTCCATCAGCTTGCGGACGATGCCGCCCTTCGGGTGCCACACCGCCAGGCCGCCCCCCAGTTCGTGGGGGAAGCTGAACAGGTCGAGCTCGACGCCGAGTTTGCGGTGGTCGCGCTTCTCGGCCTCCTCCAGGCGGTGGAGGTGGTCGGCCACGGCCTCCGCGGACTCCCACGCCGTGCCGTAGATGCGCTGCAGCTGCTGGCGCTTCTCGTCGCCCCGCCAGTACGCCCCGGCCACCCGCATGAGGGCGAAGTGGCCGAGCTTGCTGGTGGCGGGTACGTGGGGGCCCCGGCACAGGTCGGTGAAGGCGGGCGAGTTCCAGTAGGTGGAGACCCCGTGCTCCCCCGCGCCCTCCGAGGCGGCGTCGACCTCGTCCTGGCCGGCACCGACGGCCTCGATGATCTCGCGCTTGAACGGCTGGTCGCCGAAGAGCTCGAGGCCCTCGGCGATGGAGTGCTCGTGGCGGACGAATGGCTGATCCTCGGCCATGATGGCCCGCATTTCGGCGGCGATCCGCTCGAGGTCCTCGTCGGTGAAGTGGGCCCCGCCGGGCAGCTCGAAGTCGTAGTAGAAGCCGTCCTCGATGACCGGGCCGATGGCGAAGTGGGCGCCCGGCCACAGCCGGAGCACGGCCTGGGCCAGCACGTGGGCCGTCGAGTGGCGCAGCACGTCACGGCCGAGCGGCGTGGTGGCCGTCACCACGGTGACCTCGGCGCCGTCGGGCAGGGTGCGCGACAGGTCGACGAGCTCGCCGTCGAAGGTGGCGGCCACGGCCGCCTTGGCCAGGCGGGGCCCGATCGACTGGGCGAACTCCATGGCCGTGGTGCCCGGCTCGAACTCCTTGGTGCTGCCATCGGGGAGTCGGACGGTCACGGCTGCCATTGGGAGGTGCCTTTCGGTGGGGGCCCGGCGGCGCGGGCGGAACGGAGGACGTGGGGATCGGTACTCGTGAAGCCGGCCCGGAGCGGGCGCGGATGACGTGGTGCCAGGCCTACAGGGTAATGCCCAGCAGGGCGGCGCCCTGGACGACCGGGCGTCCGAGCGCAGCCTCGTCGTCGAGGGCGGCGAGCGCCGTCGGCGTGTCGAGGTCGTCGTCCAGGGCGGCCCGTACCCGCCACAGCCCGTCCTCGTCGGAGCCCAGCATGGCATCGGGTTCGACCGACCGGTCGACCGCGGGGTCGGAGGTGGGGTCGGAGGTGGGGTCGGACGTGCCGCCGACCGCCCGCCACGCCTCGAGCCGGGCCGCCGCCACGACGAGATCGTCGTTCAACCACTGCCAGTCGGGCCGGTAGTGGTGGGACAGGAGGGCCAGACGCACGGCGGCCGGCTCCCACTCCTTCAGCAGGTCGCCGACGAAGACCAGGTTGCCGAGAGACTTCGACATCTTGGTGCCGTCGAGGCCGACCAGGCCGACGTGGAGCCAGTGGCGCACGAACGGCGCGCCGGTGGCCGCCTCGGACTGGGCCGTCTCGCACTCGTGGTGGGGGAACACGAGGTCGCGCCCGCCCCCGTGGACGTCGATGGTCTCGCCGAGCTCACGCAGCACCAGGGCCGAACACTCGATGTGCCAGCCGGGCCGGCCCGGTCCCCAGCGCGACTCCCACGCCGGCTCGTCGGGCAAGGACGGTTGCCACAGCACGAAGTCGAGCGGGTGGCGCTTGTTCGGGTCGTCGGGCTTGCCACCGTGCTCGGCGGCCATGGCCAGCATCGTCGGGTGGTCGAAGTGGCTGACCTCGCCGAAGGCGGGGAACGTGGTGACGTCGAAGTAGACGGCGCCGCCCGCCTGGTAGGCGTTGCCCGAGTCGAGGACGGCACCGACGAGGGTGAGGATCTCGGCGATGGCCGACGTGGCCCGGGGCTCGGACCACGAGGGGATGAGCCCGAGGGACTCCATGTCGCGGTCGAACCGGGCGATCTCCTCGGCAGCCAGGTCGAGGTAGTGGACGCCCAGCTCGCGTGCCTTGCGCAGGATGTCGTCGTCGACATCGGTGACGTTGCGGACACACCGGGTCTCATGACCGAGGTCGCGCAGTCGGCGCTGCAGGATGTCGAACGTCAGGTACACCTGGGCGTGGCCGAGGTGGGCCGAGTCGTACGGGGTGATCCCGCAGGAGTAGAGGGTGACCAGCTCGCCCGGCTCGAACGGGACGATCTTCCTCCGAGCCGTGTCGTAGAGGTGGATCACCGGGGGACGACCCGCCCGCTCATGCCCCGGGGAACCCGGCCAGCTGCACCGCGGCGTGGACCTTGTGCCGGATGTTGACGGTGATGAGCACGGCAGTAAAGGCCTCGATGGCCGCCGCCTGCGACAGGCTGCCGGCGTCGATGCCCCGCAGCCCCTCGATGCGGTCGACCAGGGCCACCGTGGCCTCGGACGCCTCGGGGTGGTCGGAGCAGACCAGGACGTCGGCGGCCATCGGGGTGGACAGCTTCTCCATCTCGGAGGCGGGCAGGTGGTGGAAGGAGGCGGAGACCAGCGACTCCGGCAGCACGGCCTGCAGGGTGGCGGCCACCGAGCCCCGAGGCGGCATCAGGGCCAGGAACTCCCGCCCCTCCTTCACCAGGGCGTTGGCCATCGACACCACGACCTTGCCGGCCAGGGCGCCGGCCAGCGGCTTGACCGTGGCCACCGCACCGTCCCAGGGCGTGGCCATGACCACCAGTTCGGCCGCCGCACAGTCCTCGTTGGACGCACCGGAGACGGCAAGGGAGTGGTCGGGCCAGGCCTGGACCAGGCCGGCGGCCACCGATGCGGCCCGGTCGGCGTCCCGTGACCCGAGGACCACTTCGTCGCCAGCCGCGGCCAGGCGCACCGCCAGGCCCCGCCCGGCCGGGCCGGTCCCTCCGAGAATTCCGATTCGCATGGGCCACACCTTAGGCACACCGCCTGTTGCGCCACGCACACCTGACCGGTGGCTCGAGGCACCCGCACGCCTCGTCTGGACCCCTCATGGAGTCCCCCATGGATCCCTTGGGGACGGGCGCGGCAGTACCCTGTCGGCGCATGGGACTCCTCGACGGCAAGCGCATCCTGATCACCGGCGTGCTGACCGACGCCTCGCTCGCCTTCGCCGTGGCCCGGTCGGCCCAGGAGGCGGGCGCCGAGGTCATCCTCAGCGGCGCCGGGCGCGGCCTCTCCCTCACCAAACGGACGGCCCGCAAGCTGCCCGTCGAGACCGAAGTCCTCGAGATCGACGTGACGGAGCCCGGCCAGCTGGCCACCGCCGCCGAGCAGCTCGGTCAGCGGTGGGACCGCCTCGACGGCCTGCTCCACGCCATCGGGTACGCCCCGCCGGAATGCCTGGGCGGCGACATCTTCCAGGCCGACTGGGAACAGGTGCAGGTGGCCCTCCACGTGTCGACCTACTCGCTCAAGGCGCTGGTCGAGGCGTTCCGGCCCCTGCTGGTGGCGGCCGGCACCGACGGCCGTCCGGGCGCCTCGGTGGTCGGCCTCGACTTCGACGCCACCGTGGCCTGGCCGGTCTACGACTGGATGGGGGTGTCGAAGGCGGCCCTCGAGTCCTTGGCCCGCTACCTGGCCCGCGACCTCGGCAAGGAGCGGATCCGGGTGAATCTGGTGGCCGCCGGACCGGTCAAGACCATGGCGGCCAAGTCGATCCCGGGGTTCACCGCCTTCGAGGACACCTGGGGCGACCGGGCCCCCCTGGGCTGGGACGTGTTCGACACCGACGTGGTGGCCCGGGCCTGCATGGCGCTGCTGAGCGACCTCCTGCCCATGACCACAGGTGAGATCCTGCACGTCGACGGCGGCGTGCACGCCATGGGGGCCTGACGTGGCCGTCACCCCGGACAGCCTCCGCTCCGGCGTGGAGCACTATGTGGCCACGATCAACGGCCGCGACCCGGCGGCCATCGCCGAGTTGTTCACCGAAGACGCCGTCCAGGCCGACCCGGCCTCCAGCCCGCCCAACGTCGGGCGGGAGGCCATCACCACGTTCTTCACCAACGGGATCGCGGCCAGCGAGAGCTGGGTCTTCGAGGCCTCCGACATCCATACCTGCGCGTCCACCATCGCCTTCCACTTCACCATCACCGTCGCCATGGGCGGCGGCTCCATGGTCGTCCGTGGCATCGAGGTCTTCGAGGCGGCCGACGACGGTCGGTTCTCGTCCGCCCACGCCTACTGGGACGACGCCGACGTGACGTTCGTCTGACCCCCTCCGCCACCCCTGCCGACATCTTGGGAGCCCCGTGACCGATTCCGCACTCCAGATCCAGAACCTCGTGCACCGCTACGCCGAGCTCATCGACCTCGGCGACTTCGACGCCCTCGGCCACCTCCTGGGCGGCGCCGAGGTCGGCTCGGGCGAACACCCCGGGTTCCTGACCGGGCACGACGCGGTGACGGCCATGTTCACCTCCACCACCCGTCGCTACCCCGACGGCACCCCGCGCACCAAGCACGTAACCACCAACCTCATCGTCGAGGTCGACGACGACGCCGGTGCCGCCACCTGCCGCTCCTACTTCACCGTCCTGCAGGCCACGGACGTGCTCCCCCTGCAGCCCATCGTCGCCGGTCGCTACCACGACCGGTTCGTGCGGGAGGGGGCGTCGTGGCGGTTCGCCGAGCGGCGCTTCTTCCTCGACCTGGTGGGCGACGTGAGCCAGCACCAGCTCATCCCGCTCCCCTCCACCGACTGAGCCACGGGGAGCGCCCGCGGGCCGGTACTTCTTGACCGGCACTCCCCGACCCCCCTACGTTCGCTCCGACGGCCGCCGTGCTCCGCACGGGTGACGGAGGACCCGTGCACCACACCGGTGGCGGAGGACAAGGGGGAACGGCGATGGAACGACTCGTAGGGACGGTTGCAGTGGTGACCGGCGGGGCCTCGGGCATCGGGGCCGCCACCGCCGAGCGTTTGGCCCTCGAGGGAGCCACCGTCGCCACCGTCGACATCACCGGCGGGGTCGACTACGTGCTCGACGTACGTGACGAGGCCGCTGTCCGGGACGCCTTCGCCGATGTCGTCGCCACCCACGGCCGACTCGACTCGGTGGTCCACTGCGCCGGCGTGGCCGGCGGCGGCCCGGTCCACCTGGTCGAGGAGTCGGAGTGGGACCGGGTGGTCGACATCAACCTGAAGGGCACTTTCCTGGTCGACAAGCACGCCGCCATCCACATGCTGGAGGCGAACCGGGGCTCGATCGTCAACATCGCCTCCATCGAGGGGATCGAGGGCACCGAGGGCGGCAGCGCCTACAACGCCTCGAAGGGCGGCGTGGTCATGCTGACCAAGTGCATGGCCATCGACTACGGCCACCGGGGCATCCGGGTCAACGCCATCTGCCCCGGCGGCGTCGACACACCGTTGCTGCGCGACATCATCGACGCCCCCGGCATCGAGATCTACCGCGACAAGATGCACGACCGGCACCTCCTCAACCGGTTCGGCAAGCCCTCCGAGATCGCCGCGGCCGCCGCCTTCCTGGTGTCCGAGGACGCATCGTTCATGACCGGCCAGGCCATGGTGGTGGACGGCGGCTTCACCGCCGGGTTCCGCGCCGGCCTCCTCCAGCAGATGGGAGTCGTATGACGACGACCATGTCACCGACCGACGCGGCCCGCTCGCTACGGGACCTCACCACCGAGGAGGCGGCGGCCTGCGAACTCAACCGCACGCTCACCCCGCGCTCGGTCGAGGCCCTGTGGGACAGCGGGTTGATGCAGTTCTTCAACCCGGTCGAGGCCGGTGGCGCCGAGCCCTCCTTCGCCGAGATGATCGACACCTGGATCGAGCTGGCCTGGCAGGACGGCTCCCTCGGGTGGATAGGCATCGCCAACTTCCCCTCGGCCGCCGCGTGCGCCGCGTATCTCCCGCAGGCAGGCTTCGACGAGGTCTTCACCGCCCACGACAACCACGTGACGGTCGGTGGCCAGTTCTTCCCGAACGGCATGGGCGCCTCGGTCGACGGCGGCTACCGGATCACCGGGGCGTGGAACTTCGGCTCGGGCACCGGGCACGCCGAGTACGTGGCCGCCGGGTTCATGCCGACCGTCGACGGTGAACTGGTGGTCGGCGACGACGGGATCCCCCCGCTGCTGGTGGCCGTCATCCCCCGCCAGGACATCACCTTCACCGACGGCTGGCACGTCCAGGGCTTGAAGGGCACCGGCAGCTACGACTACAACGTCGCCGACGTGTTCGTGCCGGAGTCCCGCACGTTCGAGCTGTTCACCCATACCCCGGAGCGGGGCCGGTCGGCCGCCTTCCACATGGGCCTCATGCCGATCACCGCGGCGGGGCACGCCTCGTGGGCCCTGGGCGTGGCCAAGAGCATGCTGGACGACGTCAGCGAACTGGCCCGGACGAAAGTGCGGATGGGCGACGACGGGTCGTTGGCCAACCGGGCCACCTTCCAGAAGGGCCTGTCCCACCACACCGCCATGTGGCAGGCCGCCCGGCTACTCGTCCTCGACGCCTTCGCCCGGGCGGAGCGGCAGGTCGCCGACGAGGGCGAACTGACCCCGACCATGCGGGCCGACCTGCGGGTGGCCGCCACCTACGCCACCGAGGCCAGTCGGGAGGTCGTCCAGTGGGCCCACCTGGCCGCCGGCACCACGGCCATCCGCGAGGGGTCCCGCCTCGAGCGGGCCTTCCGCGACCTCTACACCGGCACGCAGCACGTCTTCATCGGCGAGAAGACCTACATGGATGCCGCCCGCATCCACCTCGGCCTGGTCGACGACCAGTTCGGCCTGTAGGGCCGGGGACGACGGACGGGCCGCCGGTGGCGGCCCGTCCGGTCACTTCTCCTGCGTCGGCCGGGCGGGTGCCCGACTTCGGTGCGTCCTACAGCTGCATGGCCTTGACCTCGAGGAACTCCTCGAGACCGAACGAGCCGAACTCGCGGCCGTTGCCCGACTGCTTGTAGCCGCCGAACGGGGCCGCCGGGTTGAACGAGCCGCCGTTGACCTCGACCTGCCCGGTCCGCAGACGGCGGGCGACGGCCTTGGCGTGCTCGGGGTCACCGGACCACACGCCGCCGGCCAGGCCGTAGTCGGTGTCGTTGGCGATCTCGACCGCCTCGTCCTCCGAGTCGTACGGCATGATCACCAGCACCGGGCCGAAGATCTCCTCACGGGCGATGGTCATGTCCCGGGTGACGTTGGAGAACACGGTCGGGGCCACGAAGAAGCCCTTGGCGAGGCCCTCGGGGGTCTCCACCCCACCGGTCACCAGCGTGGCACCCTCGCCGACGCCCTTGTCGATGAAGTTGCGGACCCGGTCGCGCTGGGCGGACGACACGAGCGGCCCGAGACGGGG
>DATCCR010000128.1:0-8308 GCA_036511155.1 Acidimicrobiales bacterium
GGGCCCGGCGGGGGACGCGGCCACGCACTCGGCGTGCGCTGACGTGTGCCTATCCCCCGACTCTGCCGTCGGATCCGACCGAGGCCGGCCAGGTGGTTTCCGATCTGATGCAGTGTCAGGTAATAGTGGTCTGGACAGTACCAGTCGGAACCAGGGAGGCAGCAGTGGCAGCGCACCGGAAGACCGACGCCGACGACCCGCTGGACTTCGGTGGCCGGGTGGTCATCGTGACGGGCGGAGGACGGGGCATCGGCCGCGGCATCACCGAGGCGTTCCTGGCCGCCGGGGCCGACGTGATGGTGTGCGGTCGGACCGAGGTGGCCGACGGGTCGTTGCCCGAGGCACCGGACGCCGCCGGCACGGTCCGGCGCGCCGGGTTCGTGGCCACCGACGTGCGCGACCCCGACCAGGCGACGGCCCTCATCGGGACCACCGTCGAGCGGTTCGGCCGGCTCGACGTGCTGGTCAACAACGCCGGCGGCTCGCCCAACGCCGACGCCGCCACGGCGTCATCCCGGTTCTCGGCCTCCATCGTCAACCTCAACCTCCTCGCGCCTCTCTATTGCGCACAGGCTGCCAACGCGGTGATGCAGGGCCAGGAAGACGGGGGCTCGATCGTCAACATCGCGTCGGTGAGCGGACTGCGACCCTCGCCGGGGACGGCCGCCTACGGCGCGGCCAAGGCCGGGCTCCTCAACCTCACCCAGTCGCTGGCCGTGGAGTGGGCGCCCAAGGTCCGCGTCAACGCCCTGAGCGCCGGGCTGGTGGCCACCGAGGCCGCCGACGACCACTACGGCGGGGCCGAGGGCATGGCCGCGGTGGCGGCAACCGTCCCGATGGGCCGCTTCGGGACCCCGCAGGACATGGCGGGCATCTGCCTCTTCCTGGCGTCACCCCTCGCCGGCTACGTGAGCGGAGCCAACCTGGTGGCCCACGGTGGCGGCGAGCGCCCGGCCTTCCTGTCCGCCGTCGAGGCCGCCACCCGGGCTTGACCCCTCCGGCGCACCCCGTCCCTCCGTGCCGGCCGGACGCTCAAGTTCGGCACGGTCCGGGACGATGGAGGACCAGAGGACCGGTGATGGTGGACCCGCCCCCATCCGGGGGTGGCAGATCCGGCCCAGGAGTGTCAAATGGCATGCTGACCTATCCGGAACCGACGTTCACGCTGCAAGGGACCCCCTACCTGGAGTACCTGCCGGTCGTCGACGTCTCGACGGGCCGTCTCCTCGGCATGGAGGCGCTCGTGCGGTGGCGCCACCCGAGCCGTGGACGTATCTCGCCCGACCTCCTCATTCCGGCGGCCGAGGCCAGCGGCGACATCGTGGCCCTGACCGGGTGGATCGTGGCCGCCGCGTGCGAGGAGGCGTGCAACTGGTCCCGCAGCATCCAGCTCGGAGTCAACTGCACCGTCCAGCAGCTCCAGCGCGGCGAGGTGTCCCAGGCCGTCGCCGAGGCGCTCCGCCAGACCGGCTTCCCGAGCGACCAGCTCAACATCGAGGCCACCGAGGACGCCGTGGTCGAACCGACGGCGTCGGCCGACCTCCAGGCCATCAGCGACATGGGGGTGCAGCTGTCGATCGACAACGTGGGCACCAACTGGTCCTCCTTCGAACCCTTCAAGCGGCACGCCATCAGCACGGTCAAGATCGACGGGTCGTTCATCGCCGGCCTCGAGTCGAACCTGGGGATCAACCGCCTGGTGGTCGAGACGGTCATCCACATGGCCCACTCGCTCGGGATGTCGGCCATCGTCGAGCGGGTCGAGAACGCCGCCCAGCTCCAGATCGCCGCCGGCTTCGGCGCCGACGCCGCCCAGGGATTCTTCTTCTCCCACCCGCTGGCCCGTGCCGATGCCCGCATGTTCGCGGCCGGCCCGGACATCCCCGTCTTCTCCCGGACCGAGGGCCAGACGCTGCTGCTGGCCGACGGCATCGCCGTGCCGGTCGAGTCGCTCCTGACCGAGGTCGAGCCCGAGCCCGATGCCTCGGCGGCTCCCCCGGCCCCGCACGTGCAGCACCTCGTGCCTGGCGTCGGCGTGCCCCCCAGGGCCTGACCCGACCGTTCCGCCCGTAGCCGGGCGGTCCGCACCCCGACCTCGGGGCGGCCTCCCCGGGGACCCTTCCCGGGGACCGGTGCGTCGGCCCGACGAAACGCGCGGCCGGCGCCCGTGTGACGACCGGCGCCGCACGACGGCGCCCACCGGAATGGGCCGCTCACCGGCGTGGTGGCTACCATGTCCTGTCCGTCCGCCGACCGGCTCCTCTTGCAGGCAGGAGTGGTCCGTGCCCCCTAATTGCCTGATATACCCATGCCCGTGAAACTCGCTGTCATCAAGGAGTCGCGCCCGGGGGAGGATCGCGTGGCGATCGTCCCCGAGGTCGCGGCCAAGCTGGCCAAGACCGGAGTCGATGTCGTCGTGCAGTCGGGCGCGGCGGACGGCGCCCGGTTCTCCGACGACGACTTCGTCCAGGCCGGAGCCACCGTGGTGGCCGACGCCGCCTCGGCGCTGCAGGGCGCCGACTTCGTGGCCCACGTGCAGCCGTTGACCGTCGACGAGGTGGCACTGCTGCCCGACGGCGTCTCGGTGATGAGCTTCCTCCAGCCGGTGGCGTCGTCCGACGTCGTCCAGGCGCTGGCCGCCAAGGGCGCCACGGTCTACAGCCTCGACCTGCTGCCCCGCATCAGCCGGGCACAGTCGATGGATGCCTTGTCGTCACAGGCGACCGTGGCGGGGTACCGGGCCGGCCTGGCCGCGGCCGAGCACCTGGCCAAGTTCTTCCCGATGTTCATGACGGCGGCCGGCACCGTCCCGCCGGCCAAGGTCCTCGTGATGGGAGCCGGCGTGGCCGGCCTGCAGGCCATCGCCACGGCCCGTCGCCTCGGCGCGGTGGTCCGCGCCTACGACGTCCGGGCCGCCGCCAAAGAAGAGGTGCAGAGCCTCGGTGCCAAGTTCGTGGAGCTCGACCTCGAGACCCAGGACGGCGCCGGCGGGTACGCCAAGGAGCAGTCGGCCGAGTACCTGGCCAAGCAGCAGGAGCTGCTCGCCGCCGAGGTGGCCGCCGCCGACGTCGTCATCACCACCGCCCAGATCCCCGGCCGCAAGGCGCCGATCCTGGTGACCGAGGCGATGGTCCGGGGCATGGGCGAGGGTGCCGTCATCATCGACATGGCGGCCGACTCCGGCGGCAACTGCGAGCTGTCGAAGCCCGGTGAGAACCTGCGTGTCGGCGGGGTGACGGTCGTGGGACTGACCAACCCCCCGGCGTCGATGCCCACCCACGCCAGCTTCCTCTACTCCCGCAACATCGCCAACTTCCTCGCTCTGGTCGTGAAGGAGGGCGAGCTGGTCCCCGACTTCGAGGACGAGATCGTGGTCGGCACCTGCGTGGTCCGGGCCGGCCAGGTCGTCCACACGCCGACCGCCGAGGCCCTCGGGCTCAGTGTGCCCGCCCCGGCGGTACCCGAGCCCGCCCCGGCGGCCGCCACCGAACCGACAGGAGCGCCGGCAGCCGGCGCCGACAACGAGCAGGCCGACAACGAGCAGGGGGAGTCATGAGCACTACCGGGATCCTGGAGTTCCTGACGATCTTCATCCTGGCGATCTTCGTCGGCAACGAGGTCGTCTCTCGGGTGCCGAGCATCCTGCACACGCCTCTGATGTCGGGTAGCAACGCCATCCACGGCATCGTGCTGGTGGGCGCCATGATCATCATGGGGACGGCATCGGGTGCCGCGCAGGTGGTCCTCGGATTCCTCGCCGTGCTGCTCGCCACGCTCAACATCGTGGGTGGCTTCACGGTGACCGACCGCATGCTCGAGATGTTCAAGGCCAAGCCCGGGGAGAATCCGGCCCGGGCCAAGCGCGCCAACCCCGAGGACGGTGCCAAGTGACCCTGACCATCTGGATCAACCTCATCTACCTGCTGGCCGCGGTCGCGTTCATCGTCGCCCTCAAGGGCCTCAGCTCGCCCAAGCAGGCCCGCAACGGCAACCTGCTGGCCGCCGCCGCCGCTGCGGTCGCCGTGGGCGCCACCTTCTTCAATCCCGAGGCCCACTTCAGCCACCACACGACGAACCTGGTCCTCACGATCGTGGCCATGGTGCTGGGCGCGGTGATCGCGGTGCCGGTGGCCCGCCTGGTCAAGATGACAGCGATGCCGCAGCTGGTCGCCATCTTCAACGGCGTGGGCGGCGGCGCCGCCGCGCTCATCTCGATCGTGGTGTTCCTGAAGGACGCGCACCTGCACGACCTCGGGGCGCCCAAGCCGGCCACCTACGCCATCGTCGAGGCGATGATCGGCCTGCTGATCGGCTGCGTGTCGTTCAGCGGCAGCGCCATCGCCTTCATCAAGCTCCAGGAACTCATCACCGGCCGCCCGATCACCTACCCGGGCCAGCAGGTCATCAACGGGCTGGTGGGTGTCGCCATCGTCGGCCTCACCGTGGCCACCGTGCTGACCGACAGTGTCCCGCTGATGATTGCCACGGCCGTCCTGTCGCTGGCCCTCGGGGTCATCTTCGTCCTGCCCATCGGCGGGGCCGACGTGCCCGTGCTCATCTCGCTGCTGAACTCGTTCACCGGCCTGGCCGTGGCCGCTTCGGGTTTCACCCTCAACAACAACCTGCTGATCATCGCCGGCACCCTTGTCGGAGCCTCGGGCATCCTGCTCACCCGGATGATGTCGAAGGCCATGGGACGCTCGCTGGCCAACGTGCTGTTCAGCGCGTTCGGCTCGGTGGTGACGGCCGGCGCCGGCGCCGACGGCACGGGGGAGACCCGACAGGTGAAGACGGGCACGCCCGAGGACATCGGCGTGCTGCTGGCCTATGCCCGCAAGGTGGTCATCATCCCGGGGTACGGCCTCGCCGTAGCTCAGGCCCAGCACACGGCCCGAGAGCTGGCCGATCTCCTCATGGAGAAGGGCGTCGAGGTCTTCTACGCCATCCACCCGGTGGCCGGCCGCATGCCCGGGCACATGAACGTCCTCCTGGCCGAGGCCAACGTGCCCTACGACGAGCTCAAGGAGATGGACGAGGCCAACCCGGAGATGGGCACGGCCGACGTCGCCCTCGTCGTCGGGGCCAACGACACGGTCAACCCGGCCGCCAAGAACACACCGGGCAGCCCGATCTACGGCATGCCGATCATCAACGCCGACGAGGCGGCCCACATCGTCTTCCTCAAGCGCTCGATGCGCCCCGGGTTCGCCGGCATCGACAACGACCTCCTCTTCGACGACAAGACCACCCTGCTCTTCGGCGACGCCAAGGACACGCTGGGCAAGCTGGTGGCCGCCGTCCAGGAGGCCTGACCGACCCGATCCCCCACGCTGTCCGAACGATCGGACTACCGCGTCGGCGGCCCCTTCCCCGAGCCGGGGGAGGGGCCGTTCCGCGTCCGGGGCCGGTGGCCATCGTCACGCTGGGTGGACGCCCGGCCACACAATTCGGATCTACCGGCGAACTTTTCCGATTCCGACGTTGCAATCGGTGGTGCGATCCCGTACCGTCGGGCAGTCCGCAGAAGCGGGCGCACGTTCGGAGCCGGGGTGAGTAGGGCGACCGCTACGTGCATCACATGACGAATCCTTGGGGGTTGGGTCGATGGAGCAGTCCGTTACGCGCGTGTCCGGCAAGGGCAAGGTCGCTCGAGTACTTCTGGTCGCACTGCTGAGCCTCATGGGGCTCACCGTGATCGGCGTGGGTCAGGCGTACGGCGCCGCGCCGGTCGTCAAGACGCTCTCTCCCACCACCGGACCCGCCGACGGCGGCACCCTCGTGACCATCGCCGGCTCCGCGTTCCTCGGCGCCACCGCTGTCACCTTCGGCGGTGTGCCGGCCACCTCCTTCACGGTGGTCACCGGTATCAAGATCACCGCCACCGCTCCCGCGGCGGCCGCCTCCACCACCACCGCCGAGGTCGTCGTGACCGTCGGCGGCGTCCAGTCGACGCCGCAGACCCCCGGCGTGGACATCTTCACCTACACGTGGCCCAGCGCCCCGACTCTCACCGGCGTGGGACTCATCGCGGCCACGTCGACCCAGGCCGGGAACGTGGTGACGGTCACCGCGGCGGGCACGTGGACGTCGGGCCAACTGGTGACGGTCGCCGGCTTCGCCAGCCCCGTCAACGGACTCCCGAACGGTCTGCCGAACGGCGTCTACACGGTCGTGACCGGCGGGTCGGGTTCGTTCACCATCACCAACGCCGCCTCGTCCAGCGCGGGCAACGGCAGCGTGTCCCCGACATCGGCGGGCGCGGTCGGCCCCCCGGCCGGCGGGACGTCCGTGGTCATCCGCGGCCTCCATCTGGGTGGCGCCTCCGCCGTGCAGTTCGGCGCCACGGCGGCCTCGTCGTTCACGGTCAACTCGAATTCCCAGATCACCGCCGTGTCGCCGGCCGGCATCTCCGGTGCGGTCAACGTCACGGTGACGACGCCCAATTCGGCGACCGTTGCCAACCCCACGCTCGACTCCTTCAGCTATGTCGGCCCCCCTGCGGTCACCGGCGTCACCACGGTGGCCAACCCGGCCGGCGGCCCGACCGGTGGCGGCACGCAGGTCACCATCGCCGGTAGCGGATTCGACAAGGTGACCGCCGTGGCCTTCGGCGCCACCGCGGCCACCTCGTTCCTCGTGAACGGCCTCAACTCGATCACCGCCATCGCTCCTGCCGGATCGGGCACGGCTGACATCACCGTGACCGCCGGCGGCACCACCTCGCCGGTCACGGCGGCCGACCACTACGCCTACAGCGGCACCCTCGCCGTGAGCAACGGCAACGCCTCCTACGCCAACTCGCCGGGCAGCAATGTCCCGGCAACGGGCACCAGCCAGTCCGGCACGACCGTGACCGTCACGGCCATCGGGGCCTGGGTGACGGGCCAGCACATCGCCCTGTCCGGGTTCACCAACGGACTCACCTCGGGCAACTACACGATCGCCAGCGGCGGCACCGGCACCTTCACGGTCACCTTCGCTCCGGCACTCTCGGGCTCCAGCACCGGCACCGTGCTGGTGCTGACGACGGTCACCGCGGCTTCCGTGACGGCCACCGCGCAGGCGTCCGGCGTGGTCACCCTGTCGGCCGTCGGTTCGTGGTTCCAGGGCCAGAAGGTCTACCTGACCGGGTTCACCAACGGACTCACCACCGGCGACTACCCGGTCACCTCCGGCACCAACGGCTCGTTCACGGTGGCATTCGCCCCCGCCCTTTCCGCCTCGGGCACCGGTACCGCCATCCCCTACCAGGCGCTGAGCTTCAACGCCGCATCCCTGGTGACCGGCGGCGGCACCATCAACCCGGCCAGCGCGTCCGTCACGGTGCAGCCGTTATCGGGCTCGCTCAGCGCAGTGGGTGGGCAGCTGATCTACCTCCCGGTGCAGTCGACGCCGGTCAGCCACGTGGAGACCACGGGCACCGGCCCGAGCACCGTGTGGAACCGCACGACGACCACCACGGGCGTCCAGACGGCAACCTTCCAGATCTGCCAGACCGCCCCGTCAGCCTCGTGCATGCCGGGGACGCTGACCTTCACCCCGGCGGTCGGCGGGTTCTTCGTGGGCAACCAGCTGCATGCCGCCGGCGTCGCAGTGGCGGTCGTCAATGACACCGGCGCCGGCATCGTGGTGCCGCCGAGCGCCGCCTCCGGCTCCACCTTCACGTCGGTGACGTCGCCCACCGAGGCCGACCTCCCGTCGGTCAATGCGGGCTTCACCGTGGCCGCCATCGGTGGCTACCAGGCGATCACCCCCGTGCCCACGGGCCTGACGCTGGTCCCCGGCACCCTGAACGTGACCGGTGGTGACTCCGCTACCACCGGCAGGTACACGGCCACGTTGTGCACCGCGGCCATGGGCTTCGTGCCCAACACGTGCACGGCCAACCAGACCGGCAACTTCCACACCACGTTCCCGTACATCGAGACATCCCTCAACGCCGGCACCCTGGTGCTCGGTGGCTCGCAGCTGAGCCTGCCGACGGTCTCGGCCACCTGGCACGTGGACGCGTCCTCCGGCTCGGTGAGCTCGTTCGAGACCGAGTTCGTCGTCGTGACCAGCGTCGTCACCATCGGCACGCTCGTGCTCGACGCCTACCCGACGGACCTGGCGTCCTTCCTCAACCAGGGCGCCACCGGCCCGGTGCCGACGTACGTGGCCCCGTCCGCCCGATGGACGGTCAACGTCACGGGTGGTGGCCCGACGGCGCCCGGCGCCCCGACCGGCGTGTCGGCCGTAGCCGGCGACACCTCGGCCCAGGTGTCGTGGACGGCACCGGCCAGTGACGGCGGCAGCGCCATCACGAGCT